>CAZYOL010000039.1:0-25504 GCA_964649065.1 uncultured Spirochaetales bacterium
AGCTTGCCCTGCTCCTCGAGCAGCGCGTTCATGGCATCGTCGTCGAGGGGCTCGGCGAACTTCGCGGAGATCTCCTCGAAGCGCCGCAGCAGCGCGCGCGTCTCGGCCACGCCCTCCTCGACGTTGCCGAGCACGTCCTTCTCGGCGTCGAGGCGGGGCTCCTGGGGCAGGTGGCCCACCCGCACCCCGGGCATCGCCCGGGCCTCCCCCAGGAAGTCGCCGTCCTCGCCGGCCATGATGCGCAGCAGGCTGCTCTTGCCGGCGCCGTTGGCGCCGAGCACGCCGATCTTGGCGCCGGGCAGGAAGGCCAGCGTGATCTCGTCGAGAATCACCCGGTCGGGCGGGACCACCTTGCGGAGGTCCTGCATGGTGAAGACGAATTCGTGCGCCACGGAGGGCGAGCTTACGGAGTCCCCTGGTCGGTCGCCAATGGCAGGCGCAGCAGGAACGCGGCTCCCCCAGCCGGGCGCGAGCGCAGCTCGAGCACGCCGCCGTGGTCGCGCACGATGTCGTAGGCGATGGCCAGCCCCAGCCCGGTGCCCCGGTCCGGCCCCTTGGTGGTGAAGAAGGGATCGAAGATGCGCTCCTGATGCTCGGCCTCGACGCCCGGTCCGTTGTCGCAGACGCAGATCTCCACCGCCCCCTCGCAGAGCTGCGTGTGGACGGCGATGTGGGGCTCTTGGGACTTCTCGACGGCGTGCTTGGCGTTGACCAGCAGGTTGAGGAGCGCCTGCACCAGCCGCTCCGCCGAGCCCAGGACGCTCGGGAGCCCCTCCTCCAGCTCGGTGCGCAGGGCCCGCGTGGGAGCGCGGGCCAGGTCGGCCAGGCGGATCGCATCGCGCACTACGTCGTTGACCCGGACCGGCGCGAAGGGATCGCTCCCCGCCTCCCGCGCCGTCGCCAGACCGCGCATGTCCGCCACGATGCGTTCGATGCGGCCGATCCCGTCGAGGGTCTCCTCGGCGATCTGGCGCAGATCGCAGAGCTCCTCCGGCCACTTCACCGTCTCGCCCGGGCGGTGCGACTCGGCCCGCTCCCCCAGGGCGTGGAGCTGGCTCAGATTGGAGCGGATGAAGGCGAGGGGGTTGTTGACCTCGTGGGCGATGCCCGCCGCCAGGGTCCCGATGCTCTGGAGCCGCTCGTTCTGCCGCAGCAGCCGCTCCAGGCGCCGCTCGTCGGTGCGGTCTCGGAGCAGGGCGAAGCGCCCGGCGTCGGCGCCGTCCGGCGCCCAGACGCGGGCCGCCAGGATCGAGATCCAGCGCTCGTCCGGGGTCGAGATCTCCCGGACGACGCGCGGCTCGCCGGCCTCGAGGCCGACGAGGCTCTCCAGCAGCGATGCGCGCTCGGCCGGAGCCGCCAGCTCGACCAGCACCTCCTCCAGCGGCCGGCGTCGCAGGCCGCCGATGGGCTGGCCCAGGATTCCCTCGGCCGCCTCGTTCACCTCGACGACCGCGCCGGCGGGGCTCGCCATCACGACGCCGTCCCGCAGCCGCGCGATCACGTCGCGGTGTGCGAGGGGCGGGCTCTGGAGCAGGCGATAGCGGAAGATCGTGGTGGATACGATCAGCAGCGACAGGCAGATGCTGCTGGGGGTGAGGTCGAAGGAGACGGGGACCCAGCCGAACAGGTAGAGGGGGCTCACCACCAGCGGGACGGCGGAGGCCAGGGCCAGCAGCAGGCCGCGCCAGCGCTCGTCGCCGCGCACCAGCCGTCCCGCCGTGGCCAGGTAGGTGACGATGCCCCCCGCCAGGCACAGCCAGGCCCAGGCCAGAAAGGCCCAGAAGACCGGGCCGACCCAGGCGCGCCCCCCGGACTCCAGGGCCTCGAAGCTCACCTCCCGGATCATCAGGCCGTGGCCCTCGTTGGTGAGCAGGAAGAGGTAGGCGATCACCCCGGGCGAGACGGTGGCGAGCTGGAACCAGCGCCGCCGGGTCAGGCGCAGGCGCGCGTAGCTCGCGGCCAGCAACATCCAGAAGGCCGGGGTGGCGAAGACCCCCAGGAAGATCAGTCGCAACGAGGCGTGCAGGCCTCCCTCGGTGGTCACCGAGAAGCGGAGCATCGTGCCCAGGGTCCAGGTCATCAGCGAGACCAGGGCCCCCAGCAGCAGCCAGTGCAGCTCGCGCTTCTCCCGCAGCGCCACGACGTAGGCCGCCATCGCCAGCGAGAAGGAGAAGACCAGCGCGGCCGGCAGGATGGCGGGGTGCATCGGCTCGCTGTATCGGCCGTCCGCACCAGGGCTTTGAGATCAACCCGGAGCGGCGTAGCGGATCGGCGCTGCCGGCGGGACGGGCGCTTCGTGTAGTCTCCGGGGCAGACGTCCACAGCCAGGAGCCCCCCATGACCGCCGCGACCGAGATCGTCTACCGCGCCTGCCCGCTCTGCGAGGCCACCTGTGGCATCGCCGTGGAGGTCGACTCCACCGCCGGCCGCGTGGCGACGATCCGGGGCGACGGCCAGGACCCCTTCAGCCGCGGCTACCTCTGCCCCAAGGCCTACGGCCTGAAGGGCCTGCAGGAGGATCCGGACCGGCTGCGGCGGCCGCTGCGACGGGTCGGCGAGCGCTGGGAGGAGATCGGCTGGGAGGAGGCCCTCGACTGGGCTGCCGGCCGCCTGCGCGAGATCCGCGAGGCGCACGGACCCGAGTCCCTGGCCCTCTACGCGGGCAATCCCAACGCCCACGACCTCGGCTCGGCGATCTATCTGCCGGCCCTGATCCGCGCGCTCGGCACGCGCCGGCGCTTCTCCGCGTCGAGCGTCGACCAGCTTCCGAAGATGCTCTCCGCCGTGACGATGTTCGGAGGGGGCCTCAGCATCCCGGTCCCGGACCTCGACCGCACGGACTTCCTGCTGGTGCTCGGCGCCAACCCCCTGGCCTCCAACGGGAGCCTGATGACGGCGCCGGACCTGCCGGGCCGGCTCGCGGCGATCCGCGAGCGGGGTGGCCGCATCGTGGTGGTCGATCCGCGCCGCAGCGAGACGGCACGCCTCGCCGACGAGCACGTCTTCATCCGGCCCGGCACCGACGCCTACTGGCTCTTCGCCATCGTGCAGACCCTGTGCGAGGAGGGACGGCTGCGCCTGGGCCCGCTCGAGGCCCACGTGAACGGCCTGGAAGAGGTGCGCACCCTGGCCAAGGACTTCTCCCCCGAGTCCGTCGCTGCCGTGACCGGCGTGCCGGCCGAGACCACCCGTCGCCTGGCCCGCGAGCTGGCCGCCACCGAGCGCGCGGCCTGCTACGGGCGCATCGGCACCTGTACCCAGGAGTTCGGCACGCTGGCGAGCTGGCTGGTGGACGTCGCCAACGCGCTGGCCGGCAACCTCGATCGGCCCGGCGGCGTGATGTTCCCGCGACCCGCGACCGGCCCGGGCGAAGACCGGCCCGGAGGCAGCGGCCGCGTGCCCTACGCGCGCTGGCGCTCGAGTGTGCGCGGAGCCCCCGAGGCCTTCGGCGAGCTGCCGGTGGCGACGCTCGCCGAGGAGATCGCCGACGCCGGCGACCAGGGCATCCGCGCGCTGGTCACGGTGGCCGGCAACCCGGTGCTCTCGACGCCGAATCCGGCGCGGCTGGCCCGGGCCCTCGAGCAGCTCGACTTCATGGTGGCAGTGGACATCTACCGCAACGAGACCACCCGCTTCGCCGACCTGATCCTGCCGCCGCCGGCCCCGCTCGAGCGCTCGAACTACGACCTGGCCTTCACCCAGCTCTCGGTGCGCAACGTGGCCAAGCTGTCCCCGCCGGCCCTGGCGCGCCAGGACGACGGCCCCGACCAGTGGGAGGTCCTGGCGGAGCTGGCGGGCCGCGTGAACGGCGTCTCACTGGACGTGGTGGACGACCTGGTGCTCGACACGGTGCTCCAGGGCTGTGTCGGGTCCGGCAGCGCCTGTCCCGACGTCACGCCGGAGCGCGCGCGCGAGGCGATCGGCAGCCAGCGCGGACCCGAGCGCGTGCTGGATGCCATGCTGCGCGCCGGGCCCTACGGCGATCGCTTCGGCGCGCGCGAGGGCCTCTCCCTCCGGGCCCTGCGCGAGGCCCCCCACGGCATCGATCTCGGCCCCCTCGAGCCGCGGCTCCCCGACCTGCTGCGCACCGCCTCGGGCCGTGTCGAGCTGGCTCCCGAGCTGATCGTGGGCGACGTGGAGCGGCTCCGGGCCCGTCGGGCCGAGCTGGCCCGCGACGACCGCATGCTGCTGGTGGGTCGCCGCCACCTGCGCTCCAACAACTCCTGGATGCACAACGTGCAGGCGCTGGCCAAGGGGCGCGAGCGCTGCACCCTGCTGGTCCACCCGGACGACGCCTCCCGGCTCGGGCTGGAGGACGGCGGTCGCGCGCGGCTGCGTTCCAGGGTGGGCGAGCTGACGGCGCCGGTGGCGGTGAGCGACGAGATGATGCCGGGCGTGGTGAGCCTCCCGCACGGCTACGGCCACGACGACCCGGAGGCCGGCCTGGAGGTGGCGCGCCGTCACGCGGGCGTCAACTCGAACCTGCTCACGGACGAGGAGCGGCTCGACGAGCTCTCCGGCAACGGGATCCTGAACGGCATCCCGGTGCAGATCGGGCCCGCCGGCGCCTGAGGCGGCCGCTCAGGAGCGCGCAGGGGGCCGGGCAAGTGCCGGGCCCGCCGCCGCTTCTCCGCCCTCAACCGCGGGGCGCGACCGGCCGATCGGGAGGGTGTGCACCTCGCCCTCGACCCGCGCCTCCACGGAGTCGGCCGCCGCATCGTCGTGGCGACCCACCGCCGCTCGGGCACGCACCTGGCGATCGATCTGCTGCGCCGCCAGTTCGCCGAGTGCCGCGCCCGCAAGCGGCTCGGGGAGGGACTCGACTCCCTGTACCTGAACCTCGACCGGCTGCTGCCCCACCCGGAGCCCCTGTGCGAAGCCCGCGCCGCGGCGCTGCTGCGCCGCGCCGAGCGTCCGATCGTGAAGACCCACGCCCTGGGCGAGCACCTGGACGGCAAGGGGCCGCACGCCGCCTTCGTGGCCAGCGTGCTGGCCGACGCGCAGCTGGTGGTGGTCGTGCGCGACGGGCGCGACGTGCTGGCCTCGCTGCACGCCTACGTGCGCGGCTACGACCCGACCGCCCCGGCCGGGCTCTCGGACTTCCTGCGCCAGGAGGTCGCCGGCGAGAGCCGCGCGGCCCACTGGGCCCGCTGCGTCACCGAGCAGCTGGCCGTGCCGCAGGTGCGCGCCGTGCGCTTCGAGGATCTCCTGGAGGCGCCCGGCGAGAGCCTCGAGCGGCTGGCGGACTGGCTGCGGCTCGAGCCCTGCTACGCGGAGCCCATCCTGCCGAAGCCCCTGCGCAGCGCCTGGCAGAGCCGGGCCGGCCGCCTGCTGGCCCGGGAGCCGCGCGGCACCACGATTCCCGGCGCCCGGCCGGCCCGCTGGTGCGAGACCTGGAGCCCGGAGGACCGGGCCTTCTTCCACGCCGAGGCGGGCGAGCTGCTGATCGAGCTGGGCTACGAGGAGGACGCCGGCTGGGTCGGCGCCGCCGCGTGAAGGTCCTCCGCGTCCACAACCACTATCAGCAGGACGGAGGCGAGTCCGCCGTCGAGCGGGCCGAGCGGGAACTGCTGCGCCGGCGGGGCTGCGAGCTCTGCGTCTACGAGCGACACAACCGCGAGATCGAGCCCCGGGGCCCCGGGCGGGCGCGGCTCGCGCTCGACGCGATCTGGAGCGCGCGCAGCCACCGGGAGCTGCGCGCACTCGTCGCCCGGGAGCGCCCGGACGTCGCCCACTTCACCAACACCTTCCCGCTGATCTCGCCCTCGGCCTACGAGGCCTGCCACGAGGCCGGGATCCCGGTCGTGCAGTCGCTCCACAACTACCGACTCCTGTGTCCCGCGGCGGACTTCCTGCGCGAGGGCCGGCCCTGTGAGGACTGCGTCGACCACGGTCTGTGGCGGGGCGTCCGACACGCCTGCTACCGGGGCTCGCGCCCCGCCACCGCCGTCTCGGCCGCGGTGCTGGCGGTCCACCGGGCCCGCGGCACCTACCGCTCGCGCGTCGACCGCTTCGTGGCCCTCTCGGACTTCGCGCGCAGCCGCTTCCTGCGGGGCGGCCTGCCGCCCGAGCGCATCGAGGTGATTCCGAACTGTGTCGATCCGGATCCGGGCCCGCGTCCGGACCCCGGCCCCGGCGGCCACGCCCTCTTCGTCGGCCGCCTCTCCCCCGAGAAGGGCGTCGAGACCCTGCTCGAAGCCTGGCGGCAGCTGGCGCCGGAGCTGCCGCTGGAGATCGTGGGGGACGGACCGCTGCGCGGAGCCCTGGAGCAGCGCGTGCGGCAGGCGGGCCTGCGGCGGGTCCGATTGCGCGGCGCCCTGCCCCGCTCCGGCGTGCTCGGGGCCCTGCAGCGGGCGCGCTTCCTGGTGGTGCCGAGCCTCTGCTACGAGAACTTCCCGCTTGTGATCGCGGAGGCCTACGCCCGCGGCGTACCGGTGCTGGCCTCGGACCGCGGCGCCCTGGGAGAGCTGGTCGAGGAGGGCCGCACGGGGCTTCGCTTCCTCCCGGGAGACGCGCGCGATCTCGCCCGACGCGTGCGCCAGGCCTGGGCCGACGCCAAGCGGACACGGGACTGGGGCCTCGCGGCCCGGGCCCGCTTCGAGGAGCGCTATACCGCCGAGCGCAAGGCCGAGCGCCTGCTCGACCTCTACGCGCGGCTGCAGCAGCCCTCCTCGCGGACGCAGCGGCAGCCGAGCACGGCCAGGCAGGCGCCGAGGGCGGGCGCCAGCCAGTAGATCCAGAGGCCGTCGAGGCGGCCGGAGACCAGCGCGGGACCCAGCGAGCGCGCGGGGTTCATCGAGGCCCCGGAGATCGGCCCGGCGAAGAGGGCCGCCAGGCCGACGGTGGCCCCCACCGCCACGCCGGCCATCACGCCCTTCTCCTTGGCGCCCGTCGCCACGCCGAGGATCACGAACATCAGCAGGGCCGTGATCAGCAGCTCCAGCACGAAGGACTGGGAGGCGCTGCCGCTGGGAAGGGTCACTCCCAGATCGGCAGGAGCGGCGAAGATCCAGCGCAGCAGACCGCTCGCGAGCACCGCTCCCAGGCACTGGGCCGCCGCGTAGGGGAGTAGATCGCGAGCGGGCAGCCGTCGAGCCGCGAAGAAGCCCAGGGTGACCGCCGGGTTCAGGTGGGCCCCGGAGACGTCGCCCACGGCGTAGATCATGGTCATCACCACCAGGCCGAAGGCCAGGGCGATCCCGACGTGGGAGAGCGAGCCGGGGGCGACCTGGCTCACCACGATGGCGCCCGTCCCTGCGAAGACCAGGGCGAAGGTGCCGATGGCCTCCGCGACGTAGCGCTTCACGCGGGCTCCAGGCGGACCGGAAGCGAGGTCACGGCCCGGAAGACCGGGCTCGGATGCAGGGGCAGGGGCTCGGAGCCGATCCGCTCCAGCCGTCGCGTGCGGCGCAGCAGGGCACCCAGGGCGATGCGCGCCTCCAGGCGCGCCAGGTTCGCGCCGAGGCAGTAGTGGGTGCCGAAGCCGAAGGCCAGGTGCGGGTTCTTCTCGCGGGCCACGTCGAAGTGCTCGGCCCGGAGGAAGACGCTCTCGTCGCGGTTCGCCGAGCCCAGCCAGCACAGCACGAAGTCGTCGGCCTCGATGCGCACTCCGTGCAGATCGACGCGCCGGGTGGCGCGTCGCGGGTCGAACTGCACCGGCGAGGCGAAACGCAGCACCTCGTCGACCGCCTGCGGCAGCAGCTCGGGGCGCTCGCGCAGGCGCTTCTCCTGCTCGGGGTGGGCCAGCAGCTCCAGCGCCGCGTTGCCGATCAGCGTGGTGGTGGTCTCGTTGCCGGCCACCAGCAGCAGCACCAGCATCGACAGCATCTCCTCGTGGGAGAGCACCGAGCCCTCGTGCTCCGCCTGCACGAGCCCGGTCAGCAGGTCTTCCCGGGGCGCGCTCCGGCGCTGCTCCGCCAGCGGTACCAGGTAGTCGCGCATCTCGCGCAGCAGCTGCTCGCGCCGCGCCCGGCGCGGGGCGTCGATCCCCGTGAAGAAGCCCGTGCCGAGGGCGGCGACCGCGCGATCCGACCACTGCTTGAACTGCTCGCGATCCTGTCGGGGGATCCCGATGATCTCCGCGATGATCGTCACGGGCAGCGGGTAGGCCAGCGCCTCCACCAGATCCACCCGGCCGGCCTCGAGAGCCGCGTCGAGCAGCGCCTCGGCGAGCTCGTGCATGCGCGGCTCCAGGCGCGCCACGATGCGCGGCGTGAAGGCCTTGTTCACCAGGCTGCGCAGGCGGGTGTGGGCCGGCGGATCGGTCCCCAGCATGCTGGGGGGCGGGCCGTCGTCGGCTTGTCCGAAGACGCGCGGCGGAAACCGGCTCGACCAGGTCTTCGGATCGCGCAGCACCGCCTGCACGTCCGCGTAGCGGAAGACCGAGAAGACGCGCAGCGGCAGCCCCTCGTGGGCCAGCAGCGGCTGCTCCGCCCGCCCCCGGGCATAGGCGGGGAAGGGATCGCGACGGAAGGCGGGATCGAGGGGGTGGAAGGCGAGGCCGGCCATGGCGTGCCCAGGCTACCGCAGGCGGACGCGGCCCCGCTCAGCTCCCGAGCGTGCGAAGCCCCCAGATGCGGCCGGCGTACTCCTCGATGGCCCGGTCCGAGGAGAAGCGGCCCATCCGCGCGATGTTGCGGCCGGCCCGCAGCGACCAGCCATCGGCGTCGCGGAAGTCCGCCGCCGCCCGGCCCTGGGTCTCGCGGTAGGGCTCGAAGTCGGCCAGCACGCAGTAGGGATCGCGCTCGTCGAAGAGGTGATGGAGCAGCGGGGCGAAGAGGCCGGGCTGTCCGGGCGAGAGCCGATCCGAGGCCAGGACCTCGATCACGCGGGCCAGCGCCGGGCTGCGGGCCACGAAGCCGTGGGGGTCGTAGCCCTCGCGGATGCGGCCCACCTCCTCGGCGCGCAGGCCGAAGATGTAGAGGTTCTCCTCGCCCACGGCGTCGCGGATCTCGATGTTGGCTCCGTCGAGCGTACCGAGGGTGAGCGCGCCGTTCAGCGCCAGCTTCATGTTGCCGGTGCCGGAGGCCTCGAAGCCGGCCGTCGAGATCTGCTCCGACAGATCGGCTGCCGGAATCAGCACCTCGGCCAGGGAGACCCGGTAGTCCGGGACGAAGACCACGCGGAGCTGCTCGCGGACCCGTGGCTCGGCCTCGATGGCACTCCCCAGGGCGCCGATCAGACGGATCACCAGCTTGGCCAGGAAGTACTCGGGCGCCGCCTTGCCGGCAAAGATGCAGGTGCGCGGCACCTCCAGGTCCTCCCCGTCCTCGAGCACGCGGAGCATCAGGTGGAGGGCGTGCAGGGCCGCCAGCAGCTGGCGCTTGTAGAGGTGGATGCGCTTCACCTGGACGTCGAAGAGCGAGCCCGGATCGCAGAGCGCCCCCGTGCTCTGGGCGATCACCTCCGCGAGCCGCTCCTTGTTGGCTCGCTTCACACCGCGCAGCGCCTGCCGGAAGGTCGGGTCCTCGAGGCTCGGCTCCAGGGAGGCCAGCTCTTCGAGCTGGCGGATCCAGCCCGTTCCGATGCGCTGCTGGATCAGCTCCGCCAGGCGCGGGTTCGCCTGGAGCAGCCAACGCCGCGGCGTCACGCCGTTGGTCACGTTGCAGAAGCGCTCCGGCCACAGCTCGGCGAAGTCCGGGACGAGTCGGCTCTTCACGAGCTCCGAGTGCAGCTCCGAGACGCCGTTCACGCTGTGGCAGCCGACGATGGCCAGGTTGGCCATGCGAATGCGCTTGGGCTGGCTCTCCTCGACCATCGACATGTGCCGGATCCGATCGAGGTCCTCGGGCCAGCGCGAGCGGACCTCGACCAGGAAGCGGGCGTTCAGCTCCTCGATGATCTGAAGGTGCCGCGGCACCACCCGGCCGAGGAGCGGCCTGGACCAGGTCTCCAGGGCTTCCGGCAGCAGGGTGTGGTTCGTGTAGGCCAGGGTCGCGCGCGTCAGCTCGGCAGCCCGGTCGAAGGAGAGCTCGTGCTCGTCCACCAGCAGGCGGATCAGCTCGGGAACGGCCAGCGCCGGGTGGGTGTCGTTCAGCTGGATGGCGACCTGCTCGGGCAGCTCGTCGAGATTCGAATGGTGCTCCAGGAAGCGCCGCACGAGGTCGCGGAGCGAGCAGGCGACGAAGAAGTACTCCTGGAGCAGCCGCAGCTCGCGGCCCGACTCACTGGAGCTGGAGGGATAGAGGAGCTTCGAGATCCGCTCGGTGGAGAGCTTGCGCTCGAAGGCCCGCAGGTAGTCGCCCGAGTTGAAGAGGCCGACGTCGAACTCCTCGGCGGTGCCCGCCGAGTAGAGCCGCAGCCAGTTCACGGTGCGCCCGCCGTAGCCCACCACCGGCATGTCGTGCGGGATGCCGACGATCACGCCCCAGTCGACCCAGCTGCCCTGCCCCCCGGCGCGCCGGCGGCCGGCGCGACCGTAGACGGGCACGGCCACGGCGCGCTCCGGGCGCGGAATCAGCCAGGGCGAGCCGAGCTGGCGCCAGGAGTCCGGTCGCTCCTGCTGTTCGCCGTCCACGATCACCTGGCGGAAGAGCCCGTGCTCGTAGTTGATGCCGTAGCCGTAGCCGGGGTAGCCGCGGGTCGCGAGCGAGTCCAGGAAGCAGGCGGCGAGGCGGCCGAGACCGCCGTTGCCGAGGCCGGCGTCGGGCTCGCTGGCGATCAGGGCGTCGAGATCGACGTCCAGCTTCGCGAGGGCCTTGCGCACCTCCTCGAGGGCCAGCAGGTTGCGCAGCGAGGCCTCGAGACTGCGTCCGAGCAGGAACTCGAGCGACAGGTAGTAGACGCGCTTGGCGTCCTGGCCGCGCACCGCGCGCTCGGTCTCCAGCATGCGGTCCACGGCCCACTGGCGACACACCCGTGAGACAGCCTCCAGCAGATCGTGGGAAGTCGCCTCCGCGAAGGGCTTCGCGCTGCCGTAGCGGACCTGCAGGCGCACCGCCTCGGCGAAGTCCCCGGCCTCGAGGGCCCCCCTCTCCTCGGGAGTCAGGTTCATCTGGGCGCGGAGTCTAGCCGCGTTGCGGCGATCGCAGGGAGCGGTCGCGCAAAAGCTCGAGCAGCGCGCGTACCCCAGGGGATCCACGCAGCTCCTCCAGGGTGCGGCTCATGCGCCGCGACCAGCTCCGGTGCGCGTGGAGCGGCACGCCGGGCACGTTCACCGGCTCGCGCTCGCCGGCCAGATCGTCGAGCGACACGCCGACCAGCGCCGAGGGAGTGGCTGCGAGGAAGCGATGCAGCGCCTCCTGAAGCCGCGAGTCGTCCGGCGCCTCGGACGGACCCAGGAAGGACTCCGCGCGCAGCGTATCCACCAGGGCCGCGCGCTCTGCCCAGCGCTCCGCCCGGGCCCGCTCGAGATCGGCCTCGGACTCGAAGCCTCCGGCGCGATGCCGCAGCTCCAGATCCGAGCCCTGGAAGTAGCCGGCCAGCGGAGCCAGGTCGTGGGTTCCTACGGTGGCGAGGGCGTTGGGCGGATAGCTGCCGCTGGGCCGGAAGCGGCCGTCGTCCCGGGAGAAGTAGACCACGGCGGAGCGCAGCAGGCCCCAGTCCGCCAGCAGGCCCGGCAGCTCGGGGGGCACCGTGCCCAGATCCTCCGCGACCACGAGCGCTCCCTGCCGCCGGCTCTCCAGGGCCAGCACGCCGAGCAGCTCGTCGGCTCGGTAGCTCACGTAGGCCCCCTCGCTGCCCTTGCGACCCTCGGGAATCCAGAACAGCCGCATCAGGCCCATGGCGTGATCGATGCGCAGCGCCCCGGCGTGATCGAAGGCGGCGCGCAGCAGCCGGGCCCAGGCGCGATAGCCATCGTCGCGGAGCCGGTGGGGGTCGAAGGGGGGAAAGCCCCAGGCCTGTCCCTCCGGTGCATAGGCATCCGGCGGCGCGCCGACCTGGGCACCGACGGCGTAGAGACCCGGGTTCATCCAGGTGTCGGCAGAGCCGCGATTCGAGCCGAGGGCCAGGTCCTGGTAGATCCCCAGCGCGCAGCCCGCCTCGCGCACGGAGCGAGCGGCCTCGGCGAGCTGGCGGTCGAGCTCGAACTGCAGCCAGCAGCGGAAGTCGACCTCGTCCTCCCGCTGGCGGCGAAAGTCCGCCACGGCGGCGCTGCGCGGGTCGCGAAGCGGCTCGGGCCACCGCCACCAATCCACGCGCGGCGGCGCCCCGGGCTCGGCGAGCTGCTCGGCGAGGACCTCCCAGGTGGCGAAGTCGACCAGGGACTGGCCCTGGCCCCGGCGGTAGTCCGCGTAGGCGCGTCGCCGCTCGGCCGAGGCCGCGCGTCCGAAGCTGCGGTGCAGCTCGCGCAGCAGCGGAAGCTTCAGCTCGAGCACGGCCTGGTGGTCGAGCTGGGCACCCGACTCCAGCGCCGAGCGGCGCGCGCGCAGGGCGGGATCCTCGAGCCGGACGCGTGCGGCCGGGCTCTGGGCCAGCTCGGGAACGGACTCCGGGTCCAGGTAGAGGACGTTCCGGTACAGGCGACTGACCGGACTGTAGGGAGAGAAGTCGAAGCCGCGGTTCAGCACCGCGTGGAGCGGATTGGTGCCGACGAAGGCCGCTCCGCTGGCACCGGCCAGGCGCCCGAGCCCCACCAGCTCGCGGAGTCCGCCGTGACCGAAGTCACCCCGGCCCCGCACCGAGTAGAGGTTGGCCCAGAGGCCGAAGGCCCGACCCGGACCGATCCTCTCGTGGGGCTGCACGACGGTCCGCGGGGCCATCACCAGCCGCTGGCGGGCACGCGTCTCGACGCCACCGCGCCGCAAGACCAGCTCCAGATCGTGATAGCCGGGCGGAGGTCGCAGCGGCAGCGGCAACGAGACCCGAGCCCCCCCTGCGCCCTCGGGCAGGCGTCCCTCGCTGCAGGCCCGCTCCCCGGACTCGAGTTGCAGCTCGAGCCCGTAGTCTCCGCGGGAATCCTGGCCGTGCAGGTCGACGCGGAGCTCCGGGCTCCCCTTCTGCCACTCTCGCCACACGAGCACGGGCTCGATCGGCCGCTCGCGTCGCCTGCGCTCCAGCTCGGCCCGCTCGCGGGCGGCTGCGGCCTCGTCGCTCGCGTCCCGGCCCATCGCCGCCAGCAGCGCCTGTCGGGTCTCGTCCGAGGTCCGGCGGTCCTGGCCGTCCACGTCCCGATAGGAGCTCCAGATTCCGAGCTGCTCTGCCAGGGCGCAGAGCTCCGGGCGCTTCGGGCTCACCGGAGCTCCGGCCTCACGACTCCCTCTCGAGCTGCATCAGGACCAGCGAGTGCGCCGCCAGGCGCACGTGATCGCCGCGGACCCGCCCCTGGCCGCTGCGGCAGGCGGTGTTGAGCAGCTCTCTCCAGAAGTGTCCCGACCCGGGCTCGATCAGGCGGAAGCTGCGCGTGCGCGCCTCACCGTTGAGCAGCAGCAGCACGGTGCGCGCCTGCTGCGCCTCGCCGCGCTCGTCCGCGGGCTCGGCCGAGCTGGCGTCGAGGCGCAGCGCCAGGCTGCGGGCCTCCGCTCGCGACCAGTCGTCCGGCCGCAGGGGGGAGCCGTCCTGGCGCAGCCAGCGGGCCTGCCGCGAGCCGGCGCCGTCCAGGTGGTGGCGGCGCCGGAAGACCGCGTTCTCGCGCCGCAGCGCGAAGCAGGTCCGCACGAAGGCGAGGAAGTCCGCATCCCCCTCCCCGAGCCGCCAGTCCACCCAGCTGATCTCGTTGTCCTGACAGTAGGCATTGTTGTTGCCGCCTTGGCTGCGGCCCAGCTCGTCGCCTGCGAGCCACATGGGAACGCCGGAGGCGAGGGCGAGGGTGGCGGTCAGGTTGCGGCGGGCTCGCTCGCGGGCCTTCAGCACGCGCCGGCTGCTGCTGGGGCCTTCGACGCCCCAGTTGTGGCTCTCGTCGTGGGGGCCGTCGCGGCCGCTCTCGCCGTTGGCCTCGTTGTGCTTGTGGGAGTAGGAGACCAGGTCGCGGAGCGTGAAGCCGTCGTGGGAGCAGACGTAGTTGATGCTGGCCACGGGGCCGCGGTCACCGCGGAAGAGGTCGCTCGAGCCGCTCAGGCGGCTGGCGAACTCGCCGAGCTGGCCGCCGTCTCCGCGCCAGAAGCGCCGACTCACGTCGCGGAAGCGATCGTTCCACTCGCTCCAGCCGAGCGGGAATCCCCCGAGGCGGTAGCCCTCGGGACCGAGGTCCCAGGGCTCGGCGATCAGCTTGACGCGGGAGAGCAGCGGATCCTGGCGAATCGTCTCGAAGAGGCGCCCCCGCCCCGCGAAGGCCACCGGATCGCGCGCGACCGCAGTCGCCAGGTCGAATCGGAAGCCGTCGACGTGCATCTCCTCGACCCAGTAGCGCAGGCTGTCGAGGATCAGCTGTCGGACGCGCGGATGCGAGGCGTTCAGCGTGTTCCCGGTTCCCGTGAAGTCGCTGTAGCGCCCCGGATCCTCGTCCGCGAGCCGGTAGTAGGAGGCATTGTCGATGCCGCGCAGCGAGAGCGTCGGCCCGAGCGGCCCGCCCTCCGGGCTGTGGTTGTAGACGACGTCCAGGATCACCTCGATGCCGGCCTGGTGGAAGGCGCGCACCATGGCCCGGAACTCCGCGACCGCCGCTGCCTTCTCGGAAGAGCTGGAGAAGCGCAGATCCGGCGCGAAGAAGCCGAGGGTGGCATAGCCCCAGTAGTTCCGGAAGCCGCGCTCCATGAGGTGCTGCTCGCTCGCCGATTGATGCACGGGGAGCAGCTCCACCGCGGTCACGCCGAGGCTCGCCAGATGCGCGATCAGCGGCGGCGAGGCCAGGCCCGCGAAGCTGCCCCGGACGCCCACCGGCACGTCCGGATGCAGCGCCGTCGCGCCCTTGACGTGGCACTCGTAGATCAGCGAGCGCGACCAGGGGGTGCGCAGGGGATGGTCTCCCCCCCAGTCGTAGCGGGGGTCGACGATCACGCTGCGCGGAACCCAGGGCGCGCTGTCGACCAGGCTCGGACTCTCCGGATCGGAGCTCGCGTGGCCGAGCAGTGCGTCGCTCCAGCGCGGCGTCCCGTGCAGCGCACGGGCGTAGGGGTCGATCAGCAGCTTGCTGGGGTTGAAGCGGTGGCCTTCGTCTGGCGCCCAGGGGCCGTGGACCCGATAGCCGTAGAGCTGCCCGGGGGCCAGGCCGGGCACCCGGCCGTGGAAGACGTCGCCGCTGCGCTCGGGCAGGTCGAGGCGGCGGACCTCCACCTCGCCCTGCGCGCCCTCGAAGAGGCACAGCTCCACCCGCGTGGCGTGGGCCGAGAAGAGCGCGAAGTCGACGCCCTCCTCGTCCCAATGCGCCCCGAGCCGTTCAGGAGTGCCCGGCAGCACCTGCACGCTCGGATCCTACATGCGGGCCGCGGCCTCTGCGGCCACGGCGACCAGCTGCTTCTCCCAGCGGGCAGCCGGCCTCGCCCAGGAGACGTCCTTGCAGAGCAGCGTGCGGTGGAGTGCGGCGCCCCGCTCGCGCCGCAGCGCCGCTCCGCGCTCGGCGGCCCCGATCAGGGCCTCGGGCGTGAGCGGGGAGAAGAGGATGCCGGTATCGCCATCGCGAATCGTGTCGCAGAGCCCTCCCACCGAGTGGGCGATGGGCAGCGCGCCGTAGCGCTGCGCCAGCAGCTGCACGAGGCCGCAGGGCTCGAAGCGTGAGGGCACGAGCACCGCATCGGCACCCGCGTAGAGGCGCCTCGAGAGCCCGTCGTTCCAGCCGAGCTCGAAGGCGACGCGACCCGGGCTCGCCGCCGCCAGCGAGGCCAGGGAGGCGGCGATCGCGGGGTCGCCGTCTCCCAGCAGGGCCAGGCAGGCGCCGGCCTCCACCAGCCCGGGCGCGGCCCGGGCCAGCACGTCCCAGCCCTTCTGCCGGTCCAGGCGCCCGACCGCCGCCAGCAGCCAGCCCGGCTCGGGAGCCGCGAGTCCCAGCTCTTGGAGCAGGGCCTCGCGGCAGCGCGCGCGATCGGCGGAGGCACGCCGGTCGAAGCGACAGGCGAGCGCGGCGTCTCGGCCCGGGTCGTAGAGCTCGGTATCGATCCCGTTGGCGATGCCCACCAGTCGATGCGCACGGTATCGGTAGAGGCCCTCCAGACCGGCACCGTTCTCGATCTCCTGCAGCTCCTCGGCGTAGCGCGGCGACACGGCGATGATGCGATCCGCCCAGCCCAGCCCCCCCTTCAGCAGCGAGAGCTGGCCGTGGAACTCCAGGCCATCCGGCGCGAAGAGCTCGCCGGGCAGGCCGGTGGCCTGCAGGAGGTCCGGGCCGAAGCAGCCCTGGTGGGCATTGTTGTGGATCACCTGCACGGTCCCGATGGCGCGCGAGCGTCCCCGGTCGTAGAGGGTGCGCAGCACGCAGATCGAGAGCGCCGCCTGCCAGTCGTGAGCCACCAGGACGTCCGGCGCGATCTCCGCGCAGCGCGCCGCGGCGGCGCGCGCGAAGAGGGCGTAGCGCAGGCCCAGCTCCGTCCCTTCGTAGAGCGCCGGCCGGTCGAAGAGACCGTCGACTTCGAGCAGGTGCAGCTGGATCTCCCCGAGCTTCCCCTCCAGCCAGCGGCCCAGCCAGCGGCCGCCCGCGCCCACCAGCTCGATGGCGCCCGAGGGCGACCAGGAGAGGCCCGGCGCGGCGAGGGCCGAGCGGTGGGCCGGGAGGATGCAGTGGAGGGTGTGTCCGCGGGCGACCAGAGCCCGGGCCAGGCCCGAGACCGCCATGCCGAGGCCGCCGGTCTGGGCCAGCGGCGCGAGCTCCGAGGCGACGAAGGCGAGGCGAAGAGGCAGCACCGACCCGGCGCCTCGGCGGGCGGTCACTAGATGTCGTACTCGTCGCGCTGGTGGTAGTCGTCCCGGGTCACGACGACGACTCCGTTCTCACTGACGCTGAAGCGCCGTGCGTCCGCCTCCGGATCCTCCCCGATCACCTCGCCCGGCGGGATCCGCACGCCCTTGTCCACGATGCAACGGCGCAGGCGCGCCCGGCGGCCCACCTCGACCCGGGGAAAGAGGACCGACTCCTCGACCTGGGAGTAGCTGTTCACGCGCACGTCGGAGGAGCATACGCTGCGCTCGATGTGGCCGCCGGAGACGATGGTGCCGGCGCCCACGATCGAGTCCAGGGCCGCGCCCACGCGGTTGCCATCCTCGTCGGCGAAGACGAACTTGCAGGGGCCGACCGAGCTCCGGGCTCCGCCGATGGGCCATTCGGAGTTGTAGAGGTTCAGCCGGGGCTCGACGGAGACCAGGTCCATGCTGGCCTCGAAGAAGGAGTCGATGGTGCCCACGTCGCGCCAGTAGCCGCGGGAGCGCTCGCTCTCGCCCGGACACAGCTGGGCCGTCAGGTCGTAGGCCGAGACCTTGAGGCGCTCGTGGGCGGAGCTGAGGATGTCGCGCCCGAAGTCGTGGCTCGTGACCTCCAGGGCGGCGTTGCGGCGCAGCTCCGACACCAGGGCGGGCGCGCAGAAGATGTAGTTGCCCATCGAGACGAGCGTGCGCGTCCCGTCGCCGGGCAGCGGCGGCGGATCCTCGGGCTTCTCCAGGAAGCCGGTCACCCAGCCGCCGGCGTCGACCGAGACGCAGCCGAAGGCGCCGGCCGCCGCCTCCCGCGGAACCGCCACGGTGGCGACCGTGACATCGGCTCCGGCGGAGCGGTGGTGCTCCAGCATCAGGCTCACGTCCATCTTGTAGATGTGATCGGCCCCGAAGATGAAGACGTCACCGGGACGGTTCTCGCGCAGCAGGTCGAGGTTCTGCCAGATCGCGTCGGCGGTGCCGCGGAACCAGGTGGGCCCGATGTTCATCGAGGCGGGCACGGGCTCGATGTACTCGTCGGCGACGTGGGTGGCGAGGGACCAGTTGCGCGCGACGTGCTGGACCAGGGAGGTCGAGCGGTACTGGGTCAGCACGCGGATGCGCCGCAGCCCGCTGTTGACCAGATTCGAGAGGACGAAGTCGACCAGCCGGTAGCGGCCACCGAAGTGGACCGCGGGCTTTGCGCGCTCGCGGGTGAGGGGGCTGAGCCGGCGTCCCTCACCCCCAGCCAGGACCAGGGCCAGCGTATCCCGCATGGAGTGCTCCCGTCGGATCAGCGACGCATTCTGGCGCGCGGCAGAGGAAGAGAGTGTCGCACACCCGACGCGCCCCGCCTTCCCGGGATCGTCACCGCAGCAGGGTGATCAGGCTCGAGGTGTCGAGGCGCCCGCCCCCCTGCTGCTGGACCCGGGCGTAGAGGGCGTCGACCAGCTCGGTCACCGGCAGCTCGAGGCCCAGCGAGGCCGCTTGCTCCAGGGCGATGGCCAGGTCCTTGCGCATCCAGTCCACCGCGAAGCCGAAGTCGAAGCGGCGCTCGAGCATCGTCGCGGCCCGGTGGTCCATCTGCCAGGACTGGGCCGCCCCCTTCGAGATGGCCTCCACGACCCGCAGCGGGTCCAGGCCGGCGCGCTCCGCGAAGCGCAGGCCTTCGGAGAGGGCCTGCACCAGGCCGGCGATGCAGATCTGGTTCACCGCCTTGGTGAGCTGCCCGGAGCCCACCGGCCCCAGCAGCAGCGTCTTGCGGGCGTAGCAGTCGAGCAGAGGCAGCGCGCGCGCATAGGCGGGCTCCTCACCTCCCACCATGACGGTCAAGCGACCCTCTTCGGCGCCGGACTGCCCGCCCGAGACCGGCGCATCCAGGAAGTCGACGCCGCGCTCTCCCGCCGCGGCTCCGATCTCGCGGGCCAGGCCGGCGGAGACGGTGGTGTGATCGACCAGCAGCGAGCCGCGGGCGGCGCCGGCCAGGAGCCCGGAGTCCCCGAAGACCACGTCGCGCAGGTCGTCGTCGTTGCCGCTGCAGACGAAGCCGATGTCCGCCGCGCGAGCCGCCTCGGCCGGGCTCGCCGCGCACGTGCCGCCGTGGCGCTCCACCCAGGCCTCCGCCACCGAGGCGGTGCGGTTCCAGACCACCAGGCGGTGTCCGGCCCGGGCCAGGTGGGCGGCCATGGGGGACCCCATGGTGCCCAGGCAGGCGAAGGCGATCGTATAGGACACGTCGCTGGCTACTCCGGCGGCTGGAGCGGCTCGTCCATGCCGAGCGCCAGGCCCGCGCGCGGGTCCGGGTCCTGGTCGCCGAGGAGGTCGACCCTCGCGTAGCGCCGGGCGGCCTCCGCGCTGCGTGCGTCGCCGGCGTCGAGGTCGGCCTGGGCCTGCTCCACGAGCAGGGCCAGCGACAGCGCCCGTCCCAGGGTCAGGGCGAAGCGCCGCGCCCCGGCCTCGCTGGCCTCGGGCCGCCGCCGACCCGCCGCCTCCCACCAGGCCAGGGCGTGCTCCGCAGCCTGCACGGCGCGGCGCGCGGGCTCTGCCAGGAGGGGGTGGTCCGCGCTCTCGGCGCGCAGGCGCAGGTCGCTGGCGAAGGGCCGCAGGGCGTCGGCCCGCTGGATGGCGCGGAAGCTCTCCAGGGCCAGCACGTTGGTCGTCCCCTCCCAGATGGGCAGGACCTGGCTGTCGCGCAGCAGCTCGGGGAGCCCCGTGTCCTCCACGTAGCCGGCTCCGCCGAAACACTCCAGAACCTCGGAGGCCACCGCCACCGCCTGCTTGCCGGTCGTGAGCTTGGCCACCGGAAGCAGCAGGCGCAGCCGGCTGCGACCCTCGTCGTCGAGCTCCCCCAGCTCCTCCCGACCCAGCAGCCGCACCGCCTGGAAGGTCAGCTGGAAGGCGCCTTCGAGCTCGGCCTGCAGAGCCGCCAGCGTGTCGACGTGGAGGGGCTTGGCCGAGAGCGGCGCCCCGAAGGCCACCCGCCGCGCCGCGTAGTCGCGCGCCAGGGCCAGCCCCCGACGCATGAAGGACACCGAGGTGACCGCGTTCCAGGTGCGCGTCAGGTTCAGCATCTGGGACATGTGGCGGATGCCGTCGGAGAGCCCGGCAACCGGCAGCGCGTGGGCCCCGTCGAGCTGGAGCTCGGCCGTCGGAACGAAGCGCGTCCCGAGCTTCTCCTTGAGGCGGTGGACCCGGATGCCGTTCAGGCTTCCGTCCGCACGCCGCACGTCGAGGTAGAAGAGCGCCAGGCCCTTGCCGCCGGGCCCGTTGCCCTCGGGTCGGGCCAGCGTGAGGGCCATCTGCGAGGTCACCGCCGAGGTGAACCACTTGTCGCCGAAGAGGCGCCAGCCCTCGGGCCCCGGCCGGGCCTCGGTCTCCTGCAGCCCGACGTCGGAGCCGCCCGTGCGCTCGGTCATCCACTGTCCGGAGGTCCAGGCCTGCTCCGGATCCCGGGACAGCAGCCGCGGCAGCACCCGCTCGCGCAGCGGATCCTCCGCCAGCACCTCCAGCGTACGAGCGGCGCCATCGGTCATGGCCAGCGGACAGCTGTAGACCTGGCTCGAGGGGTGGAAGAGATAGACCAGCGCGAACTGGTGGAGGCGCGACCAGGAGCCGTGGCGCCGTTCGTAGCCGGTCGCCACGAGCCCGTGCTCGGCGGCGACGCGCCGGTACTCCTGCCAGGCCCGATTGACCCGCACCTCGTCGATGCGACGGCCCCAGGCGTCGAAGGGCACGTGCTCCGGCTCCTCCTGCCGACACTCGCGGGCCAGGCTCGCCAGGCGGCCGGCGGCCAGCTCGCCCATCGCGTCGAGGGAGGGCTCGATGGCCCGCCGCACGTCTTCGGGCACGCTGCGCCGGAGGTAGGAGCGCAGGACGCGGTCGTCCCGGTACTGGTTGCCGAGCTGCGGCGGATCCTGGAAGAAGTGCACGACCGCCTCCGGGTCGCGGAGGCTAGCAGACCGGCACCCCCGCCCGCGTCGCACACCAGCCGACCCGGCGCCGCGGCGACAGGGCGAGCAGGGTTCCGGGCGGGCGCAGGATCTCGGTGCGCCGATACTGCGGATACTTGGCGCGCAGCGCCGCGAGCGCCGCGTCGCAGTCGGCTCCGGACGCCTCGAGGACCTCCGCGTCGGCGTCCACGCGCAGCCACCAGAGGCGGTCCCAGTCCTCGTGGTAGCCGTCGAGCAGCAGACAGGCCCGGGGACGGGCTCGGATGTGCCGCACGCGGGCCAGCTCGCGTCCCGCCTTGGGCTTGCCATCCACCGGAATCCACAGGCGCGCGGCCGCGCGCGCGAAGACCACCGGCACCTGATGGGGGGCTCCGTCGTCGGCCAGCGTGGCGAGTCGCGCGATCGGCCAGCGGTCGAGCAGGCGCTCGGCGGTCTCCTCGGGCAGCTTCACGACCGGCGTCCTCCCGCGGCTCGGGTAGCATAGGGCGGGTCGTGGAACGCATCGCCTCGCTGCTGCCGAGCTGCACCGAGATCGCCTGCGCCCTGGGCTTCGAAGACCAGCTGGTGGGCCGGTCACACGAGTGCGACTTCCCGCCCTCGGTCGCGGGGCTGCCGGTGCTGACCGAGCCCAAGCTCGACAAGAGCGAGCCGAGCCGCGCCATCGACGACCGGGTGAAGCAGCTGGTGCGCGACGGCCTCTCGGTCTACCGGGTGGACGCGGAGCGGCTGCGAGAGCTCGCGCCCAGCATCGTCCTCACCCAGGATCACTGCGAGGTCTGCGCGGCCAGCCTGGCCGACGTCGAGAAGGCCCTGGCCGACTGGACCGGCGCTCGGCCGCGCATCCTCTCCCTCGACCCGAAGTGCCTGGGCGACGTGTGGGGCGACGTGACCCGGGTGGCCGAGGCCCTCGGTGCGCCGGAGCGCGGCAGCGCGCTCGGCCAGGAGCTGGCGGGACGCATCAGCGACGTGAGCGAGCGCAGCCTGCGGATCCGGGAGCGGCCGCGGGTGGCCTGCATCGAGTGGGTCGACCCCCTGATGGCGGCCGGCAACTGGGTCCCCGAGCTGGTCACCCTGGCCGGGGGCCAGAGCCTCTTCGGCGAGGTCGGAAAGCACTCCCCGTGGCTCGCCTGGGAGGAGCTGCGCGCCGCCGACCCGGACGTGATGGTGATCCTCCCCTGCGGCTTCGACATCGAGCGCTCGCGCGCCGAGCTGCCGCCGCTGCTCGAGCAGCCCGGCTTCGAGGAGCTGGCGGCGGTGCGGAGCGGACGCGTCGCCGTGGTGGACGGCAACCAGTACTTCAACCGGCCCGGGCCGCGGCTGGTCGACTCGCTCGAGATCCTGGCGGAGATCCTGCATCCGGATCACTTCCCGGCGAACCACGCCGGCAAGGCCTGGCAGCCGCTGCGCTAGGCCTCGGAGAAGCGCTCGGGGCGCAGTGCCTCGGCTTCCGGCGGCAGGCCCTTGCCCAGCACCGCGTCGCGAACCAGCGCGGCCGTCACCGGCGCCAGCAGCACGCCGTTGCGGCCGTGTCCGACCGCGACGTGCAGGCCCGGCCGGCTCCGGAGCGGGCCGACCAGAGGCAGCCGATCCGGAGTGACGGGACGCAGCCCGGACCAGACCGCGTGGAAGCTCGCGTCGCCGAGGGCGGGCACCAGGCGCGCCGCGGCCCGCAGCAGCGAGGCCAGGCCCGAGGCCGTCACGCGCCGGTCGAAGCCGGCGCGCTCCTCGGTGGCGCCGACGACGAGGCTGCCGTCGCGCTTGGGAACCAGATAGCGAGCGCCGTGCACGACGATCGAGCCGAGCGCTGGCCTCGGGGACTCGAGGCTCGCGATCTGGCCGCGCAGCGGCTCGACCGGCAGCTGCAGGGGCGGATCCAGCCAGCGCGCGGCTTCGCCGGCCCAGGCACCGGCGCAGAGCACGACGCTGCCCGCACTGAGGTCTCCGCCGGAGCCGCGCACGCCGATCACGCGATCTCCCGCGCGGAGCCAGCCCGTCACCCGGGCCCCGATCTCGACGGCCGCGCCGAGCCGAGACGCGGCGCCGGCCAGGGCGCGGGCCAGCAGCGGGCTGCGCACGTGGGCCTCGCGCGGCGACCAGAGCGCCCCGCACAGCTCCGACGCGAGGCCCGGCTGCGCGGCCCGGGCCGACGCGGCGTCCAGCCACTCGACCTCGACGCCGGGCAGGGCGCCCGCGCGCGCCGCCAGCGCCGGGGCCTCCTCCTCGCGGAGCGCCAGGTGAAGGGCTCCGGACTCGACCCACTCGGGATCGATGCCCGAGCGAGCGCGCAGCTCCTCCGCCCAGGCGGGATAGGCCGCGAGGGCGCGCAGCCCCCAGTGCAGCAGGGGGCCGGCGGCCTCGGCCTCGCCGACCGGCAGCAGCATGCCGGCCGCGGCGCCGGAGGCCTGCGAGGCCAGGCCCTCTCGCTCCAGCAACACCACCCGCAGGCCCTCGGCGGCCAGGGCGTGGGCGCAGGCGCAGCCGATCACGCCTCCCCCCACCACCACCACGTCGGTCGTTCTCACCGGAGCACGCTCCGGATGTCGCGTTCGATGTCGGCCGCCGCGTGCTCGAGCCCGAGGTAGCGCTCCACGATGCGCCCGTCGGGATCGACCAGGAAGCTGGCGACGGTGTGGTCGATGTTGCCGTCCTCGCGGCGCACCGCCCCGACTCCGTAGGCGGCGAGCAGCGTATCCACCTCGTCGAGGGGACCGGTGACGAAGGACCAGCCGTCGAAGTCGACGCCGCGCGCGCTGGCGTAGCTGCGCAGCCGCTCCGGACTGTCCCGCTCCGGGTCGAGGGAGATCGACACGAAGTGGACGCGAGAGCGCAGCTCCGGCGCCAGGCTGCGCTGCAGCGTGACGTGGCTCGCGGTGAGGATCGGACAGGGGCCGGGGCAGTGCGTGAAGACGAAGTCCACCAGCACGGCGCGGCCCCGGAGATCGGCGAGGGCCAGGGGGCGGCCGTCCTGGTCGAGCAGCTCGAAGGGCGGCGCCGGATCGCCGGGCCTTCTCAGCTCGCGGGGGCGGCGCGGGGCGGCCGCGTCCAGGTCGTCGCGGACGTGCAGCTCGATCACGCGGATGGTGCGCCCGCCGTGGGCGACGCGGAAGTCCACCGCCTGACCGGGCTGCAGCCCCTCCAGCAGGGCGGGATCGCTCACGTCGAAGCCCATGGTCATGGCGTCCATGAAGTTCGGAATGGCCTCGTGCTCGATGACGACCTGCCCTTCCTCCGGGTAGACCTGCCGCACCACCCCGGTGGCCTCGTAGACGTCGGGACCACAGGCGAGCGGCAGGAGCGCCAGGGCTGCCGCGGGGGCGAGCCGGACTGCGAATCGCGGGTTCACGATCGGAGAGCCTCGGAGCTTCAGTCTAGCTCCGCGAAGAAGCGCTCCTGCAGGCGGGCCAGGTCGGCGCGGTAGACGCGCTGCAGGGCGCGGTCGAGGTTGCGCGCGCGGATCAGCGCGTCGAGCAGCTCCGGCAGGGTCCGCTCGCCGTGGCGACGCGCCAGGTGGTCGACCATTCCGTAGGACTGCAGGTAGGCGATGCTGGCGCCGTCACCCCCGAGGTGGCTGAAGCTGGGTCGGGCCAGCTCGGCGTAGGGGAAGAGCCGGCCGCTGCGCTTGGCCCGCTCGAGCGCTCCCCACTCCCCGGCGGAGAGCCCGCGCTTGCCCAGGGCGCGATCCTCGAACCACTCGGCCATGCCCTCGTTGAGCCAGCCCGGGAAGATCAGCGAGGGCGCCGCCATGTCGAGGGCGGCGTGAAAGAGCTCGTGGTGGAGCACGTGGCGCAGGAAGGGCGTCATCTCGGTGCCGCTGCGCATCACGATGTCCTTGCCGTAGAAGCCCGCAATCGGGTAGCGGAAGAGCCCGGCGAACTGGACGTCGAAGATCTCGGGGGCGTAGAGGATCACGGTGATCTTGCGCTCCGGACGCAGGCCCAGCAGGCGATCGAGGCTGTCGTAGGCGCGCTCCAGCTCCGCCAGCACCAGCTGCTCGAAGCGCCGCGAGCCGTGGAAGCCGCCGGCCTGGTCGATGGCGACGTCCTGGTAGAGCGTGAAGTGGGCGGAGGTGCGCACCTCGAAGTCGCCGTCGGCCCCACGGCCAGCCGAGCCGACCGACGGCAGCGCGACGGCGAGTGCGGCCACGAGCACCGCGAGCCTGGCCCTACTCCATCGGATAGCGAATCTCCTTCGAGAGGCGGTCGACCTCGGCCAGCGCCTCCTCGGGCAGCTCGACCCGGGCGGCGGCGAGGTGCTCGTCGAGCTGGTCGGGAGTGGTCACGCCGATCAGCGCCGAGCCGACGAAGTCGCGGCTCAGCACCCAGGCCACCGAGAAGGTCACCGGGCTGAGCTCGTAGCGCCCGGCCAGCTCGGCGACCCGCGAGGCGGTCTCGAGGGTGCGCTCGTTCACGAAGCGGCGGGTCATCGCCTGGGTCCGGGCGCTGTGATCGCGGTAGCGGCTGAAGCGTGCCCCGTCCGGCCAGGCGCCGCCCTGGTACTTCCCGCTCAGCACGCCGGCACCGATCGGGCTGTAGGCCAGCAGGCTCAGCTGCTCCCGCCGGCAGACCTCGGCCAGCTCGTCCTCGAAACGCCGCTGGATCAGGCTGTAGTTGTTCTGGATCGTCTCGTAGCGGACCGTGGCGGCCCGGTCGGCCATCCACAGGCTGCGCGTCAGCCCGTAGGCGCTCTGGTTGCTGCAGCCGACCGCGCGCAGCTTCCCGGACTCGACCAGCCGGTCGAGGGCTTCCAGGGTGTCTTCGATCGGCACCACCGGATCGGGCCAGTGGGTCTGGTAGAGGTCGATGTAGTCGGTGCGCAGGCGGCGCAGGCTGCCCTCGACCGCC
>CAZYOL010000040.1:0-24988 GCA_964649065.1 uncultured Spirochaetales bacterium
GCGCCGGCGGCGTGTCGACCACGATCAGGGCGAAGGCGCCGCGCGCGGCCAGCGCGTACACCTTCTCCATCGCCGAGTACTCGACGCTGCCCGCCAGCGCGTCGGAGACGTGTTGGTAGATGGCGTTCTGGAGGATCCGGTCGCGCGCCTCCGGACTCTCCGCGAAGCGCTCGACCAGGTCGTCGAAGGTGCGCTTCATGTCGAGCATCATGGCCCACAGCTCGCCCTCGGCGGGGACGCCCAGGGCCTGCAGCACGTCGCGCGCGATCGGCTGCGGCTCGTTGCCGAGCGCTCCCACGCCCAGCGCGTCGGCGAGCCGGCGGGCGGGATCGATGGTGATGACCAGGCTGCGCCGCCCGCGGCGGGCTGCCTCGAGGGCGATGGCCGCGGCCACGGTCGTCTTGCCGACGCCCCCGCAGCCGACGCAGACCACCACGCGGCGTTGCTGCAGTGCGGCCTCGGCCAGCCCGGCCCGGCTCACGTGCCCTCCGGAGCCGGCGGCGCGACGAGCGCCCGACTCAGGCCCGCGATGTCCTCGGGGCCGTGCACGCCCTCGGTGAGGTAGGGCAGGCGGACGATGGGCAGGCCGGTCAGCTTGGCGATCTCCGCGGTGTAGTGCTCGTTCAACGCGTGGCGGGCGCGCAGGGTGCGAGCGCAGGCGCTCAGCACGGCCGGATCGGGCAGCGGGCCGAGGGCCTGCTCCGGGAGCCGCGCCAGGATCTCGTCCAGGTTCTCGAGGGCAGGGGGGAAGGGCGCCGGAGCAATCGCGTTGACGACCACCCGATCCACCGCGATGCCGTGGGAGGCGCGCAGGCGCTCGACCAGCTCCGCGGTCTCCCGCGTCGGCAGCTCTTCCGCCAGCGCCACCGGCAGCAGCAGCGTGCGCTCCGGGTCCTCGACCATGGCCTCCACGTAGCCGGCGTGCCGGCGCAGCGGGCCCGCCCGAATGGCCGACACGACCACGCGGGGCACGTCCAGGAAGGTGAGTCCGTGGCCCGTGGCCGGAGCGTCGACCACCACCAGGTCGTAGAGAGGGCGGTCGGCGTCGCGCATCTGCTCGATGTGCCAGACCTTTCCGAGGGTGATCAGGTCGCGCCAGCCCGGAGCCGCCCCCATCAGCTGGCGGAAGCCCCGGTTGCGAACCACCAGCTTGACCAGGCCGGCAGCTCCGATCTGCAGCCCCAGGTACTCGGCCAGGGCCTCGAAGGGGTCGACCCGCATGGCGACGAGGCCCGGTCGCAGCTCCCGACCCGCGTAGCCCACCGGCCGCGAATCGGCGCTGAGCAGGCGCGGGACGTGCTCGCCGCGGGTGGTCTCGGCCACCAGCACCCGCAGCCCGGCCTCGGCAGCCGCCCAGGCCAGGGCGGCCACCACCGTCGTCTTCCCGGTGCCCCCCTTGCCCGTCTCGATCACCAGTCGCCGATCGAGGAGCGAGCGGAGTTCGGGGCTGTGGCTCAATACGCGCGGTCTCCGGGCCCGGGGGCGGAGCGCATCCGCCGGCAGATCGGTCTCAAGCGCGCCAGCCACAGCTCCGAAACAGTCGCATGCGGGCGCATTTCGACCCTAGCACGGCTCCTCGCGCCCGAGGTGGGCAGCCTTGATCGTCACCTGTGAGCAATGCTCGACCCAGTTCCGCCTGGACGACGCCAAGGTCCCCGAGACCGGGGCGCGCGTCCGCTGCTCCAAGTGCAAGCACGCCTTCTTCATCCAGCCGGCCTCGAAGCGCTCCGACACGCTCGCCGCCGCGGACCTCGCCGAGGAGGCGATGCGCGGGGGGCGAGACGAGGACGCCCTCGAGGACAGCGACTGGCAGTTCAACGAGGAGGCCCAGCCGCCCCTGCGGACCGACCCGGCGCCAGGGGGTGGGCGGGATGCGGCGAGCGCGGCGGTCGACGACCTGCTCGGGCCGGATCCGCTCCCCGCCGCCGCGCCGGGCGCCACCGCCGCCCCGCCGGAGGCCACCCCGCTCGAGTCTCCGGAGCTCGGAAGCCCAGAGGACTGGGACCTCCTGGACGAGAGCGAGCCCTCGCCCAGCTCGGCGATCGGCCGCGTCGAGCTGGTCCCGCGGCCCTACCACTCCCTGGAGGAGGGCCACGAGGCCTCCGCAGACGAAGATCTCTCGGACCGCCTGGCCGTGGCCGCGGAGCTCGACCGGCCGGGGCCGTCGGGCGCCGGCCGCCTGGCGGGAGCCGTGGCCCAGGCCTGCGGCTGGCTGGTCACCTCGACCCTGATCGGGATGTTGGCCCACGGCGTGCTGCGGGGGGTGCTGGACGCGCCCGCTGCCGCGACCGAGATCGAGGTCTCCGGCCTGCGCGCGGGGTCGCTGCGCGCCCGCTGGGTCGAGAACGCCGTCGCCGGGCCCCTCTACGTCCTGAGCGGCGAGCTCCGCAGCGACCGCGTCCGGGCCGCGGGTCCGGCCCTGGCGGCCCGCGTCGTGGACGCCCAGGGGGGCACCCTGCAGGTCAGCCCCTTGGGGCCGGCCTTCGACGACCGGGCGCTGCGCGAGGCCGAGCCGGACCAGCTCGTGCAGGCGCAGCAGCGGGCGGCCCGCTCCTTCGCCCAGCTACACCCCGGCGAGTCGTTCGCCTTCCAGGCCCTCTTCTCCGGGCTGCCGCCGTCCGCGGCGCGGGTCCTTCTCGAGGCCCAGGAGCCCTAGGCCCGGGAGCTGCCCTGGCGACGCTCCGGGCGAGGCCCCGCTCAGGAAGAGGAGGGTCGCTCGCCCGACTCCGGCACCTCTTCCTTCTTGGGCGTCACGTCGATCTCGCGATCCGACATTCCGGACTTGAAGTTCTTGATGGCCTTGCCCAGGCCCGAGCCCAGCTCGGGCAGACGGCTGGCTCCGAAGATCACGATGACGATCCCGAAGATGATGAGAAGCTCGGTCGCTCCGAGGCCGAACATGATGCGCCTCCTGCCCCCTGACTCTCCCCGAGGGTAACGCGCGGTTGCGGCCGGCGCCTCTCGCATGAAAGCCACCGCCCGACCGCTTACACTCCGCCCGCCATGCCCCTGTTCAAAGCCTACGACATTCGGGGAACCGTCCCGGACGAGCTGAATGCCGAGATCGCCTACCGCATCGGGCGCGCCACGGCCCGCTTCCTGGCGACCTCGGCGATCGCCTTCGGGCGCGACGCCCGGAGCCATTCCCCCGAGCTCTTCGCCGCGGCCTGTGAGGGCGTGCGCGACGAAGGCGTCGACGTGGTGGACCTGGGGCTGGTCAGCACGCCCATGCTGTACTTCGGCGTCGAGCAGCTGGGAACCGGGGGCGGCCTGATGCTGACGGCCTCGCACAATCCGGCCCGTTACAACGGCTTCAAGGTTACCCGCGAGCACGCCATCCCGGTGGGGCGCGACACCGGACTGCGCGACATCGAGGCACTCACGGACGAGGTGCGCCGGGGCGAGGGGGTCGGCCGTCGCGGCGCGCTGCGCGAGGCCGACGTGCGCGACGCCTACGTCGAGCACGTGCTCCGCGTCGGTCAGCCGGTGGGGGGGACGCACCTGGCGATCGACTGCGGCAACGGCATGGCCTCGATCGGCCTCGAGCCCCTGATCGAGCGCCTGGCTCTCCGGGTGGAGCGGCTCTACTTCGAGCCGGACGGCTCCTTTCCGAACCACGAGGCCGATCCCCTGAAGGTCGAGAATCTGCGCGACGTCGCCGACGCGGTGCGGCGCAGCGGGGCCCAGCTCGGCGTCGCCTTCGACGGGGATGGCGACCGCGCCGTCTTCGTCGACGAGACGGGCGAGCCGATCCCCGCCGACCTGGTGACCGGGCTGCTGGCCCGCCATCAGCTGCGCCGGCATCCCGGCGGGCGCGTGCTCTTCGACCTGCGCTCCAGCCGCGTCACCGCCGAGGAGATCGAGGCCGCGGGGGGCGTTGCGGAGATGTGCCGGGTGGGCCACTCCTTCGTCAAGGCGCGCATGCGCGAGGTGGGTGCGATCTTCGCGGGCGAGCTGTCGGGGCACGTCTACTTCCGCTTCTCCGACACGCTCGTCGCCGACGACGGTACCGCGGCCCTGGTGGCCCTGCTGGACGCGTTGGCGGTCGAGGCCAAGCCCCTCTCCGAGCTGATCGCGCCGCTGCGGCGCTACGCCGCCAGCGGCGAGATCAACCGCCGGGTGGAGGACACCGCGGCGCTGCTGGACGAGATCGAGGCCGAGCACGCCGGCGCCCCCGAGGTCTCGCGCCTCGACGGCCTGCTGGTGCGCTACCCCGACTGGTGGTTCAACCTGCGGCCTTCGAACACCGAGCCGGTGCTGCGCCTCAACCTCGAGGCGGCCACGAGCTCCGAGATGGAGGCCCACCGGGACGCGTTGCTCCGGCGCATCGGAGGCGAGCCCGCCTAGGCGGGGCGCGGCCTAGCTGCTCGGAGCCCCGGGAGGCTGGCCGCCCAGGCGCTCCAGCTCGGCGTCGATCACCTCGCTGAAGCTCTCGACGCTCTTGGCCCCCGAGAGCTTGATGCCGTTCACGAAGAAGGCGGGGGTTCCGGAGACGCCGGCCTCGATCCCCTCCGCGACGTCGGCCTCGACCGTCTGTGCGTGCACGCCGCCCTCGAAGCAGTCCTGGAAGGCCGCCAGGTCCAGCTCGGCCCGCTCGGCGAAGCGCTGCAGGTCTTCGTCCGCCAGGGCGCTGGCGCTCTCGAAGAGCAGGTCGTGGTAGTCCCAGAAGCGGTCCTGATCGGCGGCGCAGAGCGAGGCCTCGGCGGCGGCCCGCGCCCGGGGGTGGATGTTGTCGAGGGGGAACTGCTTGTAGACGACGCGCAGCTGGCTCGGGTAGCGCTCGCGCAGCTGCTTCAGCGTGTCGTTCGCCCGCCGGCAGTAGGGGCACTGGAAGTCGCTGAACTCGACGATGGTGACCGCCGCGTCCTCCGGGCCGATGGCGGGGCCCTGGCTCGAGACCCGGAAGCGGGTCGGAGCCAGGTAGACCACCACATCGGCCCGATCGCGAATCGCGTCCAGCGCCTGGCGGCGGCGCTGCTGCTCCAGGAACTCGCGGATGCGCGGCCGCAGCTCGTCGAGGGACTGGTTGACCAGGCGGTCCTCGTTCTCCGCGTAGAAGTCCTCGACCTCCTGATCGGTGACCGGACCCAGGGCGTCGACCTCCGCCTCGATCAGCTCCTGGGGGGAGAGGCCCCGCCGCCTCGCCTCGTTCGCGAGGGCGCGCTGGAAGGTGAGCTCTTCGAGGTTCTGTTTGCGCAGCTCGTAGAGCCTGCCCTCGTCTCCCTCGGTCTCCTCCTCGAAGAGCCGCTGTCGGATCCAGTCGTCCAGCTCCTCGAGGGTGATGCCCCGACCGTCCACCTCGGCGGCCAGGGTCTGGCTCGAGGAGTCGCTCGGGTCGCCCTGCAGGAGCGACTGGCAGCCCGAGAGCAGGAGTGCGGCGGCGAGCATCGCCGTCGTCTGCGGTGCTTGCATGGGCGGGGACTCCCGGCCGGGGACGCGCGTGGGGCGGCCGGCGCATTTCGTACAGCGGGCGCCTAGTATACGGGCTGCTGCGCGCCGACAAGGGAATCGGGGGAGGGTGATCGTGACGGGAGCGAGGGCAGCGTGAGCGGCCTCTGGACGGGCTTCCGCCTGCCCCTCGAGGGCGCTCGCCTGCTGCTGCGCGAGCGATCGCTCTGGTCGCTGGCCGTGGTCCCCTTCCTGCTCTCCGCGCTGGCCCTGGCCGGCGCGCTGGCCCTCACCTGGGGCTTCTCCGGGGAGCTCTCCGACTGGGCGACCCGCTGGGTCCCGCGCCTGGCCGCGGAGGCCTGGTACGAGTGGCTCTGGATCGGGCCCGGCCAGCTGCTGATCTGGCTGCTCCAGGCCCTGTGCCTGGCCCTGGTGCACCTGCTCGCCTTCGCGCTGGCCTTCGTGCTGGGAATGATGCTGGCCAACGTGCTCGCGGGGCCTTTCCTCGACGCCCTGGCGGCACGGGTCGAAGGCCTGGTGACCGGTGGCGTCGACGACCGCACGGCCAGCAGCGCGGTGGGCATGCTCGGCGAGGCCCTGGGCTCGGTCCTCGGCGAGCTGCGCAAGCTGCTCTTCTATCTGGCGATCGTGGCTCCGCTCACGCTCGCCGGTCTGCTGCTCCCCGGTGCCCAGCTTCTGACCGGGCCCGCGATCGCGGCCTTCACGATCTTCTTCCTGCCCCTCGACTACGCCAGCTACACCCTGGATCGCCGCCGCATCGGCTTTCGCGAGCGGCGGCGCTGGGCCGCGGATCGCGCCACGCTGATGTTCGGCTTCGGCAGCGCGGCCTTCCTGGCCTGTGCCGTGCCGTTGCTGAACCTGTTGGCGATGCCGCTCTTGGTCGTCGCCGGGACGCTGCTGGCCGTGCGCTACCTGCCCGAGGAGCCGCCGGCCGAGGCGGGGTCGAGCTCCACGGCCTGAGCCAGGAACTGCCACATGGCCTTGAGGGCGGCGCCCGGAAGCTCGCGGTGGCTGCCCTCGAACCACAGCAGCTCTTTCGGCTCGGCGGCGGCGTCGTAGAAGGCCTGCGCCGACTCGGGCGGGAAGGTCTGGTCGCCGCGGGTGTTGACGAAGAGCACGGGCCGCGGCGCGATCCCGGCCAGCGCGTCCGTCACCTCGGCTCCGAGCGGCCCGATGCCCGCGCCGCCCACCGCGAAGGCCGCTGCCCGTGGCCGGGGATCCGCCGCGCAGAAGGAGGCGCCGATCAGGGTGCCCAGGCTGAAGGCGGCGTAGGCCAGGCGCGAGGCGTCGACCCACGGCATGGCCTCCAGCGCGTCGGTCGTGCGGCGCAGGTCGTGGACGGCCTGGGCGAAGACGTCGCGGAGCAGGCGAGCGGTCCAGCCTTCGAAGCGCCGGCTCGCCACGGCCTGGAGCAGGGGGCCGGCCAGCTTGGCGTCGCCGCGCTCGCCGTGCAGGGGGAAGTCGATGGAGGCCACGGCCACGCCGCGCCGCGCCCAGGGTCCGCCGGTGGCGTCGAGGTAGTCGGCGCTGCTGGAGCCACCCGCGCCGTGCTGGAGCAGGACGACCGGGAAGGGACCCTCACCGCGCTCCGGCAGCAGCAGGCGGCCGGGGACCCGATCGCCGCGGCTCGAGAGCTCGAAGGCGATGCAGCGCAGCTCCGGATAGGCCGGCGGCGTCGGACCCTCGCCGATCCAGAGCCCGAGCGGCTCGGCGGAGGAGGTCGTGCGGCGGGCAGGCACGCGCGCAGTCTAGAACAGGCGCGCGGCAGCGGAGCCGAGCCGCGCCCCGGGGGCGCTCAGCGCGCCAGCAGGATCCGCCGGGCGCGGTAGAGGTTCGACTTCACCGCGTCCTCGCTCTTGCGCAACAGCTGCGCGATCTCGCGCACCGGCTGGTTGCGCAGGTGATGGCGCTCGAAGAGGTCGAGCTGCTCGGCGCTCAGCTCTCGCTCGGCTCTGCGGGTGATCAGCCGCAGGCGCTCGTTGCGCTCGTACTGATCGTGCGGGGAGGGCGCACGGTAGGAGAAGGGAAGCGTCGGATCGGTCGGCTCGGTCTCCTCGGACTCGAGCGGCACCGTGGCGGCGCGCTTGCGCCGGAAGCGCCTGGCGATCGTGCGGCGCGTGAGGCCGAGCACCCAGGCCTCGAAGGGCGCGTCGCCCCGCCAGCCGCCGATCGAGGAGAAGATGTTGATGAAGACCTCCTGGACGGTCTCCTCGGCGTCGGCGCGGTTGTCGATGCGGCGACTGACGAACCGAAAGACGCGCGGGAAGTAGCGCTCGTAGAGGACGTTGAAGGCCGTCTCGTCCCCGCGCTCGACGGACCGGACGAGATCTTCGTCCGGGATCGAGCGGATCGTGTGAGGTCCCGCTTCGGCTGCTGCCATGATCGTCCCCGCCCACTTCCGGATCCCAGGATCCGGCTCCCAGTTCCAGGCTCCTGCTCCGGGCTCCTGCTCCAGACTCCTGCTGTCGCAGGCCCTCCCGCCAGGCCCTGCTCGCGCAGACCCTGCTGCCGGGTTCCCGTCCCGGCTCCTGGCCCGGGCCGCCTCCGCGGTCCCCGGCCCAGTCCCAGTCGAAGAGGGAAGTGGCCCGCTCTCCGACGGAGGTGTCAAAAATTGTCACCGCGGGCCGAATTTCGTCATCCCCCGTCCGGGGGGTCAGCGCTCGAAGTCGGAGCGTTCCTCCGGGGAGAGCCCCAGGTCTTCGTCCGAGAGGCCCGAGCGGAAGGCAGCCCGTGCGCCCGAATGGGCAGGGGCGACCTCGCGGTCCGGGAGCTCCTCCGGCGCTGCGTCGAGGAGCAGCTCGAGCTGGCCCTGGCCGTCGCGCAGGCAGCGGAAGCTCAGCAGCAGCGGGGCCTCGCTGCCCAGCGCAGCGGCGGCGGCTCGCGCCTCCTCGCCGAAGGCGGGACACAGGAGCGCCAGCCGCGGGCGCTGGTCCGAGCGCAGGCCGAGGCCCGGGGCGAGCTGCTGCCAGTCCGGCAGGCGCGCCTCCACCCAGGCTCGCTGGGCGAGGCCGCGGGCCACCAGCGCCAGGTCCTCGCCCGCGGGGCCGATCAACAGCAGCAGCGCGCGGCCCGCGGCGTCGATGCCCAGGCCATCGATCCTGGAGCCGGCGCCTAGGAGACCCTGTGCGACGAAGCGCAGCCCGGGCTCCGACCTCTCGAGCTGGCGGCGGAGAGCGCGGCCCAGCTCTTCGCTCGGGGGAGGCTGGGCGGGGGCCCGCTCAGGCGCCACACGCGTCCGCCAGCAGCGTGCGGGCCACGTCGCGGAGGGCGCGGGCCGCGGGCGCCTGCGGCCGCTCCAGACCGATCGGGCGGCGGGCCACGATGGCGCGGTACACGTGGAGGTCGTCCACCAGCAGTCCGTAGCTCTCCGGGCTGCGCCGCAGGCGCCGGTCCGCGACCTCCACCAGCTTCGCGAAGGCCCTCTCGGCGTCCTGGACGCGCGTGGCGCCGTGCACCGTGACCCCGACGCGAGCCTCCGGCACCGATCGGTAGACGTGCTTCGCCAGCCCGTAGGTCTCCATCAGCTCGCGGCGGTCCGGCGAGGTGAACAGCAGAGTGAAGCGCAGGAGCCCCCGGCCCTCGGCCGCGCCGGGCAGCCAGCGCGGGGGCACGCGCACCAGCACCAGCCCGCCCTGCGGCGCCGACACCGCGCGGTCGACGGCCAGGTCGAGGGCCGCCCGATGCAGGTCGCCGAGGCTCTCCGCGGCGACCAGCCGGGTCTCCACGCCCAGCGGACCGCGCCCCTCGCAGGGCCAGAGCGGCGAGGGGCCCAGCTCCGGCGCCAGCAGCGCGGCCTCGCCCCCGAGGCGCGAGACCTCGACGGCCAGGTTCCAGGCGAAGGCCGAGCGCACCACGTCGCCATCCCCTATGGGAAGGGCCACGCAGGGCAGGGCGGCGAGGCGGCGCGGGCCGTCCGCCGGTGGGCGAGCGGGACCGGTGTCGCGGCCGACCGCCTCCGCCGCGGCCTCCTCCGCCGGGAGGAAGTAGTCGAGGACGTCCCTCAGATCTCGGGGCAATCCCGCGCGGCCCCCTCAGCGCACCACGAGAATCGAGCTGCGCCCGCCGAGCGGGTTGCTCTCCACCTCGGGGTTGTCCGGATCCTCGCGCCACTCGCCGTCGACGACGTAGCGGTACTGGTACCTCCCGGGCGGGAGCTGCAGCACCTTGGTCCAGACCCGGATGCCGCCGTCGGAGCTGATGACCGAGCGCACTCCCTTGTCCGGCACCCAGCCGTTGAAGTCGCCGGCGATGCGCACGTCGGCCGCATCCGCGTCGCGGAAGCGCACGACGATCTCGCGGGGCGGCGTCGGCAGCGACGGGCCCGCGACGGCCTGCTCCGTCGGGGCGGAGGCCTCGACCTCGACCGCCAGCGCGGCGTAGTCGATGGCGCCGTTGGCCCGCGGCATCAGATTCGCGATCGGCGCCCCGCGCTGCGCCGCCTCGCGCAGCTTGACGTTCATGCGGATCACCGTGTCGAAGCACATGTCCTTGAAGAGGCCGCGGATCTCGCCCAGGGTCTGGCGCGAGAAGCGGGTGCGTCCGTCGTAGAGCGTGGGCAGGATGCGCACGTCGAGGTCGTGACCCACGCGCTCCGAGAGCAGTCCGATGGTCTCGAGCAGCTTCTGCACGCCGTGAATGGCGAAGCGGCTGGTCTCGAGGGGCACCACCACCTCGCGTGCCGCGCGCAGGGCATTGAAGGTGAGCAGACCGACGTTCGGCGGGCAGTCGATCAGCACGTAGTCGAAGCCGTCGGGCAGGGACTCGAGGGCCATGGCCAGCCGCTCGGTGCGCGCGTCGCTGCGATCGGAGGCGAGGCGCTGCTCCAGGGCCGAGAGCACGATGCCCGAGGGGGCGAGGGCGAGGTTGGGACCCACGTCGACCAGCACGCCCTCGAGCTGCTCGGTGCCGCCGGGCTCCGCCAGCACCTCGTAGAGGTTCTCGTCCAGCTCCTCCGGATCGACGCCGAGTCCGATCGTGGCGTGGGCCTGTGGGTCGAGATCCACGACCAGCACCCGGGCTCCGTCGAGGGCCAGGCAGCCCGCGAGATTGATGGTGGTCGTGGTCTTGCCGCAGCCGCCCTTCTGATTGACGATCGCGATGACCCGCATCGGCACCCCCCGTTGCGCCAGCGGTAGCTCGTTCTGATCGGCCGGGTGCGCGGCGCTCGTGCCGCCAGCCCGGACCGCTGATCTCAGGCCGTCCGCTCCTCGACGCGACCGACCCCCGGCGCCGCGACCGGCTCCGCCGCCACCGGGAGCGCGTCCCGCCAGGCGTCGATGTCGCGCTGGAGCTGCGCCACCTCGAAGACCCACTCCTGCCCGGAGATCGCCTCGAAGGCGGCCCCCTCCCGGAAGGCCAGGACGACGTCGCCCGTGGCCACCAGCACCAGCTCGACGAGCGGCCGCTCCACGGCCGGCAGCAGCTCTCGCAGGGCGCGGATCGAGCTGCGAATCCGCTGCACCGAGACCCCCGCGTCGATCAGCCGCTTGGCCGTCTTCAGTGCAACCAGATCTTCGAAGGTGTAGCGGCCGTGACCCCCGGGCGTCTGGGCGCTGGGAGAGACCAGCTGGGTCTTCGCCCAGTACTGGAGCTGGCGCCGCGAGATCCCCAGGATCTCGACCACCTCCTTGGTCTGGTAGAGCCCCTTGGTCTGGAAGAGCCGCGCCACGCGGAGCCCCCGGCAAGCTTCACGCACGAGCGTAGGGCTCCTGCGGGGAGCCAGTCAAGACAAGATGCGACGAATTTTGTTGCATTGGGCCCCGAATCCGATCGGATATGCACGCGAATTTCCGTTGAATTGCCCCGATTCGCGACCGCTCGGGCCCTGGGGTAGCCTGCTCCGAATGTCCTTGGAGGGCGAGGGGATGACCGCCTCCAATCCTGGGCAGGCTGGGCAAGCCCCCGTTTCCGAACGAAAACGCGGCCGAATCGTGGTCGATGACGGGGACCGCCAGCGCCCCTTCATGCGGGGCATCATGGTCCACTCGCTGATGTCCCGCGGGGTCACCTTCGAGGATGCCCTGAGGACGGCCAACGCGGTGCGAGACCGCATCGCCGGCCGACCCGTGGTGCGGCGCACGGACGTCCGGGAGCTCGTGCGCGAGATCCTGGGACACCTGCCCGAGGACAGTCGCCTGCCGCTGCTCCCGCCCATCGCGGTCATCGGCGACGGCACGACCCATCCCTTCTCGAAGGGCATCCTGTCCCAGTCGCTGCAGGCGGCGGCCATCGATCCGAACGAGGCTTTCGACGTCGCCCGAGAGATCGAGACCGAGCTGCTGCGGCGCGGTGCGACCGAGGTCGATCGCCAGGCCCTACGCCGCCTGGCCTACGAGACCCTCTCCGCCCACCTGGGGCCCCGGACCGCGGACCGCTACCTGGCCTGGCGCAAGTACCAGGACCCGGAGCGCCCCGTCATCCTGCTGCTGGGCGGGGCCACCGGCGTGGGCAAGAGCTCGCTGGCCCTCCAGGTGGCCCACCGGCTGGGCATCGGCCGCATGCTCTCCACCGATTCGATCCGGCAGATCATGCGCATCTCGCTGTCGGTGGACATCGCACCGGCGCTCCACGGCTCGTCCTACGACGCCCACCGCTGGATGCCGCCGGACTCCCTCAGCGGCGACCCGGTGATCGCCGGCTTCCGGGCCCAGGCCCAGACCGTGGCGGTGGGGGTGCGCGCCTCGATGGACCGGGCGGTCCAGGAGAGCGCCAGCCTGGTCCTCGAGGGCGTCAGCCTGGTTCCCGGGCTGATCGACCTGGAGGCCTACGCCGACGTTGCCGACGTGGTCTTCCTGGTCGTCTCCGCCCTCGACGAGGAGGCCCTGCGCGAGCGTTTCGCCGTGCGGGCCGCCCGCCAGAAGGGGCGCAACGCGGATGGGTATCTGCGGGCGCTGCCCGCGATCCTGCGCATCCAGGACCACCTCCTCGAGTTCGCCGATCGCTACGATGTCCCCATCGTGGACAACGTCTCGTTCGAACACTCGGTGCTGCTCGTCATTCGGCACGTCTCCGAGTCCCTGAGGCAGAAGGAGGACTTCCATGCGCTCGAGCTGCTTCGCTGAGCGCGCTCTCCGGCTCCTCGGCTGCCTCCTCCTGGCCGTCCCGCTCGCCTGCGGAACGCTGAGCGTCTCGGAAGAGCAGGCGCTGGGCACGCAGGTCTCGGGCGAGCTGCGGGGACAGCTGCGCTTCGTCGACGACCGGGCCACGGTGGCCTACGTGCGCGCCATCGGGGAAGACCTGGTGCAGGCCGCCGGCCCCCAGCCCTTCACCTACCGCTTCTACGTCGTCGACAACCCCCAGATCAACGCCTTCGCGGTTCCCGCCGGCCACGTCTACATCCACACCGGCGTGATCCTGGAGGCGCGCAACGTGAGCGAGCTGGCCGGCGTGATCGCGCACGAGGTGGGCCACGTGGCGCGTCGCCACGTGGCCAAGAGCTACGGGCGTCAGCAGGGCACCGGCGTCCTCTACGAGCTCGGGGTGATCGCCGCCTCGGCCTACGGTCTCGGCAGCGCGGCCTCGCTGGGCGGACAGCTCGCGGCCCAGGCCTACCTCACCAAGTTCGGGCGCGACGCCGAGCGAGAGGCCGACGCCTTCGCCGTCGAGGTGCTGCCCGCGGCCGGCTACGATCCGCAGGGTTTGGTGACCTTCTTCGAGAAGCTGCAGCGCTCCGGCGGCAGTGGCGGGGGCTTTCTCTCGAGCCACCCGGCCACCTCGGAGCGCATCGAGAACACGCAGCGGCTCATCGACGAGCTGCCGCCGCAGTCGGGGCTTCGCCTGCGAGATCGGGGCAAGCTCGAGATCATCCAGCAGCGCATCCGGGTGCTGACCGGGGGCTCGCCTTGAGCCACCCCGGAGACCTGCCCCGCACCCTGGGCGAGCTGCGCGAGTCGGGCTACGCGTCGCGGAGCGTCCGCAGCGAGATCCGCGCCAACCTGCTCGAGGCCCTGCGTCGCGGGGAGTCTCTCTTTCCCGGCGTGCTGGGCTACGAGGAGACCGTGATTCCGGCGGTCGAGAATGCGCTGCTCTGCGGCCACGACCTGATCTTCCTGGGGGAGCGCGGCCAGGCCAAGACGCGCATGATCCGGCAGCTGGTGCAGCTGCTCGACGAGTGGATCCCCGAGGTCGAGGGCAGTGAGGTGCACGACGACCCCCTGGCGCCGATCTCGGCGGCGGCCCGGGCCCGGGTGGCCGAGCGGGGAGCGGCCTGTCCCCTCGCCTGGGTGCATCGCGAGCAGCGCTACGTCGAGAAGCTGGCCACGCCGGATGTCGCCATCGCAGACCTGATCGGGGACGTCGATCCGGTGAAGGTGGCCGAGGGCCGCTCGCTGGCCGACGAGCTGACCATCCACTTCGGACTGGTGCCGCGCACGAATCGGGGGATCTTCTGCATCAACGAGCTGCCCGACCTCACGGAGAAGGTCCAGGTGGGGCTCTTCAACGTGATGGAGGAGCGCGACGTCCAGGTCAAGGGCTACCGGGTGCGGCTGCCCATGGACGTGCTGGTCGTGGCCAGCGCCAATCCCGAGGACTACACCAGCCGGGGACGCATCATCACGCCGCTCAAGGACCGCTACGCGGCGCAGATCCGGACGCACTACCCGCCTACCCGCGAGCTGGAGCAGCGGATCGTCGAGCAGGAGGCGGAGCTTCCCTCGGCGCCGGGCGTGGCCCTGCAGGTTCCCGACTTCATGAAGGAGATCGTCGCGGAGATCACCCTGCAGGCGCGCAGCAGCGCCGACGTCAACCAGGCCTCGGGGGTCTCGGTGCGCATGTCCATCGCAAACTACGAGACGCTGCTGGCCAACGCCCTGCGCCGGGCCCTGCGCCACGGCGAGGACGAGGCCGTGCCTCGGATCTCGGATCTGGACTCGCTCCACGCCTCGACCGGCGGCAAGCTCGAGCTGGAGTACGCCGGCGTCGAGCGCCCGGAGGGCGAGATCGTGGGGGAGCTGCTGAAGCGGGCCACCAAGGTGGTCTTCGACGAGCGCATTCCCCTCGAGGGCATGGCTCCCGTGATCGACTCCTTCGCCCAGGGCTGGAAGGTGGAGGTCTCGGCGGCGATGCCGGCGGGCGAGGTGCTGTCGGGCCTCGACTCCATCGCGGGGCTGCGGGAGGCCGCGGCGCGCCTGGCGGGGGGCGACTCGCCCGCCCGCCTGGCCTCGGCCATCGAGCTCATCCTGGAGGGCCTGCACCTGTCCAACCGGCTCAACAAGACCCTGCACCCGTCCGGGAAGGCCCTCTTCGCGCGGGCCTGAGTCGCCTTGCAGCGAATCGTCTACAGCCGCTGGGACGGGAGCCAGGACGAGTTCCGCCTGGACGCCGACCGTGCCCTCGACGCCCTCTCCGAGCTGATGATGGAGGGGCTGGGGGCCCAGGAGGCCCTCGAGTGGATGCGGCGGCAGGGCTTCGAGCTGGCCGGCCTCGACATGCGGGTCCTCGGCACCGACGAGCTGATCGAGGAGCTGCGCGCCGAGGCCCGCTCGCTGCGCGAGCGCTACCGCATGGACCGCGCGCTCGACGATCCGGAGCGCCGCCTGGACGACCTGCTGGGGCGCGAGCAGCAGGCCGTCCACGCCGCCCACGGCTTCGAGTCGGCGCGCATGAACGACTTCCTGGAACGCCGCCATCGGCCCGGCCCCCTCTCCGAGCGGGTCGAGGCCTTTCGCTCCTATGCCTTCGAGGACGAGCAGGCCGGCGAGGACTACCGGGAGCTGCTGGCGGAGCTGGAGCGCCTGCAGCGCCTCGAGTCCTTCCTCGACGAGCAGGGGGAACGGTTCCGCGGCCCCGAGGCGGCGGACTACGAGACCGCCCAGGAGATTCGCGAGCGCGTCGAGCAGCTCGAGCGCACGATCGCGGATCTCGCCGCGGGACGCTTCGAGTCGATCTCTCCCGAGGCCCTGCGCGAGCTGCTGGGCGACCCGGCCGCCCAGTCCTTCGTGCTGCTGCGCGACCTGGAGCGGGGCCTGCGCGAGCGCGGCTACCTGCGCGGCGAGGCTCCGGAGCTGACCCCGCGCGCCATCCGGCGCATCGGGGCCCAGGCCCTGGCGGAGGTCTACGGGGCGTTGCGCAGGGATCGGCCCGGCGGCCACGAGATCGACGCCCGCGGGGCGGCGCTGCCCCGCCCCGACGAGAGCCGCCCCTTCGAGTTCGGCGATCCCCTCGACCTCGATCTGCCCCGCACCCTGCTGCGCGCGGTGCTGCGCACCAGCGCCGAGGCGCGGCCCGGCCTGCCGCTGCGCCTGGCCGTCGAGGACTTCGCCGTCCGCGAGTCCGACTTCGCGACCCAGTCCACCACGGTGCTGCTGCTCGACATGAGCTGGTCCATGTCGTGGGCGGGGCGCTTCGCCGCGGCCAAGCGGGTGGCCCTGGCCCTCGATCACCTGGTGCGCACGCGCTTTCCCCGCGACCACTTCTCGATCGTCGGCTTCTCGACCCGCGCGCGCGAGCTGCCGATCCGCGAGCTGCCCGAGGTGAGCTGGGACCTGGGAGATCCCTTCACCAATCTCCAGGAGGGCCTGATGGTGGCCGAGCGGATCCTGGCGCGGCACCCGAGTCGATCGCCGCAGATCCTGGTCATCACCGCCGGCCAGCCCACCGCCTATTTCCAGCGCGGCGAGCTGCGGGTCGAGTGGCCCATGGGCTTCGGCGGGGTCTCGCCCCACGCGGTGGCCGAGACCATGAAGCAGGTGCGCCGCGTGACGCGCATGGGTGTCACGATCAACACCTTCATGCTGGACGACGCCCCGGAGCTGGTGGGCTTCGTCGAGCGCATGACCCAGGTGAACCGCGGCCGCGCCTTCTTCAGCCATCCCACCCAGCTGGGCTCCTTCATGATGCTCGACTACCTGTCGCGACGCCGCAGGCGGGCCGGGCGATGACCACGGCGCGCGATCTGCTGCGCCGCACCGGGGCCAACCTCTCCCGGACGGCGCGCCGCCTGGTGGCGCGGGGCGTGCTGCCGCCGCGCAGCGGCTGCTGGCTGCGGCTACGCGTCGGGCCGCTGCTCGACGAGCAGCCCCCGCCGCGCCTGCCGTGGTCCACCCAGGAGGGGCTGTCGCTGCTGGAGGCCCTCAGCAGCCTCGACTTCGCCGCTGGGGATCCCCGCGTCGACGGGGTGCTGCTGCGCATCGAGGGGCCCCTGGGCTGGAGCGTGCTGCTCTCGCTGCGCCGCGCCGTCGAGGCCCTGCGCGAGCGCGGCACCCCGGTGGCGGTCTACGCCGAGCGCCTGGACGCGGCGGGCCTGCTGCTCGCGAGCGCCGCCGACCGGGTCTGGCTTCCCGAGAGCGGCCAGCTGCTGCTGGTGGGCCTGCGCCTGGAGGGCTTCTACCTGCGCGGCCTGCTGGAGAAGCTCCACCTGCGGCCCGAGGTGATCCGCATCGGGACGCACAAGTCGGCCGCCGAGCGCTTCACCCGCGACTCGATGTCCTCCGAGGAGCGCGAGCAGCTGGAGGCCCTGGCCGACACCTGGTTCTCGGAGCTGGTCGGGGGCATCGCACGCGGCCGGGGACTGTCCGAGCGGGCCGTGCGCGACCTGATCGACCGCGGTCCCTACTCGGCGCGGGCCGCGGTGGAGGCGGGGCTGGTCGACGGGTGCCTCTATCCGGACGAGATCGAGTCGCAGCTCGAGCGGCTGGCGCCGGAGCCGCCCGAGGAGCGGCCCGGCCCCCGCCGCGTGCGCTGGGTGGAGGCCCCGGTCTACCACGCGCTCTGGGCCTCCGATCCCGGGTGGCGGCCATTGCTGCGCGGCCTGCCCCGCGTCGCCTACGTGGTGGCCCGGGGCATGATCCACGGCGGCAGGGGGCCCCGCGGCATCGCCAGCGACAGCGTCCACGAGCTGCTCGAGCGCCTCCGCTGCGAGGACGAGGTGCGGGCGGTCGTGCTGCGCCTCGACAGCCCGGGCGGCGAGCCGCTGGCCTCCGATCTGCTCTGGCACCAGATCCGTCGGGTCGGCCGCGAGAAGCCCGTGGTGGTCTCGATGGCGGAGGTGGCGGCCTCGGGCGGCTACTACCTGGCGGCGGCCGCGGATCGCGTCTTTGCCGAGGCGGCTACCGTCACCGGCTCGATCGGGGTGGTTGGGGGGAAGCTCAACCTGGAGGAGGTGTACCGGAGGATCGGAGTCGGTCGCGACGCCGTGGAGCGCGGCGAGCGGGCCGGCATGCTCTCCGAGGCGCGCGGCTTCACGCCCGACGAGCGCAAGGCCCTGCGCGACGAGTTCGCGGCGGCCTACGCGCTCTTCGTGGACCGGGTGGCCCAGGGGCGCGAGCTGGCCGTCGAGGCGGTCGACCGGCTGGGCCAGGGCCGCATCTACAGCGGCGCCCGGGCTCGCGAGATCGGACTCGTGGATGCCCTCGGAGGGCCGCTCGAGGCCTTGGCCGAGGCCCGCCGTCTGGCGGGCCTGGCTCCGGAGGAGCGGATCCTGCTCGAGGCCCTGCCCAGGCATGCGGCGCTGCCTCCCCTGCGCGTCCTGGCGCGCCTGGCAGCCCTCTGGGCACTGCGGGGATGAACCGTGGGACGCGCGCTGAAGTACGAGATTCCCGGTCCCGATTGGCGGGTCGAGGCCTCCGAGGTCGCCCGCACGGGCTGGGCCGAGGTCTTCGGCCGCCCCGGGCAGGAGCTGCGGCTGGTCGTCGATCTGGGCTTCGGGCGGGGCGAGTTCCTGATGGATCTCGCCGAGGTGGACCGAGACGCCTGCCACCTCGGCGTCGAGTACTCCCGGAAGCGCGTGCTCAAGCTCGCCCGGCGGCTGGCGCGCAGCGATCTCGTCAACGTGCGCCTGATCGAGGCGCCGGCCGAGGCGGTGGTCGAGGAGCTGCTGCCCGAGGCCTCGGTGGAGCGCTTCTGGATCAACTTTCCGGATCCCTGGCCCAAGGCGCGCCACCACAAGCGCCGCCTGATCTGCGCCGACTTCGTGCGGGAGCTGGCCCTGCGCCTGCGCCCCGGAGGCGAGGTCCACGCCGCGACCGACCACGCGGAGTACGCCGAGGTGATGCACGAGTGCTTCTCGGGCGAGGAGCGGCTGGCCAACGTCTTCGCGCCCGATCCCTTTCGGCTCGACGTGCCCGGCCGCAAGCCGACCTCCTACGAGCTGGAGTGGCGGGCCGAGGGGCGCACCTGTCACTTCTTCGCGTACCGCCGGATCGACCCGGCCCGGGGCTAAAGGCGACCGGAGGGCCCGCCGATCGTCCCGGCCGGCGGACGACCCGTGCTTCGATCTCTCGCCCGCGCCCTGGACCTGACGCTTCCGGTCTTCGCGCGGCCGTCTCGCCCGAGGTGATGCGCTTCCAGATCGCGCCGGCGGTGGCCGAGGCCACCGATGCGGCGCTGGTGCCCCCCGCCCTCCGGCCGGCCGAGGCAGCGGGGGAGGCGTCAAGCTGAGCCCCGCGGGAACCGATCCAGGAAAGTCGTGGCGATGCTCTACGCGGTCGGGGACATCCACGGAGAGCGGGAGCTGCTCGTCGAGCTGCTCGAGCGCCTGCCGATCGAGTCCGGTGACCGCTTCGTCTTCGTGGGCGACTACGTCGACCGGGGGCCGGACTCGCGCGGCGTGGTCGAGACGCTGATCGACTTCGCCCGCCGCTGGCCCTGCTCCTTCCTGCTCGGCAATCACGAGTCGATGTTCCTCGACTTCCTCGGCTGGCGCTCGAGCTCCTTCTTCGGGGGGGATGCCTTCCTGGCCAACGGCGGCGACCGCACCCTGGCCAGCTACGGCTTCTTCGAGTCCGAGCTGCCCAGCGCGGAGGACTTCCGCCTGCCCGAGGAGCACGAGGACTTCTTCCGGGGCCTCAAGCTGTGGCATCGCGACGGCGACTACCTCTTCGTGCATGCCGGCCTGGGCCGCGAGCTGCTGCGCGAGCGCGACCTCGACTACGCCCTGCGCCGCAGCCACGTGGAAGACCTGCTCTGGGACCGCCAGGCCGGCGACCTCCCCCACCAGCTGGGCGTGACCCTGGTCTACGGCCACACCCCGCTGCCGGACTTCGAGGTGCGCTGGAATCTGCCCTTCTCGATCGGCATCGACACCGGCGCCGTCTACGGGGGCTCGCTGACGGCGATCCGCCTGCCCGACGAGACCGTCTTCCAGGTGTGAGGGCCGGACCCCGGATTCTCAAGGGAGGGCCCGAGGGCCCCGATCCAGGGTGGGTGCAAGCCCAGCCGCCGCCTCCTCGTCGGCCGCCCGTCGGGCTCGCCCTGACGGCCGTCGGCGGGCTGCTGCTCGCCGCGCGTCTGGCGGCGATCCACACCGCGCCCATCAACTGGGACGAGTTCGTGCTGATGACGCGGGCCGGCGAGACCGTCGAGACCGGCGTGCTCCGCGACGGCGGCCGTCCGGGCCTGGGCACGCTGCTGGTCGCACCCCTGGTCCAGGGCTGCCGAGACGAGATCCGGGTGCTCCACCGGGCCCGGCTGCTCTGGACCCTGTTCTGTGTCGCATATCTGGTCGGCGTCGGCCTGCTGGTGGCGCGGCTCCAGCCGGATCCGAGCCGGCGCCTGGCCGATGCCCTCTGGGCCGTGGCCCTGCTGGCAGCGGTTCCCGCCTTCCTGGAGTGGTCGCTCCAGGTGAGAACCGACCCGATCGCCCTGGCCGGCGGGACCTGGGCCGCCTGGGCCCTGCTGGCCTCCCGGGCGACTCCGGTGGCGTCCCTGGCCGCGGGGGCCCTGCTGGGCGTGGGCTATCTGGCCTCCCAGAAGGTCTTCTATCTGGCCGCCCTGGCCGGCCTGCTGGCGGCCTTCGACCTGCTCCGAGCCCGCGAGCTGCGCTGGCGCCGCGAGCTGCTTCGGGGGCTGGGCATGGCGGCCGGCTACGCACTGGTCCTGGGGGGCTTCCAGCTCGGGATCGGAGCCTTCGTCGAGACGCCCGAGGCCTCACCAGCCCGCCACTACGCGCCCGCCCCGGCCCTGGTGAAGGGGGCCGTGACGGAGCACTTCGGGTTCATGCGCGAGACGATCGGCTTCTCGCAGATGCGGGCGCTGCTGCCGAGCCTCGTGCCCCACGGCCTGTGGCTGCTGGGGCTCGCCCTCGCGAGCCTGCTGGCCTGGCGGCGTCGTCGGGCGCTGGCGGGTCTGGGGCTGGCCTGGGCGACGCTGGGCCTCGGCCTGGCGGTGCTGCTCTTCCACGGCTCGCGCTTCAGCTACTTCTGGATGACCCTCGGCCTGTTCCCCGCGGTGGGCCTCGCCGTGGCGCGCGGGGAGATCCTCGCGCTCCTGCTCGGCGACGCGCCTCGCCCGCGCCGGCTCGTCGGCGTGGGACTGGGGCTGCTGCTGGCGCTGCCGGCGGCGCTCCACATGGGTCGCCTGCTGGTCGATCGGCAGGCCGTCCAGCGCGACAGCCTGGCCTTCGTCCAGCGCAACTTCGCCTCCGAGGCGGCCGGCTTCCATCCGGAGGGGGCGCTCTTCTGCCGGGAGGCCGGGCAGCCGCTGGGGCTCTACCTCTCCCAGAAGATCTACCGGACCTTCGAGCGTCCCGAGCGCGACCACTCCATCGCCCAGCTGCGCAAGAAGTTCTACCGGGAGGAGGTCCGCTTTCTCGTGCAGTCCTTCCGCCTGAACCAGTTCCCCGTCGAGCTGCGGCGCTTCTGGGCCGACCACTACCTGCCCTACCGGCAGGCGGTCTTCGTGGCGGGCTGCGCTCTCTCGGGAAAGGGGGGCGAGGCCGGCGACTGCGAGCTGGTGGTGGACGGGAGCTACCGCTGGCTGCCGCGCGAGGCTCCCCTTTCCATCGAGATCGGCGGTCGCCGGCTCGCCGCGGGCGAGGTGCTCGAGCTCGGGCGCGGCTCCCATCCCGTGCGCTTCGTCGAGGACGTGCCGGCCGGGGCCCTGGTGCTGGCCTTGGCCGAGCCCCCGGGCCGCGCGCCGCTGCCCTTCTACGAGAGCCCGTAGACGGGAGCGCCTGGCCCGCCGGGCCTCCGGGCTCGCGCGCCTAGCCGGCCGGCTCTCGGGGCTCGACTTCGGGGACGACCATCTGGGCGCCGACCGGCAGCGAGCCGAAGTCGAGGTCCGGGTTGTACTGGCGCAGCAGCCAGACCGGGACCCGGAACTCGCGGTTGGCGAGCTCCCAGAGGGTGTCGCCCCGCCGCAGTGCGTGGCGGCGCGTTCCCGTCACGATGTAGGAGGCGAAGAACTCCTCCTGGATCGCCTGGTGGTAGGCCAGGCGCCGCTCCAGGAAGGTCTCGGGCGTCACCTTGCGCAGGTCCAGGCGCAGCCGTTCGCCGATCACGACCGGTGTGCCGTAGCGGCGGCCGTTGCGCCGTCGCAGGTCGCTGGCGCTCACCTCGAGCCAGTCGGCGTAGTGGCCCAGCGTCTCCTCGGCCTGGACCACGATCCGCCCGTCCCGTACGGCGTAGTTCGAGGGAGCCGTCTCGGGCTCGCTGGCCGGCGCCACGCCGGGGGCGGACTCGCGGGCCGGTGCCGCATCGGTGGCGACTCCGGCGCTGGCCGCCACCACGGCCGGCTCCGGCTTGGCCTCGGGCAGCTCCGGGGCGGCGGGCTCGGGCTCCGCCGCGATCACGACGGCCGGCTCCGGCTCGGGCTCCGGCGCCGCCGAGGCGGTCCCGGGCAGGCGCAGGGTCTGGCCCACCTGCAGCACGTTCCGGTTGCGCAGGCCGTTCTCCCGGGCCAGCTGTGCCTCCGAGACCCCGAAACGACGCGCGATCACCCACAGCGAGTCGCCGCGGCGCACGCGGTAGAGGCCGTTGGCCGGGGGGTCGGCGCGCGCCACGACGACGCCTCCGCCGCGCGCGTCGTCGGGCAGGATCAGCACCTGCCCGACCCGGATGCGGTGCCGGCTGCGCAGGTTGTTGAGCGAGACGATCTCGGAGATGCGCACGTCGTTGCGCTGGGCGATCGAGGACAAGGTGTCGCCGCGGCGCACCGTGTAGTACTTGTCGCGGTGCTGTTTCGAGAAGCGCTCGCCGGCCGGGACCTCGGCGAGGGCCAGCTCCAGGGGCCGGGTCGCCCGCTCTCTGGGAACCCGCAGCTCGAAGCCCGCCGGGGCGTACTTCGCGCCGCTCCAGACCGAGGGTCGCAGGGCCGGATTGTGCTCCTCCAGCACCGCCCGGCCCAGGCCCAACGCGCGCGCCAGGCTGGCGGTCGGGTAGTAGTGCTCGAGCTCGACCACGACGTACTCGACGGGCGGGTCCAGGGGAAGCGGCCCGAAGAGCTGCTCCGCGTGGCGATCCACGTACAGCGCGGCCAGGAACTCGGCGTAGAAGTTCCGGGAGGCGAAGCCGAAGGTCCGGCTGCGGTACTTGCGCGAGATCAGGCCCATGTCCTTGCTGCCGACCTTGCGCACCGCCCGGGCCATGCCGCCCACGCCGTGGTTGTAGGCGGTGATGGCCAGCGGCCAGCTGCCCAGCCTGCGGTGGTTGTCCCGCAGCAGCAGGGCGGCGGCCCGCGTGGCGTGGTAGGGATCCATGCGCTGGTCGACCACGTGGTCGATGCGCAGGTAGCGGCGGCCGGTCGAGCGGGTGAACTGCCACAGGCCCGCGGCGCCCACCCGCGAGTAGGCCTTGGGGTTGTAGGAGGACTCCACGTGGGGGAGGGCGGCCAGCTCCACCGGGACGCCCTCGCGGCCCAGCTCGTGCTCGATGTAGGCCCGCCAGCGCCCGGATCGGGTGATCCCGGCCTGGAACTTGTCGGCCTGGCCGAGCTGGAAGCGCACCCGCCCGGCCGCCTCGCGGAGCGTCGCGTTGGAGACGCCCGGCGGCCAGCTCGCCAGGACCTGCGCCTGCTCCTGGCTCAGCCCGCTGCGCCGGCCCTGGCCCAGCACGCGCAGCGCCGCGCGCACGCGGTCCTTGGCGCGCTCGACCTGTCGTTGGCGGCTGCGGGAGCTCGAGCCCCGGCTGAAGCGCAGGTGCTGGTAGACCACGTCGAGGTGGCGGGAGTCGTGGATCAGGCCGCCTCCGCCGTCGACCTCGGAGTAGATGCGCGTCCAGAAGTGGACGTTCGGCTCGAGGTCCACGGGCGTGGGAAGCAGCTCCGAGGCCCGGGCCCCCGAGGCCACCAGGAGGATTCCGATCAGGGCGACGAGAGATCTCGGCATGGACGCTCCACGGATCGGCAGCTCTTCCGTCGAACCTGAAGGAACCCTGATTTCGGGGGCGCCCGCCCCGCGGGGCCCCGGGAAGGCCCCGCCTAGCGCCGCCGGTTCTTGCGGCGGGCCTTGCGCGCCTCCTTGCGCTTGCCCTTTTGACGCGCGCGGCGGCGCGTGGCTTCGCGACGCCCTCCGCGCGCTCCGCCCCCGTCCTCCAGACCCCCCAGCAGGGAGGCTGGGTCGACGCCACCGGCTCCGGCGAGCTGGTCGAAGCCCGGAATCCGCGAGAGCATGCCCGGCTTGCCCAGGGCCGACATCATCTCCCGCATCTGGCCGAAGCGCTTGACCAGGTCGAAGACCTCGCTCGAGCGGCGCCCGCTGCCGCGGGCGATGCGCTTGGCCCGGCTGCGATCGATCACGTCGGGCCGAGAGCGCTCCTGGGGGGTCATCGAGCGGATCAGCGACTCGACGCGGCCCAGCTCGCGCTCGTCGACCTGGTCGGCCATGCCGCCGAACATGGGCAGGCGCGCGAAGACCTCGCGCAGGGGGCCCATTTTCTGGATCGTCTGGAGCTGCTTCAGCAGGTCGTCGAGGCCGAAGCGGCCTTTCAGCAGGCGCTCGGCGTCCTCCTCGGCCTCCTTCTCGTCGACGACCTCCTCGAAGTCCTGGACGAGGCCGACGATGTCCCCCATCCCGAGGATGCGCGAGGCCAGCCCCTCGGGTCGGAAGGGCTCCAGGCGGTCGAGGGACTCCCCCGTGCCCAGGAACTTGATGGGAACCCCGGTGACCGCCTTCACCGCCAGGGCGGCGCCGCCGCGCGCATCGCCGTCGAGCTTGGTCAGGATCACGCCGTCCAGGGCGAGGCGTTCCGAGAAGCTGCCCGCCACGTTCACGGCGTCGCGTCCCATCAGGGCGTCGCAGACCAGCAGCGTGTTGGCGGGCCGGGTGGCCTCGCCGATGCGCTCCAGCTCCTGCATCAGCTCCTCGTCGACGGCCAGGCGGCCGGCCGTGTCGTAGATCACGGCCTGGTAGCCCTCGCTGGCGACGCGTCGGGCGGCCGCGGCGCAGATCTCGACCGGCCCCTCGCCGGCTGCCCCCACGTGCACCTCCACCCCGAGGCGCTCTCCGAGCTGCTGGAGCTGCAGCACGGCGGCCGGGCGCTGGATGTCGGCGGCCACCAGCAGCGGCCGGCGGATCTGCTTCTGGAGGTGCCGGGCGAGCTTGGCCGCGACGGTGGTCTTGCCGACGCCCTGCAGGCCGATCAGCATCACCGAGGTCACGCTGCGCTTGTCGCGCGACAGCGTGGTCTCGACCGGCCCCATCAGCTCGACCAGCTCGTCCTGGCAGGCCTTCACGAAGTGCTGGCCGGGGGTGACCTTGACGAGCCGGCCCGAGGCGTCGCGGACGCGGGTCTTGACCTTCTCGCCGAGCGCGCGCTCCTTGACCCGTCCGAGGAAGTCCCGGACGATGGCCAGGTCGACGTCCGCCTCCAGCAGCGACATGCGCACGTCGCGCAGCGCTTCCTGGCCGCTCTCCTCCGTGAGCTCG
>CAZYOL010000041.1:0-24585 GCA_964649065.1 uncultured Spirochaetales bacterium
CGCTTGCGGTCCGCCTTCGCTCGCCGCTGGCTCGCTGCGCGCTCCGCTTGCGGTCCGCCTTCGCTCGCCGCTGGCTCGCTGCGCGCTCCGCTTGCTATTCGTCGGCGTCGCGGAGGCCGAGCTTCTTCTCCCGCTCCTTCTGGATGCGGATGGCCTCCTTCTGCTCCTCGGAGAGCAGGGCCGTCGCCACCTTGGGCCGCAGGATGGAGTAGAAGGCCGGCACCACCGTGATGGCCCCGAACATGTTGAGCACCATCAGGAAGACCAAGAGCTGGGCCATCTCCGCCTGGAAGCGCAGGTTCGAGAACATCCAGAGGAAGATGCCGCCGGTCACGGTCGTGGCGGTGAAGCTCACCGCCATGCCCGTGGTTCGCACCGCCCGGCGCACGGCCTCGTCGATGTCCGCCGTGTCGGCCACCTCCTGGCGGATCCGGTCGACGATGTAGATCGCGTAGTCGACGCCGATGCCGACGCCCACCGACTGGACCGGCAGGGTGTTGATGTTGAGGCCGACTCCCCGGATCGCCATGTAGGCCAGCGAGACCATCGTGGCCGTGGAGATCTGCAGGAAGATGATGCCTCCGCTGGGGATCGACTGATAGGTGATCGAGTGCAGGAGGAAGATGACGATGAAGATCAGGCTGATGTTGGCGACGTGGCTGCGCTCCACCTCGTCGTTGATCGCGGCGATGATGCCCATGCTGCCCCCGGCCATCACGAACTGGACGCCGCGGGTCCAGGAGTTGGTCGGCTGGTACTTCGGCGTCGGGTCGACGGCCTTGAGGTCGGCCACGATCAGGTCCTTGGTGTTCACGGCGACGGCCCGGATGCCGTACTCTTCGCTCTCCCACCAGGCGTCCAGGTCGTCGGCCGACCAGTCCTCGAGGGTCTCGGGCCAGGAGAAATGCTCCTCCGCGTCGAGCGCGGCGTAGAGCTGGTCCTCGTAGTCGTAGATCGCCTCCTCGCGGAACTCCTCGATCCACTCGGGGGCGCCCTGGTCGGCCGTGGGCCGCTCCACCTCCTCCTCGGAGTAGCTCCCGTCGTCCTGCCGGATCCGTACGGTCAAGGTGTGGTTGCGCGGCCCGACCACGAGGTCGGCCAGCGGCCCGAACATGTAGTAGCCCATGTCCTTCAGGCCGTCGGAAGAGAGCAGGGGCTCGTCCGGATCCTTGTGGTCGCGATCGAGCCGGATCGAGATCTCGCCCAGTGGATTCTCCTCGATGAACTTCTCGGCGAAGTGGGTCGCCCGCAGGACGGTCTCGCCCTTGTGGTCCGGATAGAAGAAGGAGATGTTGGCCTTGCGCCCGTCGTCGGTCATGTAGGGGCGCATGAAGCCGGGCGCGCCGTTCTGCTGCAGCTGGAAGATGGCCGCCCGGACGGTGCCCGGGTGGGCCGGCACGAAGTACCACTTGGGGTCTCCGTAGTGGTTGATCATCCAGTAGCTGCGCAGGAAGGGCACCAGGGAGACCGAGGCGCCGAGATCGGTGTAGCTCTGCAGGTGGCGCTCGAAGCGCTCCATGGCCTTGATCGGGTCCGAGTCGGCCGCCGCATTGGGGCGGTCGCCGTCGGCGTAGACCACCAGGGCGTCCACGCCCCCGAAGCGCTCGGCGATCTCCGCCGTGGCCACGTTCCACTCCTGGTCCGGCCAGAGCAGGGGGGTTCCCGGAGTGGCCTCGCCGATCTTGGAGTGGAAGAGGGCGACGTAGGTGGAGCTGACGAAGAGCAGCACGGTCACGGCGCCGACGACGTACTTGCCCACCGGGTGGGTCGTGACGGTGCCCACGCCGCGGGTGAAGCGCACCATGAAGCCGGGCAGGAAGTGCTCGTGCTCCTTCGGGGCCGGCAGGTAGCAGATGATGATGGGGTGGAGGATCTCCACGGTAGCGATGATCGAGAGCACCCAGAAGGCGCCGAAGATCGCAAGGTCTCGCATCTGCGGGATCGAGGTCACCATGATCACCAGCAGGCCGGCCACGTCAGTGACGATGCCGAGGGTGCCCGGGACGATCAGCTCGCCCATGGCGATGGTCGCCACCTCGACCTTCGCCTCCTCCGGGCTCTCGTAGCGCGGGAGCATGACCTCGTAGTCCTCGAAGAAGCGCTCCGCCATCTGCACCGTGTGCGAGACGGCGCGGGCGGTGATGATCATGGGGATCACCAGGATCAGTGGGTCGAAGGTCATGCTCATCCAACCCGTGAAGCCCAGGCCCCAGATCACCGTGGCCATGGCGGCGACCATCGGAATCAGGACGCCGTGCCAGCGCCGGAAGTAGAGCCAGAGCAGCAGGAAGATGGTGAGGATGGTGGCGGTGAGGTAGCCGAGGATTTCGTAGGCGTAGGTGATGATCCAGCCCACCAGGACCGGCTCGCCGGAGACGAAGACCTGGAAGTTGCAGCCCTCGGGCACGCTGCGCTCGGCGGAGACCCCGATGAAGAGGCGCCGCAGCCGGCTGCCGAGGCCGGAGAGGAGGCGCGTGGCGATGTTGCCCTGCTCGGACATCCGGCAGGCCGGGTCTTCGAACTCGGCCTTGATGCCCTGCACGTGGTCGAAGACCGCCTGGTAGACCTCGATGCCCGAGAGGCGGTCTGTGACGAAGCCCGCGGTGATCAGGGCTCCCTTCTCGTCGGTCGAGACCAGGCGGCCGAAGATGAAGGGCGGATTCTGGCGCACCAGCTCGCGCAGGGTGTCCGCCTGCTCCTGGGTCTCCGGCACCTCGTCCATCAGCACGCTCTGGGTGAGCGCTCCGTCGGCCTCGATCTGGATCACGCGGGTGCTCGGGTGCGCCACCGAGTTGATCTGGTTGTGGTTGACCGGGTAGGGCGGGTAGGCCCGGTCGAGCCGCTTGCGGATCTCGGGCAGCGCGACCTCCTGCTCCTCCAGCTTCCAACGCAGCTCGTCCCGCTCGTCGGAGAAGCTCTCGAAGCCGATCCCGTCGAGGCGTCGCGTGATCGCCTCGATCTTCTGCAGATTCTCGGGCGTGAAGATCGTGCCCTCGTTCACCGCGACCGCGATCGCCACCAGCGAGGAGCTGCCGAAACGCTTGGCAAACTTGTCCTGGGCATGGATGTAGGGGTGGTCGGGGAAGAGGGCCCGGGCGTTGGTGTCCACGCGCACGGTCGGCCAGCTGCTGATCGGCGACCCGAAGGCCGTCATGATCGAGTTGAAGATCGGGTAGAAGAAGAAGAGCGTGGAGAGGATCAGAAGGCTGCCGACGTAGGCCCGGTTGCGCACGATCCAACGCGCGAAGCGGAGCGTATTCGTCTCTCGGAACTCGTGATGCGGTACCTGCGACATGCCCTCTCCAGATCGAGATCGCGACCGCCGCTGGCCCACGGCGAGAGGCCGCCTCCCTTCCGCGCACTGCGAGCCGCTGCGGAGGGACTCCACTCACACGAGGCGGCACCCTCGGGGCTCCGCGCCCCGTCCGCCACGACCTTATTTCTCCGAGCCCCCCCGGGTCAAGGTGCGGGCGCGCCTTCCGCCCGAGGGGTGTCGGGGTTTCCCCCTGACCAGAACGGGGGATCTTAGGTGGCCATGGAATCCCCCGCGAGCCCCCGCGTCTTCGCCACGCGAGCGCTTCCCGGCCAGGCCTTCGGGACCCTTCCCGAGCGGGTTCGCCTGGAGACCTGGGAACGGCCCGAGGCTCCGACTCCGGCCGATCTGCGCGCGCGGGCGGGGCGGGCCGAGGGACTGCTCTGCCTGCTCTCCGACCGGATCGACGCCGAGCTGCTCGCCGCCTGTCCGCAGCTTCGGGTGGTCTCGAGCTGCTCGGTCGGGCTGGACCACGTCGACGTCGCGGCCGCCAGCCGGCGCGGCATCGCGGTGGGCTTCACGCCGGGCGTCCTGGTGGAGACCACGGCCGAGCTGGCCTTCGGCCTGCTGCTCGCCGCAGCCCGCCGCATTCCCGAGGCCGACCGCTACGTTCGCACCGGGCGCTGGGCCCCCGGGGCCCAGTGGGACCCGGAGCTCCTGCTCGGCCGCGACCTCTACGGCGCGACCCTCGGCGTCCTCGGGCTCGGTGCGATCGGCCGCGCCGTGGCGCGCCGGGCCCTCGGCTGCGGCATGCGCTGCCTGGGCTGGACGCGCAGCGGTCGCAGCGTGCCCGGCGTCGAGAGCGCCTCCCTGGGGCAGATCCTCGAGCGGGTGGACTTCCTCAGCGTCCACCTGGCCCTCGCACCCGAGACCCGGGGCCTGCTCGGGCGCGAGGCCCTGGCCCGCCTGCGGCCCGGGGCAGTGCTGGTCAACACCGCCCGGGGCGGGATCGTGGACGAGGCGGCCCTGGCCGAGGGCCTGCACTCCGGCCGCATCGGCGCCGCCGCCCTCGACGTCTTCGAGCGCGAGCCGCTGGACCTCCGGAGCCCCCTGCTCGACGCCCCCAATCTGGTGCTGACGCCGCACATCGGGAGCGCGACCCGGGCGACCCGGGCGCGCATGGGGGATCTGGCGGTCGAGAACCTGCTGGCCGGCCTGGCGGGTCGCCGCCCCCGCCACTGCGCGAATCCCGAGCTCTTCTCAGCCGCTGGCCCCGGTCGCTGAGCCCCGCTCCCGGCAGCGGGCCGCGAAGTCTCGCGGGGCGACCACCCGTGCGCCCCAGGAGTGGGCCCGCCCCGCCAGCCGCCGATCGGCGGTGACGACCGCCACCTGTCCGGGCTCGGGGCTGGCCTGGAGGGTCCGGACGATCCACTCGTCGGCGGAGAGGGCGAAGACCTGGTCGACGCCGGGGGGGCTCTCCGCGTCGCCCGCCTGGGAGCCGTCGAAGACCACGCAGACCCGGGCGCAGCCGTCGGACGCGAGCTGGGCCGCCAGCTCGAGGACCTCCTGCCGGCGGGCCCGGCTCCACCAGTCGCTGCGATCGCGTCCGCCCAGCAGGGACGCGTGCAGGACGTTGAAGCCGTCGACGAGCCAGATCGAAGGGCTGGCCGGGTCCGCTCGGGGCACCGTCTCCTCGCGCAGGCTGGCGTGGCGGTCGGCCGCCGCCGCCCAGGCGAAGCCGAAGGCGGCCATCAGGGCCATGACCGGCAGCGCCGAGCGCAGCCCCCCGCAGCCCTGGAAGGTGGCGCAGCCGCGGGGCTCCGCACCCCGCGGCGGGGCCGCGCTCCCCGGACTGCGAGTGACTCTCGCTCGACGCACGCCGCCAGCATCGCGGCCCGGCGTGACAGGAGAGGTCACGCGCGATACCTCCTCCGCCGTGAGCGACGGGGCCGCAGGCAGCCGGGAGCCGGTTCGAATCGGGCTGGTGCAGATGACCTGCTCCGAGGATCCGGGCGAGAACCTGGCGCGCGCGCTGGCCCGGGTCGAGGAGGCCGCGGGCGGCGGAGCCCGCATCGTCTGCCTGCCCGAGCTCTTCCGCTCCAGATACTTCTGCCAGGCCGAGGAGCCCTCGCGCTTCTCCCTGGCGGAGCCGATTCCCGGCCCCAGCAGCGAGGCCCTGTCGAAGCTCGCGGCGGCCCGCGAGGTGACGATCGTCGCCTCGCTCTTCGAGCGTCGGGCCCCGGGGCTCTACCACAACACGGCGGTCACCCTCGGACCCGACGGCGCGCTGCGCGGCGTCTACCGCAAGATGCACATCCCCGACGACCCGCTCTATTACGAGAAGTTCTACTTCACCCCGGGAGATCTGGGCTTTCCGACCACCGACGGCGGTCCGGCCCGGCTCGGGACCCTCGTCTGCTGGGATCAGTGGTTTCCGGAGGCGGCGCGTCTCAGTGCCCTCGGCGGCGCCGAGATCCTGCTCTACCCGACGGCCATCGGCTGGCAGCACGACGAGGCTGCGGAGGTCGACGCGGCCCAGCACGACGCCTGGCAGACGATCCAGCGCAGCCACGCCATCGCCAACGGTGTCTTCGTGGCGGTCGTGAACCGCGTCGGAACCGAGGAGGCCATTCGCTTCTGGGGGGCCTCCTTCGTCTCCGACCCCTTCGGCCGCGTGCTGGCCCGGGCCTCGCACGACCGGGAAGAGCTGCTGCTCGTGGACTGCGACCTCTCCCTCGTCGAGCAGGTGCGCCGCGACTGGCCCTTCCTGCGCGATCGACGCATCGATGCGTATGGCGAGCTCGGCCGGCGCTATCGCGACCGCTGAGGCGCTGCGCTGGCCTGCCGAGTGGGAGCCGCACGCCGCCACCTGGCTGGCCTGGCCCCACAACCCGCAGACCTGGCCCGGTCGGCTGGCCGAAGCGCGCAGGGAGTTCGTCGGACTCGTGCGCGCCCTCCAGCGCTGCGAGACGGTACGGCTGCTGGTCGGGGAGGCGGCCGCGGAGGAGCAGGCGCGCACCGCCCTGGAGGACGGCGGCGTCGCCGTCGACTGCATCGACTTCGTCCGCATCGCGACCGACGACGCCTGGCTGCGCGACACCGCGCCGCTCTTCCTGCTGCGCGCGTCGGGCGAGACCGTGCTGGTGGACTTCCCCTTCGACGCCTGGGGCGGCAAGTACCCGCCCTGGGACCGGGATGCGGCCGTGCCGCAGGGCGTGGAGCGTCACCTGGGCCTCGAGCGGCTGCGGGCGGACTTCGTGCTGGAGGGCGGGGCGGTCGACGGCAACGGCCGCGGCACGCTCCTCACCACCGAGTCCTGCCTGCTGAACGCGAACCGGGGCCCGGGGCGCACGCGCGAGGCCATGGAGGAGCGGCTGGCGCGATGGCTCGGGGCGCGGCAGGTGCTGTGGCTCGAGGAGGGAGTGGCCGGGGACGACACCGACGGTCACGTGGACGACATCGCGCGCTTCGTGGCGCCCGACACGGTGGTGGCGGCGGTGGAGCCCGACGCCTCGGATCCGAACCACGCTCCCCTCGCCGAGAACCTGAGGCGCCTGCGCCGCATGCGCTGCGCCGACGGCCGGCCGCTCGAGGTGGCCGAGCTGCCCATGCCCCCCCCGCACCGCGTCGACGGCATCCGCTGCCCCGCCAGCTACGCGAACTTCTACCTGGCCAACGGGGCGGTCCTGGTGCCCGTCTTCGGAGCGGCCAGCGACCAGCGGGCCCTGGCGATCCTGGCCGAGCTGCTCCCGGATCGCGAAGTCGTTCCCGTCCCCTGCTCCACCCTGGTCCTGGGCCTCGGCGCCGTTCACTGCCTAAGTCAGCAGGAGCCCCGCGCAGGCGGCTAGAGCCGCGGATTTCCTCGCCGAATCGGCCCCGATCAGCTACTCCTCGGGCACCCCGGCGCTTCCCGGAACCGCAGGGAAGCCGGATCGGCCAGCTTCGATTCGCGAAACCGACTCGCGGAATCCGATCGACTCGGTCGGAGCCCACGCCCGGCCCGTCGCGTCTCGTGAAGAGGATCCAGATGGAAGTCATTCGACACGACCTCGTCATCGTCGGCGGCGGCGCGGCCGGCCTGCGGGCCGCCATCGCAGCCGTCGAATCCGACCCCGACATCACGGTGGCCCTGGTCTCCAAGGTCTACCCGATGCGCAGCCACACGGTCTCCGCCGTGGGGGGCGCCGCGGGCGTGGCCCGCGCGGACGATTCCCTCGAGATGCACGGCTACGACACCGTCAAGGGCTCGGACTTCCTCGGCGACCAGGACGTCATCCAGTACTTCGTGGGCGAGGCGCCCAAGGAGCTGACGCGCCTCGAGCACTGGGGCTGCCCCTGGAGCCGGAACGAGGATGGCAGCGTGGCCACCCGGGCCTTCGGCGGCATGACCACCAAGCGCACCTGGTTCGCGGCCGACAAGGTCGGCTTCCACATGCTGCACTCCCTCTTCCAGACCTCGCTCAAGCACGACCGCATCGTCCGCTACGACGAACAGTTCGCCACCAAGCTCCTGGTCGAGGCCGGAGAGGTGCGCGGCGTGGCGGCCCTCGACCTGCGCGAGGGCCTGGTCCGCGCCTTCCTCGGCCGCGCCACCCTGCTGGCCACGGGGGGCGCCGGCAAGTGCTTCCCCTTCACGACGAACGGCAACATCAAGACCGGGGACGGCATGGCCCTCGCCTATCGGGCCGGCGTTCCGCTGAAGGACATGGAGTTCGTCCAGTACCACCCGACGGGCCTTCCCGGAACGGGCATCCTCATCACCGAGGCGGCCCGCGGCGAAGGCGGGCGCCTCTTCAACGCCCGCGGCGATCGCTTCCTCGAGAACAGCGAGTACGGCGTCGGCAGCAAGCTCGAGCTGGGGCCGCGAGACATGATCTCGCGCGCCATCATTCGCGAGATCCAGGCCGGGAACGGCATCAAGGGCCCCTACGGCGAGTACGTCCACCTCGACCTCACCCACATCGGCGAGGCCATCCTGAGCAAGCGGCTGCCCTTCGTGCTCGAGCTGGCCCGCACCTACGTCGGGGTCGATCCGGTGAAGGAGCCGATCCCGATCCGTCCGGTGGTCCACTACATGATGGGCGGCGTCGACACGGACATCGACGGCGCCACCGAGCTGCCCGGCCTCTACGCCATCGGCGAGGTGGGCTGCCACTCGCTGAACGGGGCCAATCGCCTGGGCTCGAACTCGCTCACCGAATGCCTGGTCTTCGGGGCCCGGGCCGGCATCCACGCCGTGGGCTACGCCCGGGGTGCCGGCGAGGGCAACGAGGCGCAGCTGCGCGGCCAGGCCGAGGAGGAGGCCGCCCGGATCGAGGCGCTGCGCGGCCGCCGCGGCGGTGCGGAGACGATCGCCGGGCTGCGCAAGGAGATGGCGACGATCATGGAGAGCGGCTGCGGCGTCTACCGCGAGCAGGCTTCCATGCACGCCGCTGCCCAGGCCATGGCCCAGCTCAAGCGCCGCTCTCCCGACGTCGCCCTGGAAGACGACAGCAAGGTCTTCAACACGGAGATCATCGCCGCGCTCGAGCTCGAGAACATGCTCGACGTGGCCGAGGCGGTGGCCGTCTCGGCGGCCGACCGGCGCGAGTCGCGGGGCGCCCACGCCTGCAGCGACTTCCCCACCCGCAACGACCAGGAGTACCTCTACCACACCCTGGTCTATCTCGACCCGAGCGGTCCGCGCCTCGACAAGAAGGACGTGACACTCGGCGTCTGGGAGCCCGAGGAGCGCAAGTACTGATGGCGGAAGAGCTGAAGAAGACCTTCGTGGTCACCCGCTTCGACCCCGACAAGGACGAGGTGCCGAAGACCCAGAGCTACGAGGTGAGCTGCCGACCGGACTGGAAGGTCCTCGACGCCCTGAACCACATCAAGGACGAGATCGATCCGACCCTGTCGCACCGCTGGTCCTGCCGCATGGCGGTCTGCGGGAGCTGCGGAATGATGGTGAACGGGCAGCCGAAGCTCACCTGCAAGGATGCCCTGTCGAGCTACGGCGACACGGTCGAGGTCGCTCCGCTCTCGAACTTCCCCATCATCCGCGATCTGGTGGTCGAGCTCGAGGGCTTCATGGAGAAGCTCAAGGACGTGAAGCCCTGGATCGTCACCGCCAAGGAGCGGGCGGTCGAGGAGGGGACGAGCCGCCAGTCTCCCGCCGAGCTCGAGGAGTTCAAGCAGTTCAGCATGTGCATCAACTGCATGCTCTGCTACTCGGCCTGTCCGGTGGTGGCGAACGAGCCCGACTTCCTCGGCCCGGCGGCCATCGCGCTCGGCCACCGCTACAACCTGGATACGCGCGACGAGGGAGATCGCGAGCGGCAGCAGGTCTTCCGCGGCGAGGGGACGGTCTTCTCCTGCTCCTACGCCAACGAGTGCAGCGAGGTCTGCCCGAAGAACGTGGATCCGGCCGCCGCCGTGAACCAGGCGAAGTTCCGCGCGGTCATCGACTGGGCCACGGGCTTCGTGCTGCCCCGTGGCGGAAAGGAGTAGCTGTGCCCCAGGCCCATCCCGAGGCGATGCAGCCCGCCCGGCCCGGGTCGACCCGGACGGCGCCCCCGCAGACGGCTCGCGGCTGGTACGCCCAGCCGCGCATGCGCCGCTACCTGCTCTTCGACGCCACCGGCCTCGTCTACCTGATGCTGGGCTTCCTGGTGCTGCGCCAGGTCTGGGCGCTGGGCACCGGCGAGTCGGCCTGGCAGCAGGCCCTCTCCGAGCTCGCGCATCCGCTCTACCTCGGCTTTCACCTGCTCAGCCTGGCCGCGGTGGTCTTCGTGGCGGTGCGCTTCTTCGCGCTCTTTCCCAAGGCGCAGCCGCCCCGCATCGGGCCGGCCAAGCCTCCCCCGGCGCCGCTCATCCACGCCGGCCTCTACGCCGCCTGGATCGGCGTCAGCTTGGTGTTGGGCGTCATCCTGGCCGGAGGACTCTTCTGATGCGCGCCCTGCTGCTCCGTCTCGAGCCCCTCATCTGGCTGCTCTTCGGGCAGGGCATCCTGATCGGCACCATGCTCCTGACCCCGTGGCTGCTGATCGTCGGCCTGGCCCTGCCCCTCGGCCTGGTACCGGCGGAGGCCCTGGACTACGAGCGGGCCCACGCCCTCGGAGCCCACCTCCTGGGACGCCTGCTGCTGCTGGGCCTGATCGTGCTGCCGCTGTGGAAGGGCGCCCACCACCTGCGCTCGCTCCTCCTCGACTACGGTGGCCACCGGCGCGACGCCGTTCTCGCACCGCTGCTCTACGCCCTCGCCGCCGTCGGCAGCGGCCTCGGGGTGGTCGCCGTCTTCCGCCTCTAGTGGCCCGAGTCCTCGAGGGCCTGCGCATCCTCGACCTGACGCGGGTCGTGGCCGGCCCCTTCGCGACCGCCGTCCTTGCGGACCTCGGGGCCGAGATCGTCAAGGTCGAGCGACCGGGAACCGGGGACGACTACCGCTACGGGCCGTCCGAGCGGGGCGAGACCTCGCTCTCCTTCCAGAACACGAACCGCGGCAAGCGCTCCATCACCCTGGACCTGCGCAAGCCGGAAGGCCGCGAGCTGCTGCTGCGTCTGGTCGAGGGCGCGGATGCCCTGGTCGAGAACTTCCGCTCGGGCTTCCTCGAGGCACAGGGCCTGTCTCCTGCGATGATCCAGCAGCGCAATCCGCGCTGCCTGGTCGCCTCGCTGTCGGGCTTCGGAGCCAGCGGCCCGCGGGCGGGAGAGGCCTCCTACGACATCGTGGCGCAGGCGGCCGGCGGTCTGATGGCGCTGACGGGCTTCCCGGACGGTCCGCCGCTGCGCGGCGGCGGCGCCCTCGCCGACTTCGTCGGCGGGCTCTACCTGGCCCTCGGCATCGCCGCCGGCCTGCTGGAGAGGCAGCGCAGCGGGCGGGCGCGGGTCCTCGACCTCTCGAACCAGGACGCGATCTTCGCGATCACCGACTCGGCCGCGACCATCCAGGCCGGCCTGGGCGTGCCCTTCGAGCGCGTGGGCAACCAGCACCCCTTCACTGCGCCCTACGACTGCTACGCCACCCGGGACGGCCACGTGGTGGTGGGCACGGCCAGCAACAAGCTCTTCCGCGCCCTCTGCCAGGCCATCGGCCGCCCCGAGCTCGGCGGCGACGAGCGCTTCCGCAGCCACCGCGGCCGCGCCCAGCACCGGGAGGAGCTGAACGGCATCGTCGCGGCCTGGGCGCGCGACCGCAGCTGCCAGGAGGTGCTCGAGCGGCTCGGCCCGGAGGGAGCCGACCTGCCCTGCGCGCGCGTGGCTCGCCCGGAGGAGCTGCTGGACGATCCCCACCTGCGGGCCCGCGGCATGGTGGAGCGACACGCCCATCCCTCGATCGGGGAGGTCGTGTTCCACGGCAATCCCCTGCGCTTCGAGGGCGCCGAGCCCCGCAGCCGGGCCCTGGCGCCGGACCTGGGGGCGGACAACGCGGAGATCTTCGGGGAGCTAGGCCTCTCGGCTGCCGCGCTGGCGGCCCTGGCCGAGCAGGGCGTGATCTAGCGGGCCGAGCGGGGGCGCTTGACGGCCCCGGGCCCGTGCTTACCTCTTCCTCCACGGGTGGCGCCCCAGTCGCCGCCCGGAACAGAAGGAGGAAAGCAGATGTCATCCATGATTCCCCGCAGCTTCGGCCGGCGTCCCCTCCGCGGCGGCGTGCGGCCGCTGTTCTGGGATCTGAGCGACTTCGACCGCGTCTTCGGCGACCGCTGGAGCGACGCCCCGCAGGCGGGGAGCTTCACGCCCCACGTGGACGTGCGGGAGAGCCAGGACGAGTACCGGATCGTCGCCGAGCTCCCGGGCCTCGCGGAGAAGGACTTCGACGTCTCTCTCGAGGGCGACGTGCTCACGCTGCGCGGCCAGAAGCGCGCCGAGTGGCAGGAGAACCGGGAGGGCTATCGGCACATCGAGACCACCCACGGCTCCTTCGAGCGGCGCTTCCACCTGCCCGCCAACGTCGACGGGGCCAAGGTCAGCGCCCGCTACGAGAACGGAGTGCTGACGCTGGTGGTCCCGAAGGCCGAGGCGGCCAAGCCGCGGGTCATCGAGGTCGAGCAGGGCGGCGCCGCCCCGGCGGCCGCGCCCTGCGACGCCGCCGGCGGGCGGGCCCCCGGGCCCGCCCGCCTTCTCCGGGCGCTCATTCGGCGTCGTGGAAGATGATGCCCAGCGTGTAGCGCTCTCCGCGCAGCACCCGGCTGACCCCGTGGCGAACGCGTATCCCGACGTTGCCCCGCGAGCCGGCCACCGGCCGCAGCGCATTCGGAAAGACCAGGGCCTCGCCCCGGCGCAGCCGCACGGCCTCGCCCCGAGACTGCTGCCGCGGGCGCTGCTCCACGAGCAGGAACTCCCCGCCCTCGAAATCGCGCTCGGGCTGCGAGAGCAGGATCGCCACCTGCAGCGGGAAGGCCAACCTTCCGTACACATCCTGGTGAAGGCAGTTGAAGCCGCCCTGGCGGTAGCGCAGCAGCAGCGGCGTCGGCCGCTGCTGGCCCGCCGCGCGGCAGCGCGCCTCGAAGTCCGCCAGCCGGGCCGGCAGCTCGGGGATCCGGCCCAGCCGGTGCTGCCAGCCGTTGGCGATGCGGGCCAGCGGGGGGTAGAGCGCGCGGCGCAGGGCCTCGACGGCCGAGGGCAGCGGCCGGGCGAAGTAGCGGTACTGACCCTCGCCGTAGCGCCGCGGCGCCATCTCGACCGTCGAGCGAAATCGCTCGTGCTCCTCGTAGAGGGCGATCAGCTCGCGGCACTCGGAGGCGCGCAGCAAGCCGGGCACTCGCGCATGGCCGATCGCGTCGAGGGCGCCCCGGGCGCTCTCCCAGTCGATCGCGGCGACGCGCCTGCGCAGCTCGGCGGCCTCGGCCACGCGGCCAGTCTAGCCGCGTTCCGAGGCGCCCACGCACGACCCCCGGGCCGGGCGCTGGGCTAGGGTCTGCCGCCATGAGGGAGACGAGTCGCGGAGAGCGCATCGAGGCCCTGCTGCGCCAGCGCCTGCAGGCGGAGGCGGTGGAGGTGGTCGACGAGAGCCACCGGCACGCCGGTCACCCGGGCGCCGCGAGCGGGGGAGGGCACTTTCGGGCCCTGGTGGTCTCGTCGCGCTTCGAGGGGCTCGGGCGCGTCGAGCGCCAGCGCCTCGTCTATGCCGCGCTGCAGGCGGAAATGGGGAGCGAGATCCACGCGCTCTCCTTCCGCTCGCTGACTCCCGAGGAGTGGAGGGAGGCTACGCGAAGCTCGCCTGCCACTCCTCCAGGGACACGCTGAAGCCCGCGGCATTCCGGTGCCCGCCGCCGCCGTAGCGGGCGGCCACGCGCGACACGTCCAGCTCGCCGATGGAGTAGACGGAGACGTCTACGCGCCGCCCGTTCAGTCGGTAGACGGCGCCCCAGGGAAGGCCGAAGCTCGCCCGCTGGGCCAGCTCGTGTCCGATCGAGCTGCGCAGGTTGGGGGCATTCACGGCCTCGATGCGACGGCCGTCCAGGCGCAGCGGATGAGCGCTCTTGACCACGCGCTCGACCTCGATGCGCTGGGAGCGCAGGATGGGAGTGCCTTCCTCGACCAGCTCCTCGAGGGGGCGCGCCGCCAGCTCGTCCCAGGTCTCGAAGTCGCGCGGATAGGATCCGATGGCCGCGTTGACCGGCTCCGAGTCGGGGAGCTTCCAGCTCCAGAGGTCCTGGTCCTCGACGTAGCGGAGCAGGGCGGGCGTGGGCTCGCGCGGGTGGAAGTGCTGCCAGGCCAGGACGGCGCCGGAGTGGGACAGGTCGTAGCTCACTTCGTGACCGCCGCGCTGGATCTCCTCGTGCAGCCCGGGATCCGAGACGTAGCGCTCGCGGGACGAGACGTGATGGTCGAGCACGACCACCTGCCGGGCCTGGGAAGCGATCTGGCGCAGCAGCTCGTTGCTCGGCGCGATGTCGACGAAGACCACCTGGGCGTCGACCACCTGCCGGAGCTCGAGACCGTCCTCGTGACCCCTGGGCAGGTAGCGGCCTCCGCTGCCCCAGGCCCGCCACACGGCCCAGGCGGCTCCGAAGCCGTCGGGGCAGCCGGCATGGAAGTAGCAGAGCCGTCGCATGGGAACCGGCAGGGTAGCGGAGACGGGGGGCTCGCGGCCGGCGCCTAGGCCGCTCCGCCGCCACGCTCCATCAGCTCCTCGCCGGCGGCTCTCGCGCGTGCCACCAGGCTCTGCTCGTCGCGCGCGAGGGTTCCCCGCAGCAGCAGCAGGAAGCCGAAGGAGAGCGCGTTGGCGAGCAAGGCCAGGCGGAGTGCCAGTGCGATGTCCCCGAAGCGATCCGAGAGCAGACCGATGGTGTAGGGCCCGAGGGCCAGCCCGATGAAGGTGATCATCAGGATGTAGAAGGCCGAGGCCACGGCGCGCATGCGCGGCAGGATCAGATCCTGGATCGTGGAGGCCCCGATGCCGACCCAGGCCGAGGTCAGGACGCTCAGCGGAAAGTTGATGACGTAGGCGAGCGTCGTGTTCTCCGTGCCCACCATCCACAGCGCGAGCGGAACCGGCGCCAGGGCGAGAATCGTCGCCAGATGGATGCGGCCCAGGGCGCTGCGCCTGCGCCAGGCATCCGCCAGCACACCTCCCAGCGTCACGCCGAGCATGCCCGCCACGGCGGCCGTCAGGCCCACCACGGTTCCCACCGTGTCGATGCTGGCCCCGTGCACGCGCAGGAAGAAGACGGGCGTCCAGCCGCCGATGCCGTAGCCCGCGAAGGCGAGGAAGGAGAAGCCGAGAGCCGTCCAGCGCAGCGAGGGCGTTCCGAAGATCAGCGTGGCTGCAGCCCGGTCGCGCAGCGACAGCGAGCGCGCCCAGGAGAGCGCGGCGTAGACGCCGAGGCCGAGCGCCGACCACTGGGCGACGTCTCCGGTCCAACGGATCATCGCGAAGGCCAGGGCCACGATGGCGAGACCCCAGGCGGCATTGGCCCGCAGCGCTCCCGGCCCCGCGCCCATCTTCCAGAGGTGGTAGATCGTGAAGGGCGGGACCACCGCCCGCAGCTCGCGGAAGAACTCTCGGAAGGGATGCGGCTCCGGCGGCGCGAAGATGCCGTCCGCGGCCCCGCGCCGCGGCTCGCGTAGCGTGCGCACCCACAGCGCCACGAGCAGGCCGGGGAGCCCCACGGCCAGGTAGGCCGCCTGCCAGCCCGCCAGGTTCAGGGGCGCGCTGCCGTCGGGGAAGGCCCCGTTCCAGCGCTCGACCACTTGGCCCCCGATGAAGAGGCCGAGGCCGGCGCCGATGTAGATGCCGCTCGAGTAGATGGCCAGCACCGTCGCCCGCAGGCGCGGGGAGAAGGAGTCGGTCAGCATCGAGAAGGCGGCGGGCGTGGCGCTCGCCTCGCCCACGCCGACGCCGACGCGCGCTCCGGCGAGCTGCCAGAAGCTCTGGGCCGCTCCCGACAGCGCGGTCATCGCGCTCCAGAAGGCCAGGCCGATCGCGATCAGGGAGCGCCGGGTCCAGACGTCGGCGAGGCGCCCGAGCGGAATGCCGAAGACCGCGTAGAAGACCGCAAAGGCCGTGCCGTAGAGGAAGCCGATCTCGGCGTCGCGGATGCCGAGATCGGCTTTGATCTCGTCGGCCAGGATCGTGATGATCTGGCGGTCGAGGAAGTTGAGGACGTAGACGACCACCAGCACGCCCAGCACGTAGGCGGAGTAGGGACCCCCTACTCCATCCCCGCCCGAGCCCGGGGGCGGCTCGCTGCTCGGAGGTTCGGGCGCGCTCACGGGAGGGCCATTCTATAGACTCCCTCCGTGAAAGGGGCCGCTCTTCGACCGCCGTCGCGCTGCTGCGCGCTCGAGAGTGTGTCCCTCCCGCCTCGCCCGCAGCCGCCCCGACAGACCGGCTGGACGCCGCTCGCCGCCTTCGACGCACTGCGGCGTCGTGGCGTCGCGGCCTGGCTCCTGGAGAGCGCGCTGCCCGGATCGCCGCTCTCCCGCTTCTCCTTCGTCGGCTGCGACCCGCCGCGAAGCCTGCGCGCCTGGGGGCGCCGGGTCTGCCTGGAGGAGCGCCCGGCGGGCGAGGGCGAGCCGCATCGCGTCGAGCTGCAGGGCGATCCCCTGGAGATCGCGCGCGCGTGGCTGCCGCGGCTGCCGCGCGACCTCGCGCCGGGCTGGCCCTGGGTCGGCGGCGCCGTGGGCTACCTGGGCTACGAGCTGGCGGCGGTGCTGGAGCCCGGCTGTCTGCGCCCGGGTGGCGCCGGCGAGCTGCCGGATCTGCTGCTCCTCCACGCCGATCGCCTGCTCGCCTTCGATCACGCGACCGGCGAGGCGAGGGCCTTCGCCCTGGGCACCGGCGACCGCGAGGACGAGGCGCGGGCCGCGGCTCGGGCCGGCATCGAGGCCCTGCTCGAGGGGCTGGAGCGCGGGTGCCGGCCCGGGCCGGCGCCCGCGGCGGGCCCGCTGGGCCCTCCCGTCGCCCGCCTGGACGCCGCCGGCTACGCCAAGCGCATCGACCGCATCCAGCAGGAGATTGCCGCCGGCAACGTCTACCAGGCCTGTCTCAGCCGCAGCATCGAGCTGAGCGGGAGTCTCGACGCGCGCGCCCTCTACGCCGTGCTGCGACGCCTGAACCCCGCTCCCTTCGCCTGTCTGCTCGCGCTGCCCGAGCTCCAGCTGGTGGGCAGCTCGCCGGAGCGCTTCCTGCGCGTGGAGCCCGACGGGCGTTGCGAGAGCCGACCGATCAAGGGCACGCGTGCCCGGGGTGCGAGCCCCGAGCTCGACCGCCAGCTGCGCCGCGCGCTGGCGAGCTCCCCCAAGGACCGCGCCGAGAACCTCATGATCGTCGATCTGGTGCGCAACGACTTCGGGCGCGTCTGCGAGGTCGGCAGCGTCAGCGTGCCCGAGCTGCTGGCCATCGAGGACTACGCCTCGGTCTTCCAGCTGGTCTCGACCGTCCGGGGGCGCCTGCGGGAGGGATGCGACGCCTTCGACCTGGTGCGCGCCGCCTTCCCCCCCGGCTCCATGACCGGGGCGCCGAAGCTCGCCGCCATGCGCCTGCTGGAGGCGCTGGAGGACGGGCCCCGCGGCCCCTACGCCGGTGCCGTCGGCTACTTCGATGCCCGCGGCGGCGCGGATCTCTCCGTCGTGATCCGCAGCGCCGTGCTGCGCCACGATCGCGTCCGCATCCAGACCGGTGGCGGCATCGTCGCGGACTCGGATCCCGAGGAGGAGTGGCGCGAGAGCCTGGACAAGGCCGCGCCCTTGCTGCGCGCGCTGGCGCTGCAGGGCGACGAGGGGCGCTGATCTCCGGCTCGGGCCGCGCGCTCAGGCCACCTGGCCGCCGTCGATCGGGAAGGCCGCTCCGGTGACCGCGCGCGCCTCGTCCGAGGCCAGGTAGGCCACCAGGGCCGCCACGTCGGCCGGCTGCGCCAGCACCTCCGGTAGCAGGCCCATCATGCGTCGCAGGATCTTCCGGTCGGCGCCTTCGGGAGGCAGGAAGTTCCGGGCCAGCGGCGTGTCGACCCCGCCGGGGCAGACGCAGTTCACGCGCACCCCGCGCGCCGCGTACTCGACCGCCAGCGAGCGCGTGAGCTGGACCACGCCTCCCTTCGAAGCGCAGTAGGCGGCCGCGTAGCCGACCCCCACCAGGCCCGCGGAGGAGGCCATGTTGACGATGCTGCCGCGCGAGGCCTCCAGGGCCGGCAGGGCGGCCCGACACATCTGGAAGACACCGGTCAGGTTGATGCCCAGGACCCGGGCCCACTGCTCGTCGCTGGTCTCGACGGTATGCGAGTAGAGGCCGATGCCCGCGACGTTGGCCAGCACGTCGAGGCCGCCGAGCTCGGTCTGTGCCGCCTCTACGGCGGCCCCGCAGGCCGCGGGGTCGCGCACGTCGCAGGCCGCCGAGCTCGCCCGCCCGCCGGCGGCGCGAATGGCCTCCGCGGTGTCCTGCGCTCCCGGGGCGTCCAGATCGGCACACAGCACGCGGGCGCCCTCCGCGGCCAGCCGCTCGGCGCAGGCCCGTCCGATCCCGGAGGCGGCGCCGGTGACCAGCGCCACGCGATCTCGGAGGCGTGCATCCGTCATGCCGGTCGGGCATGTTGGCGAGCCGCCGCGCGCCGCGCCAGCGCGGCCAGGAGGAAGGCATGAGGATCACCTCGCTCGTCCGTGCCCCCTGCGTTGCGGGGGTCCTGCTCGCGGCCGTGTCGGCCTGCGTGACCTCTCCGACGGGTCGCAGCCAGCTGCTGCTCTTTCCCGAGACCGAGATGGAGGCGATGGGGGTCGCCGCCTTCGACGAGCTCAGGCAGGACCTGCCCGAGTCCTCGGACGCCCGGGCCTCGGCCTACGTGCGCTGCGTCGCCGATGCCGTCACCGACGCGCTGCCCTCGGGCTCGGGCAGCTGGGAGGTCGTCCTCTTCCAGGAGCCCTCGGCCAACGCCTTCGCGCTGCCGGGGGGCAAGATCGGGGTGCACACGGGGTTGCTGCAGGTGGCGACCGACGCAGACCAGCTGGCCACGGTGATCGGACACGAGGTGGCCCACGTGCTGGCCCGCCACTCGAACGAGCGCGTCTCGACCAGCTACGCCACGCAGACGGGGCTGCAGCTGGCGGGCAGCATCGCGGGCGGCTCGGCCCAGGGGCAGCAGCTGATGGGGCTGCTCGGCGTGGGGGCCCAGTACGGCGTCGTGCTGCCCTTCAGCCGGAGCCAGGAGAGCGAGGCCGACGTGGTCGGCCTCGAGCTGATGGCCCGGGCCGGCTTCGAACCGAGGGCGAGTACCGCGCTCTGGCAGAACATGTCGCGGGCCTCGGGGGGACAGCAGCCTCCGGAGTGGGCCTCGACCCACCCGGCCCACGGCACCCGCATCGCCCGGCTGGAGGCCGAGATCCCGAAGGTGCTGCCGTTCTACGAGCAGGCCCGCGCCGCCGGGCGTCGACCCGCCTGCCGCTGAAGCTGCGGTAGACTCGCTCGCTCGTCAGGAGGTCGTCGTGGGTCCCCTCGAAGGTGTGAAGATCGTCGAGATCACGGGCATCGGCCCGGGTCCGTTCTGCGGGATGATGCTGGCCGACATGGGAGCCGAGGTGCTGCGGGTCGACCGCGCGGCGGCGGCAGCCGCGACGCTTCCCACCGAGGCCTCCCTGGATCTCCTGGCCCGGGGGCGGCGCAGCGTGGCCGTCGATCTGAAGCACGAGCGGGGCGTCGAGACCGTGCTGCGGCTCGTCGAGCGCGCGGACGGCCTGGTCGAGGGCTTTCGACCCGGCGTGATGGAGCGCCTCGGTCTGGGGCCCGAGCCCTGCCTGCAGCGCAATCCGCGCCTGGTCTACGGACGCATGACCGGCTGGGGCCAGGAGGGTCCGCTCGCCCAGGCCGCCGGTCACGACATCAACTACATCTCGCTGGCCGGCGCCCTCGAGCCGATCGGGCGCCGCGGCGAGGCGCCGGTTCCGCCGCTCAATCTCGTCGGGGACTTCGGCGGTGGCGGTCTGCTGCTGGCCTTCGGCATGGTCTGCGCCCTGGTCGAGCGCCAGCGCTCGGGCCGGGGACAGGTGGTGGACGCCGCCATGGTCGACGGCGCGGCCACCCTGATGACCATCTTCCACGGCGCGCGCCTCTCGGGATGGTGGAGCCCGGAACGCGGCACGAACATGCTCGACACCGGTGCGCACTTCTACGACGTCTACGAGACGCGGGACGGTCGCTACGTCTCGATCGGCTCGATCGAGCCCCAGTTCTACGCGGAGCTGATCGAGAAGCTCGGCCTCGCCGGGGAGGATCTGCCGCGACAGAACGACCGCTCCCAGTGGCCGGCCTTGAAGGAGCGGCTGCGCGCGCTCTTCCTGCAGAAGACCCGCGACGAGTGGTGCGAGATCATGGAGGGCAGCGACATCTGCTTCGCCCCGGTGCTCTCGATGGAGGAGGCGCCGGAGCACCCGCACATCCGCGCCCGCCAGACCTTCGTCGAGGTGGCCGGCGCGCCTCAGCCCGGGCCCGCGCCCCGCTTCAGCCGGACGCCCTGCCAGATCGAGCGGCCGCCGCCCCACGCCGGCCAGCACACCGACGAGGCCCTGGCGGACTGGGGCTTCGGCGCCGACGAGGTGGCCTCGCTGCGCGAGGCCAAGGCGATCGCCTAGGAGCGCTCCGCCTCGACGGGCCCCGTGCCCAGCAGGCGCCGCAGCGTGTCGAGGAGCTGCGCCCGGTGCACGGCCAGGGGCCCCTCGCGCGTCGGATCGAAATCGAGCTCCGGAAGCAGTGCCGGAATGGCCGCCACGTAGAAGACCGTGGCGCCGGCGATGCTGCTGGCCACCTGGATCGGGTCGACCGGCGACAGCTGGGCGCCCGCCGGGTCCGGGCGCTCGCCCACCTGCTTCTGGATCAGCTCGTGGAAGGGGGCCGTGAGGCGGCGCAGCACCGCACCGCCGTCCCGGGCCCCGTCCGCGATCTCCCGGAGCAGGATGCGGGCAAAGCTGGGACGCGCGCCGACGTAGTCGACCCAGGCCCCGACGGCGGCCTCCAGGCGCTCGGGCAGCGGAGCGGGGCTCGACAGGGCCTCTTCGATCCGGACCTGGAGTCCGCCCACGACCTCGGAGAGCACCGCGTCGTAGAGCTCCCGCTTGTCGCGGAAGTAGTAGACGATCGATGCCCGTTTGATCCCGACGCGTGTCGCGACGTCCTCGACCCGGGCGGATGCGTAGCCGTGCTCCGCAAAGAGCAGCTCTGCGGCTTCGAGGATCGCGGCGCGCGTGCGCGCCGCACGCTGGCCCAGCCTGGCCTCTTCGCTCATCGCCTCTCCGACACCTCCGTGTGGAAAGTGTGAGGGTAGCTCGCCCCAGTCGGGAGGTCAGCTCGCGGCGGCCTCCGTGGCGATGCGCTGGGAGAGCAGCTCCACCAGCCGGCGCTTGTCGATCTTGCCGCTGTCGGTGAAGGGGAGCTCCCCGTCCGAGTAGAAGAAGAGGTGACGTGGGACCTTGTAGGAGGAGAGCTCTTCCGCGAGGCGGCTGCGCAGCGCGTCGGCGTCGAGGGAGCCACTCCCCCGCGCGATCACCGCAGCCGCCACGTTCTGGCCCCTCACGGGGTCGGGCACGCCCACCACGAAGGCCGAGCGCACCTCGGCGAGCGACTCCAGCACGACCTCGACCTCGCGGGGCGTGACGTTCGCTCCGGCCGTCTTGATCATCTCCCCCAGGCGCGCCCGGAAGAAGAGGTGGCCCCCGGCGTCGAAGCTGCCGGCGTCCCCCGTGTGGTAGAAGCCGTCGCGGTCGAAGGTCTGCTCCCGTTCCCGCTTGTGCAGTCCCAGCATCAGGCTGTAGCCGCGCACGCAGATCTCTCCGACCTGGCCCGGCGGCAGCTCCTCACCGGTCTCCGGGTCGACGATCTTGTGCTCGAGCCCGGGCACCGGTCGCCCGAAGGAGCCGCGCAGGGATTCCGGGAGGTCGACGTCCATGCGGTCGATGGTGTGCGGTCCGCAGGTCTCGGTCATGCCCAGGGAGTTCGAGCGCAGCTCAGGATCCGCCGGACGCACCGCCTCGGGCAGGATCTCGTAGAGGTTTCCCGAGCGGACGCTGGAGAGGTCGCGGCTCGGGAAGGAGGGGTGCTCCATCATGGCCTTGGCGTAGTGCGGCCAGCCGGCCACGATCGTGGCGCGCTCGCTCTCGATGAAGTCGAGGGTGCGCCCCGGCTCGAAGGACTCCTCGCAGAGCATGCAGGCGCCGGCCTGGAGGTAGGAGAAGAGCGAGAAGACGAAGCCTCCGACCCAGAAGAAGGGCATCGGAGAGAAGGCCCGATCCTCCGGCTGCAGGTCGCGGAAGCGGTTCAGGTTGGCCGAGTGGCGCAGCACGGCGCCGTGGCTGTGGACGGCTCCCTTCGGCTCCGCGGTGCTCCCCGAGCTGTAGATCACCACCAGCGGGTCGGCGGCGGCGACACAGCTCTCGACCTCGCGCAGCAGCGGGGCGTCGAAGCCCGGGGCCGAGTCCGCCGTCGCCTCCAGCTCCCGGATCGACCGCGCCCAGGGGCGTCCGGCGTCTCCGAAGCTGTAGACGCGACGCAGGTAGGGCAGCTCGGGCAGGGCGAGCGGCCCGGCCTCCTGTCCGGCCAGGCTCGGCGCCACCTGCTCGAGCCGCTCCAGGTAGTCGTGGCGGAGCAGCCGGGGCACCGTCAACAGCGTGTCCACGTCTGCATGGCGCAGCACCCAGCCCAGCTCGCGGGGCTTGTAGAAGGTGTTGATGGGAACCGCCACGGCCCCGATGCGGCCGGCGGCGAAGAAGCCCACGATCCAGTCGGGTCCGTTCGGGGCCAGCAGGCCGATGCGACTGCCCTTGGCGACGCCGCGGGCCAGCAGCGCCCGCGCCAGCCGGGCCGAGCTCGCGTCGGCCTCGACGTAGGAGAGGCGGCGCCCGCCCAGCACGGCCATGACTCGCTCGCCGAAGCGCTCGCTTCGGCTGCGGATGAACTCCGGGAGCGAGATCGGCGTGTCGCTCGCGCTCATGGAGCCTCCTCGTCCGGGCGCCGGGGCCGCGGCGGATGCCCGCCCGCAGCCGTCGCATGGCCCTGGAAAAGTATCTGATATACCATCAGATTTCCGTGGGTCGCGGAGAGGACCGTGGACTTCGAATGGGCCGATGAAGACCTCGCCTTCCGCCGCGAGCTGAAGGACTTCCTGGCGGAGACCCTGCCCGCCGACTGGGAGACCCTCTCGAGCCACGGTCCCGGCAGCGACGCCCAGGCCGAGTTCTCGAAGAGCTTCTGCCCGAAGCTCGCCGAGCGGGGCTGGCTGGTGCAGAGCTGGCCCGCCGAGCACGGGGGCGCCGACGCCTCTCCGTGGCGACACATCATCCTCGGGGAGGAGATGTGGCAGATCGGCGAGCCGCGCAGCTCCCAGTACATGAACGTGAACTGGGTGGGACCCACGATCATGCGCTACGGGACGCCGGAGCAGAAGCAGCTGCACCTGCCTCCCATCGCCCGGGGCGAGGCCTTCTGGTGCCAGGGCTTCTCCGAGCCCGAGGCCGGCTCCGACCTGGTCGCGCTGCGCACCCTGGCCCTGCGCCAGGGCGACGACTACGTCGTCAACGGCTCGAAGATCTGGACCTCTTACTGCAACTACGCCCAGTACTGCTTCCTGGTGGTGCGCAGCGACCCGGATTCGAAGCGGCATCGCGGCATCTCCGTGCTGCTGACTCCGATGGACAGCCCGGGCATCGAGATCCGCGAGATCCCCTCGGTGGTCGGCGATCGCTACTTCTACGAGGTCTTCTTCACGGACGTTCGCGTTCCGGCTGCGTGTCGGCTGGGCCCCGAGCACGAGGGCTGGGACGTCGTCACCTACGCCCTGGCCTACGAGCGCGTGGGCGCCGCCCGCTACGCGCGGGCCGCCCGCATCCTCGACCAGCTCGCGGCCCTGGCCGAGCGGCAGGGGCTGCTCGACGACCCGAGGCTCCTCGAGAAGCTCGGCGAGGCGCGCGCCGCCTGTGAGGCCTCGCGCCTGTTGACCTACCGGGTGATCGACATTCGGGCCCACGGGGCGCCGCCTTCGGCGGACACCAATCTGGCGCGGGTGGCCGGCACCCTCGCCGAGCGCGCGGTCTCCGAGCTGGCCCTGGAGCTCTTCGGGGCCGACGCCCTGGAGTACGGGCACGTGGCCGAGCAGCACTTCCGCATGGCCATGACGGCGGGCGTCGCGGTCGGGACCACCGAGGTGAACCTGAACCTGGTGGCGAGCCGCTTCCTGGGCCTGCCGCGGGAGTAGCCGTGGACTTCGAGCCCAGCGACGAGCAGCGCCAGGTCCTCGAGGCCATCGCGTCCCTGCTGGCCCGTCACGCCGGTCCGGCCCGCGCCATCGAGCTCTGCGACCAGCAGCAGGCCGACGAGAAGCTCGAGGCGGCCCTGGCGGAGGCGGGCTTCCTGGAGCTGGCCCTGGGTGGAGGCGAGACCGGCCCCCTCGAGGCCGTGCTCCTCGTCGAGGCCGTGGCCCGGGCCGGCGGCGTGGTCTCGATCGGCGCCTCGGCGCTGGTGGCGCCGCTGCTGGCCGGAGGCGTGCTGCCCGGTCCGGTCGCGCTGGCGCCGCGCGAGGGCTCGGCGCCGATCCGCTTCGCGGCCCAGGCCCGGACCCTGCTGGTCGACGCCGGCGAGCAGGCGCTGCGCGTCGCTCTGGAGCCGGGGGAGGCCGAGCCCGTGCGCTCGAACTTCATGCTGCCCATGGGCCGGCTGCGGGGCGCGCGGGAGCGGGGCGAGTCGCTCGGGCCGGGGTCGGGAGAGCGCCTGCGCAGCTGGTGGCGGACGGCGCTGGCGGCGGAGATCGTCGGCACCATGGACGCGGCGCTGGAGATCACCGTCGACTACGCGAAGCGGCGCCGACAGTTCGGGCGCAGCATCGGATCCTTCCAGGCGCTTCAGCACCGCCTCGCCGAGTGCGCGGTCTGGGTCG
>CAZYOL010000042.1:0-24448 GCA_964649065.1 uncultured Spirochaetales bacterium
GCGCGCTTCGAGGAGGTGCGCGGGATCGTGGGCTCGCTGCCGGTCCCGGTGCGCGAGATCTCCTCCACCCTGGGACGGCCGGACGTGAAGATCGTCGACTCGGCGCGGGAGGCCCGGGCCGCCCTGATCGTGATGGGGGCCTTCGGGCGCAACCGCATCACCGAGTACTTCCTGGGCAGCAACTCGGCGGCCGTGGTCCGCACCTCGCCCATCGCCGTGCTCGTCGCCCGCTAGGTGCAGGGCCTCCGCCTGCGCGAGCTGGCGGCGGAGCTGGGGCTCGCGCTCGAGGGCGACACCGGGGTTGAGATCCGGGGCATCGCGGCGCTCGAGAGCGCCGGGCCCGACGAGCTCGCCTTCGTGCGCTCGTCGCGTTTCGCCCCCCAGCTCGCGCGGAGCCGGGCGGGGGCGGTGATCGCGCCGCCCGGTCTCGACACCGGTGGGCGCGCCACGCTGCGCTCGGCGCAGCCCGCGCTGGACCTGGCGCGGGCCGCGCGCCGCCTGCTGCCGGCGGCCGGGGCCGAGCCGGGAGCGCACCCGGGGGCCGTGGTCGAGCCCGGTGCCCGGGTCGATCCCAGTGCCTCGCTGGCGGCCGGCTGCGTGGTCGGTGCCCGCGCCCGCGTCGGGGCGCGCAGCCGCCTCCACGCCCATGTGACGCTCTACCCGGACGCGGTGGTGGGGGAGGACTGCGAGCTGCACGCGGGCTGCGTGGTCGGGGCCGGCTGCTCGCTCGGCAGCCGCGTCACGCTGCAGCCGGGCGTCGTCGTCGGCTCGGACGGCTTCGGCTACGAGCGGGCCCAGGACGGCAGTCTGCGCAAGTTTCCCCAGATCGGCCGCGTCGTGATCGAGGACGACGTCGAGATCGGCGCCAACTCGACCATCTGCCGGGGGGCGCTGGGCGAGACCCGGATCGGGCGCGGCAGCAAGCTCGACAACCTGGTCCAGGTCGCCCACAACTGCCGCATCGGCGAGCACGTGCGGATCGCCGCCCAGGCCGGGATCGCGGGCAGCACGCGCATCGAGTCGGGTGCGATCGTGATGCCCCAGGCCGGCATCGCCGACCACCTGTGCATCGGCGCCGGCGCCTACGTCGGGCCCCAGTCCGGCGTACACCGGAACGTCGCCGACGGCCTCCAGGTGATGGGCACGCCCGAGCGGCCGGCGCGGCGCTGGCGGCGCATCTCGGCGGCCCTCGCCCGCCTGCCGGCCCTGCTGCGACGCGTGCGTCGCATCGAGCGCCAGCTCGGGCTCGAGCCGCCCGCCGCCGGGGATCGGCACTGAGCGAGCGGGGCGACCCCACGCCGCGCCACTGGCCCCGGGAGCCCGAGGACTTCCGCGTCGACGAGGTTCCGCTCTTCGGACCCGCCGGCGAGGGCGCGCACACCTACCTGAGGATCGAGAAGCGCCTGCGCACCACCGAGGAGCTGGCCCGCGAGCTGGCCCGGGCCGCGGGCGTGGCGGCCCGCGACGTCGGCTACGCGGGGCGCAAGGATCGCATGGCCGTGACCACCCAGTGGCTCTCGGTGCCGGGGCTCGACCCCGACCGGGCCCTGGAGCTCGAGCTGCGCGGGGCGCGCGTCCTCGAGGCGCATCGCCACCGTCACAAGCTGCGGACCGGGCAGCTGCGGGGCAACGCCTTCCGCCTGGTGCTGCGCGGGCTGTCCGAGGCCGAGCGGGCAGGGGCCCGGCGGCGCTGGTCCGAGCTGCTGGAGCAGGGCCTGCCCAACGCCTTCGGCGCCCAGCGCTTCGGCCGCGCCGGGGACAACGCCCAGCGGGCGCGCGAGCTGCTCTCGGGAGCCGCGCCCGTGCGCGACCGGCGGGCGGCCCGCTTCCTGCTCTCGGCCCTGCAGGCCGAGGTCTTCAACGCCGTGCTCGCGGCGCGCGAGACGCCCCTCGACGCGCTGGAGCGCGGAGACGTGGCCGTCCTGCACGCCAGCGGGGGGCTCTTCGTCGTGGAGGATCCGGAGCGGGAGAGCGCCCGGGCCCGCCGCTTCGAGCTGAGCCCGACCGGACCGATCTTCGGGACCGGATCTCGCGATCCGCGCCCGGAGCACGCCGTGGCCGCCCGCGAGAGGCGCGAGCTCGAGCGGGCGGGGATCCCGGCGGAGCTGCAGCCCCCGCCCGGGCTGCGCATGCGCGGCGGGCGCCGCGCGCTGCGCGTGCCCGTCGAAGACCCGCGCTTCGAGGACGATGCGGGCGCCGTCGTGCTGGGCTTCCGGCTGCCGCCGGGAAGCTACGCCACGGTGCTCTTCGAGCGGCTCTTCGGATGACAGTGCGCGAGGGTGCGCGATATGATCCAGGCATTCCCAGCGCGCTCCCGGAGGCCCCCATGCAGATCGCCGACGACATCACCCAGCTGATCGGTCGTACCCCCCTCGTGCGGCTCAACCGCGTGGCGGCGGGCGTCAGGCCGCAGATCGTCGTGAAGCTCGAGAGTCGCAATCCGGCCAACAGCGTGAAGGACCGCATCGGCCTGGCCATGATCGAGGCCGCCGAGCGCCACGGCGCCATCACCCCCGGCGAGACCGTGATCGTCGAGCCCACCAGCGGCAATACGGGCATCGCGCTGGCCTTCGTCTGCGCCGTCAAGGGCTATCCCTGCGTCCTGGTCATGCCCGAGCAGTTCAGCCCCGAGCGGCGCGTGGTGCTGCGCGCCTTCGGGGCCCGGCTGGTGCTCACCGAGAAGGCCAAGGGCATGCCGGGGGCCATCGAGCGCGCCAAGCAGCTGCTGGAGCAGCTGCCCAACGCCTACATGCCCCAGCAGTTCCAGAATCCCGCCAATCCCGAGGTGCACCGCAAGACCACGGCCGAGGAGATCTGGCAGGACACCGACGGGCGCATCGACAGCCTGATCGCCGGCGTGGGAACCGGGGGCACGGTCACCGGCATCGCGCAGGTGCTGAAGGAGCGCAAGCCCGGCTTCCGCGCCGTCGCCGTCGAGCCCGACGCCAGCCCCGTGCTCTCCGGGGGCGCGGCCGGTCCGCACCCCATCCAGGGCATCGGGGCGGGCTTCGTCCCCGACGTGCTCGAGACCGAGCTGCTCGACGCCGTGGTGAAGGTCGACAACGAGGCCTCCCTGGAGATGGCCCGCCGCCTGGCGCGCGAGGAGGGAATCCTGTGCGGAATCTCCTCGGGAGCCGCCGTGCAGGCCGCCCTGCAGTGGGCGGAGGGAGAGGGGCGCGACGACGAGATGATCGTCGTGATCATCCCGAGCTTCGGCGAGCGCTACCTCCAGACCGTCCTCTTCGAGCCCTACCGGTACGAAGGGAGTGACGAGATCACCGTCTGAGCTCCCGGCGAGCGCCGCCGGGAACGGGGAGCGCGGCCTGCTGCGCCCCTTCGCCGGGCGCCGTCCGCGCGTCGCGCCCAGCGCCTGGGTGGCGCCCGGTGCAGTGCTGGTGGGAGACGTCGTCCTGGGCCCCGGGTCCAGCGTCTGGTACGGCAGCGTCCTGCGCGGCGACGTGCACTGGATCGCGGTCGGGGCCCGCAGCAACGTGCAGGACCACTGCGTGCTGCACGTCACCCGCGGCCTCCACCCCTGTGTGGTGGGCGACGAGGTGACCATCGGGCATCGGGCCGTGGTCCACGGCTGTCGGGTGGGCGACGGCGCCCTGATCGGCATCGGTGCCATCGTCCTCGATGGCGCCGAAGTCGGCGAGGGAGCCTGGGTCGCCGCCGGCGCGGTCGTGACACCGGGGAGCGTCGTCGAGGCCGGCACGCTGGTGGCGGGGCTCCCCGCTCGCTTCCGGCGGCGACTGGCTGCGGAGGAGCTGGCCCGCCAGCGGGAGCAGGCTCTGCACTACGTCGCCACGGCCCGCGCCCATCGCGACGAGGACCCCGAGTGAGCTCGAGGCACGACGGCGAAGCGGACGGCCCGCGGCGCGAACGGAAGAAGGCCCTGGCCCGGCGGCGCATCCTCGATGCGGCCCGGGAGACCTTCTTCCGGGACGGCTTCATGGCGGCGAATCTCGACGACGTGGCCCAGGGAGCCGGGGTCGCCAAGGGCACCCTGTACCGCTACTTCGAGAGCAAGGGCGAGCTCTACGTGGCCGTCCTCTCCCACGACGGTCGCGCCTTCGAGGAGAAGCTCCGGGCCACCATCGATCCGGCCCTCCCGCCCCTCGAGCAGATCCAGCGCGCCGGTCGCTTCTACCTCGAGCACTGGATGCGCAACAAGGAGTACTTCCAGATCTTCTGGGCCATCCAGAACCAGGCGGTGATCGGCGAGCTGCCCTCGGGAGTGGTGGAGGAGGTCACGAAGCTCTGGGAGTCCTGCCTGCAGATCCTGGCCTCGAGCGTGCGGCGGGGCGTCGAGCGCGGTGAATTCGTCGACTGCGACGCCTGGGAGGTCGCCAACATCCTCTGGACCCTGGGCAACGGGCTGATCCAGAGCGAGGACAGCGCGCCCCACAGGAGCCTGCGACGGCGCAGCCTCGAGAATACCTTCGAGCACGCCGTCGAGCTGGTGCTGCGAGGGATCTCGGCGCCCGTACAGGGTTGACGGAGCGAGGCGCCTGGGAGACCTTCCCATCGAAAGTGACCTCGGGTCAGCGTCGTTGGGGTCAGCGTCGTTAAGGTCGGGCCGTCGTCCGGGCCTCTTCGTCCCGAGCTGCAGCGGCCGCTCGCGGCCCGCGGAATGCTCTCGGGTCGGTTGCTCGCGGGTCACTGGGGGGGACATGGGCAACATCTCGAGCGAGCGCGTGCGCTCGATCGTGTCGAATCAGCTGGGTGTCGACCTCGGCGAGTGCACGCCCGACGCCAGCATCCTGGACGATCTCGGCGTCGATTCGCTGGACCTGGTCGAGCTGGTGATGGCCCTCGAGGACGCCTTCGACATCCGGGTGCCCGACGAGGACGTCGACGCGATCCGGACCATCGGCGACGTCGAGCGCACCGTGGTGAGCCGCGCCTGAGGCGGTCGGCCGCGCGCGGGGCCGGGCGCTTCAGTCCTGGCGCCGGGGCCCCGTTCCGGGGAGCAGGCGCAGCCTCGACAGCAGCGCGGTGGTGGCGAGGGCCGCGGCGAGCGCGAGCAGCCACCAGCCCTCGAGCGATCGGCGCGCCAGCGCTCCGGCGGCCTCCAGCGAGCGCGGATCCTGCTCGGCTCCTGGGGGCAGCGAGCCCAGCAGCTCCAGCAGCGGAGGCGTCACCCAGAGCAGGCAGTAGAGCCAGAAGAAGCCCAGCAGGTACAGCAGCCCCAGGGTGAAGCGGGGCTCGAAGGCCGGCGCGCGGCGCCGGAGGGGCGCGGACATGGCCGGAGGCTACCCCACGCTCCCCGATCTGCGGGTATGCTCGTCGGGTGTCCCCCAAGGAGCCCGAGCGGAACGCGCCGCGCCTGCTGGTGGTGGACGGCGCGAACTGCGTCTATCGGGCCTTCTTCGCGCCCTTCCGCGACCTCCGAGCCGCCGACGGCACACCCACCAAGGCGGTCTACGTCTTCGCGAACATGCTACTCAAGGTGCTGCGCGAGCAGCAGCCCGACCACGTCGTGATCGTCTTCGACGCGCCCGGGAAGACCTTCCGCCACGAGATGTACGCCGAGTACAAGGCCACCCGGGACGCGCAGCCCGAAGACCTCTCGCTGCAGCTTCCCCTCGTGCGCGAATGGGTGGAGGCCCTGGCCATCCCACAGCTCGTCGTTCCGGGCTGCGAAGCCGACGACGTGATCGCGACCCTGGTGGCGACGGCGCCGGCCGGGGCCCGCATCGACATCTTGTCGACGGACAAGGATCTCATGCAGCTCGTCGACGCGCGCGTGAGCCTGCTGGACGGCATGAAGGACCGGCGCTTCGGTCCGGCCGAGGTCGAGGAGCGCTTCGGCGTTCCTCCCGAGCGCGTGCTCGACCTGCGGGCCCTGGTGGGGGACACGAGCGACAACATCCCCGGCGTCAAGGGCATCGGCGAGAAGGGCGCCGCCAAGCTGATCGGCGAGTACGGAGACCTGGAGCGCCTCCTGGAGCACGCCGGCGAGCTGAAGGCCAAGCGCTCCCGCGAGGCCCTGCTCGAGCAGGCCGAGGAGGCGCGGCTCTCGAAGCGACTGGCGACGCTGCGCAGCGACGTGGAGCTGCCCCTGGCCTTCGGGGAGCTGGCCCGGCGCGAGCCCGATCGGGCGCGCCTGCGGGCCCTCTACGAGCGCCTGGGCTTCCGCCGCCTGCGCGAGGAGCTGGGCGGCGAGGGCGGGGCGGCGCCGGCGGCCGAGCTCGAGGTCGAGGTGCAGTCGGTGGAGGAGGCCGCCGGACTCGCCCGGCTGGTCGAGGAGCTCGGGAAGCTGCCGGTGCTCACCCTGCTGGCGGTGGAGGATGCGGGCGCCGGCCTGGCCCAGCCCCCGGCGGCCCTGGCCTTCGCGATCGACTCCGGCCGGGCAGCCTTCGTGCCGCTGGCGGGGGAGGGCTGCCTCGGCCTCGAAGAGCTGCTGGAGGCTCTGACGCCGATCTGCGTCGACCCGGCCCGGGTCGGCTGGCAGGCGGAGGACTCCAAGCGGCTGCAGGTGCTGCTCGGTGAGAACGGTCTGGAGCTCCCGCTGCCCCACTTCGACGTCGGCGTGGCCGCGCACCTCCTCGATGCCGGCGGCCCCGCGGATCTGGAGGCCCTGGCCCGCCGCGAGCTGGACCTCCGTCTCCCGAGCTTCGAGGAGCTGGCCGGCCGCGGCGCCAAGGCGGTGCCCGCCGCCGAGCTGCCCCGGAGCGAGCTCGGGCGCTGGGCGGCGCGGCGCGTGACGGCCGTCGCGGCCCTGGCCGAGCCCCTGGCGCGCCGCCTGGACGCGGAGGGCCTGGCCGCGCTCTTCGACGGGGTCGAGCGCCCGCTGACCCGGGTGCTGGCCGGCATGGAGCGGGTCGGCGTGCGCGTCGACGAGTCCGTGCTGGAGCAGCTCTCGCAGGAGTACGAGGCCGAGCTGGCCCGCATCGAGAAGGAGATCTTCGCGCTGGCCGGCGAGGAATTCCTCGTCTCGTCCCCGAAGCAGCTCCAGCGCATCCTCTTCGAGAAGCTGAAGCTGGCCCCCGTCAAGAAGACCAAGACCGGCTACTCGACGGACGAGTCCGTGCTGGAGCAGCTCGCCGCTCAGCACGAGCTGCCGGCGCGCATCCTCGCCCATCGCCGCCTGGCCAAGCTGAAGAACACCTACGTCGACGCCCTGCCTCCCCTGGTGCGCCCCGAGACGGGGCGCATCCACCCGAGCTGGCACCAGCTCGGTGCGGCCACGGGCCGACTCTCCGCCTCGAGTCCCAACGTCCAGAACATTCCCATCCGCTCCGCGGAGGGCGTGCGCATCCGCGAGGCCTTCGTGCCGGCCGAGGGCCGGCTGCTGCTCTCGGCCGACTACTCCCAGGTGGAGCTGCGGATCCTCGCCCACTTCTCGGGGGACGAGAGCCTGATCGAGGCCTTCCGCCGCGGCGAGGACGTGCACCGGCGCACCGCGGCGGAGGTCTGGGAGGTCGAGCCCTCCCAGGTCAGCGACGACCAGCGGGCCCGCGCCAAGGCCGTCAACTTCGGGATCATCTACGGGCTCTCGGCCTTCGGCCTGGCCCAGCAGCTCGGCATCGCCTCGGCCGAGGCCAAGCAGACCATCGAGGTCTACTTCGAGCGCTACCGCGGCGTGCGGCGCTTCATCGACGGCACCATCGAGAGCGCGCGCGAGCAGGGCTTCGTCACGACCTTCCTCGGCCGGCGCCGCGCGCTGCCCGACCTCGGCTCGCGCAACCGGGTGCTGCGGGCCGCCGCCGAGCGCATGGCCGTCAACACCGTCATCCAGGGCACCGCCGCCGACCTGGTCAAGAAGGCCATGGTCGAGCTGGACGCCGCCCTGGCCGAGGCGGGGCTCTCGGCGCGCATGATCCTGCAGGTGCACGACGAGCTGGTCTTCGAGGTTCCGGAGCGCGAGGTCGACGCGCTCCGGGAGCTGGTGCGCGAGCGCATGGAGGGCGTCCTGGCCCTGCGGGTGCCCCTGGTGGTCGAGCTCGGCACCGGCCGGAGCTGGCGCGAGGCTCACTAGCGCCCGCCGGGACGGGTAGGCTCCGGGCTCGAATAGGCACGCTGCAGCCTGCGTCCATCCCAGGAGCGGGCGCGCGGAGATGCCGGAGGTCGCGATCCAGATGGGCCGAGCCCAGCCGAAGGCGCCGGCCGCTGGCGACGGCGATGCCGACCTGGTCGAGCGCGCGAGGAACGGCGACCACCAGGCCTTCCGCGCGATCGTGGAGCGCTACCAGGGGCGGCTGTTCCGGCTCGCCCAGCGGGTGCTGAGGGACGAGGAGCAGGCGCGCGATGCGGTGCAGGAGGCCTTTCTCAAGATCTACCGCTCCCTCGACCGCTTCGAGGGGCGTTCGAGCCTGTACACCTGGATGTACCGGCTCGTGATGAACCAGTGCCTGGACCTGAAGCGCCGGGACCGCTCGGACCGCTTCGTGGAGCTGGAGGAGGAGCGGCGCGGGGAGGAGCAGGATGGGCTGGAGATGGCTCCGGCGGGGGGCAGCACCGGCCTCGGGGATCCCGAGGCGGAGCTTCAGCGGAGCGAGATCCGCAGCTTCGTCCAGAAGGCGGTCGACGAGCTTCCGGAGGAGGCGCGGCGCACCTTCCTGCTCCGCGAGGTGGACGGGCTGTCCTACGCGGAGATCGCCAAGAGCCTGCGCATCCCCAAGGGAACGGTGATGAGCCGGCTGCACTACGCGCGCAAGAGACTGCGCGCGGCGCTGCTGGAGGCGGGGATGGCGCTGCCCGAGAGCGGGACATCGGACGAGGTCGAAGGAGTCGAGGCATGACGGAGCTGGGGGAGCAGGAGTCGAGGGGGCGCGACGAGCGCAGCCTCGAGGCCTACCACGACGGCGAGCTGGGCTGGCTGGCGCGGCGGCGCTTCGAGCGGCGGCTGGCCCGGTCTCCGGAGCTCCGGCGCGAGCTGGCCGCGCTGGAGCGGCTGGGGGAGCTGGCTCGCGAGGCCGAGGCCGAGGCGACGGCACCGGACCTGTGGTCCTCCATCGCCCGGGAGCTGCCGGCCATCGATGCCGAGCGGGAGGCACAGCGGGGCGGCTGGCTGGGCTGGCTGACCGGGGGCGGCGGGGACCTGCGGCCCCTGGCCGCGGCAGCCGCCGTTGGCGAGGCCGCCGTCGCCCTGCTCTACGATCGCGGCGGGGAGCAGCCGATCCGGGAGGGCGGAGCCCCGGAGCCCTCGCCCAGCGTGGTACGGTGGATCGACCCGGGCTCGAACGGCGTGTTGCTGCTGGAAGGCAACCAGCGAGCGACGATCATCTGGGTGCTCGACGCGCCGGCCGAGACCTCCGGGTCGCGGGGAGGCAGACATGGGGTGGTCTAGGAGAGGGCTCCGGCTCGCCCTCGGGGTGGCCCTGAGCCTCTGCGCCCAGGGCGCCGCGGCCCAGGTCGAGCGGCCCTCGCCCATCAACGTGGACGTGATCGTGGCCCAGACGCGCAGGCGCCCCGACCCGCCTCCGCGCGAGGCTGGCCCCGCGCCGGCCGCCGAGTCCTCGGGGCTGACGAACAGCTTCGCGGCGCCCCCGAGCCGGGTGCGCGAGGTGGAGGACCGGATCCAACAGACCGAGTCGGAGCTCGACGAGCGCGTGAGCGGCATCGAGGCCCAGCTTCGCGGCCGAGCCGTGTACGACGAGATCCACTTCCTGGAGCGCCACCGCATGGTGCTGGCGCCGGACGAGGACGGCATCCTGCGCCTCCCGACCGGCCACGCCTTCCGGGCCCATCTGGACAAGGTGGACGAGCGCGGTGCCGTCATGGTGGTCGAGGTGGAGGACCGGCTGCGCACCGGCGTCAACGTCGCCAGCGGTCGGCCCCTGGTCCTGATCGTGGCTCCCTACCAGGACGGCGACCTGGTGATCAGCGTCGAGGCCTACTACTGAGGCCCCGTCCCCGAGGCCCGGCCCAGAAAGGGAAAGACCCGAAGTCGACCAGCGACTTCGGGCCTCCCTGGGAAGGGGATCTTGGCTTTTGTACAGGGGTAGTGGCCCCCACGCCGCGAAAGTGGCAGGCCGAAGTCCGGGAGAGAGCGATTTCCCGCGGGGGCTCAGGCCGGTGACAGGAAGCTGAGCCGGAAGCGCTCTCCCGCATCGGTCCAGCCGGTGTCGACCCGCAGGCCGGCGGCGGCCGCCAGCTCGGCGATCTCCGCCGGCGAGTACTTGTGCGAGTCCTCGATGTGGATGGGCTCTCCCTCGGCCAGCTGAAGCTCCAGATCGAGCTCCGCGATCCGCACGCGCTGGGCCCGTCGACTGATCAGGTCGATGGCCACCCGCCCGTCCTCCTCGTGATACACGGCCCGATGTCGGAAGCCATCCGGCTCGAAGTCGCCGCCGAGCTCGCGGTTCACGCGGGCCAGCAGGTTGAGCGTGAAGCGCGCCGTCACGCCCTGGGCGTCGTCGTAGGCGGCCTCCAGCACGGCGCGGTCCTTGCGCAGGTCGGCGCCGAGCAGCATCCGATCGCCCGCGGCCATCGCCTGCCGGACCGTGCGCAGGAAGCCGATCGCCTCGTCCCGCGTGAGGTTGCCGACGGTCGAGCCCAGCCAGACGATGAGCTTGGGCTGCTGGGTCTGGGCGCGCACGTGGCGCAGGCCCTCGCTGTACTCGCCGGCGATCGCCAGGATCTCCAGGCTGCGGTAGCGCTCCAGCAGCTCGCTGGCGCTCGACTCCAGCATGCTGCGCGAGATGTCCACCGGCAGGTAGCGGAGCCGTCCGTGCCGCCGCAGGAAGGCCTCGATCAGCAGGCGGGTCTTCGTGGCGCTGCCGCTGCCCAGCTCGGCCAGCGTGGTCGGCTCCTCGAAGAGCGCGGCGATCTCGCCGGCGCGGCTCTCGAGGATCTCGCGCTCCGCTCGCGTGAGGTAGTACTCCGGAAGCTCGCAGATCTCCTCGAAGAGCCGCGAGCCCTCCGCGTCGTAGAGAAATCGGTAGGGAATCCGCTTGTCCGGAGCCGTGAGGCCGGCCTGCACCTCCTCGGCGAAGGAGGTGGTGTCGCGGACCTCCTCGCCCTCGACCAGGGCGAAGCGCTTGAGATTCGACTGCGAATTCATGATTCCCCCCCAGAGGCGGGTCGGGCTTCCCCGAGAACCGGAGGGCGGGACTATGCGCTGCTCGGCGGGCTCGTGCAAGCGCTCCCTTGCACCGAAGCGTTTCCCGCCACGGTCGGCTCCGGCACCCTGGGTCGGCCCATGGCCCAGCCGCTGCCCAGCTCGCGCCGTCTAGCCTATGCCCTGGGCAACGCCGGATTCAGCCTCAGCGAGATCCTGGTGGTGTCGGTGGCGGTCTACTTCTACCTGCCGCCGGCCGGTCGCGGTCTGGAGCCGCAGGTCTCGCCGCGGCTCTTCCTGGGCGTCCTCACCGTCTTCGGCGCGGCCATGCTGGCCGGCCGCCTGGTCGACATGCTCGCGGACCCGGTCGTGGGCGCCGCCAGCGACCGCTCGCGCTCCCGGCTCGGCCGGCGTCGGGTCTTCCTGATCTGGGGGGTAGGCCCCATGGTGCTGGCCCCGCTGCTGCTCTTCTTCCCGCCGGGGCCACCCGGAAGTGTCGCCAACGGGCTCTGGCTGGCCCTCTTGCTGGCCGTCTACTTCCTCTTCTTCACCGTGTATGTGGCCCCCTACCTGGCCCTGCTGCCCGAGCTGGTGAGCAGCGCGACCGAGCGCGTCGGCCTCGCTCGGCTGATGGCGATCGCGAGCTTCCCGGTGCTGATCCTGGGCGTGCTGTGGTCGGCGTTCTACGACGGGCTGCTGCGCCTGGGCCTGGCGCCGGTCACCTCGATGCGTGTGGTCGCGGCGGGACTGAGCGCGTTGGCCCTGCTGCTGTGTCTCGGCCCGATCTGGGCCGCCGACGAGCGCCGCTACTCCCGCGGCCTGCCCTCGGATCTCTCGCTCGGACGGGCCTTTCGGCAGACCCTCGGCAACCGCCCCTTCCTGCGCTACCTCGCCGCCCAGCTGCCCTTCGTGCTGGCCATCACCCTGGTGCGACCGGCGGGACCCTACATCGCCACGGTCGTGCTGGGCCGCAGCGAGGGCTTCGCCGCCTGGCTCGGCCTGGGCACCGCCCTCGGCGCGGTGGCCGGCTTCGCCTGGGTGCAGAGGCTGGCCTCGACCTGGGGGGTGAAGCGCACCCTGCAGGGCTGCCTGCTGATCTTCTCGCTCTCGATGGCCGCCCTGGGCGGCCTGCGCGCCGACCTGCCCGGGGGGCCGCGGGACGCGCTGAACCTGGCCCTCGGGGCCGGTTCGCTGGCGATGCTGGGCGTCGCCATCGCCGGCTTCATGATCCTGCCCCACGTGCTCCTGTCGCAGCTCATCGACCTGGACGAGCGCCGCACCGGGGCCCAGCGCGCCGCCATCTACTTCGGCGTCCAGGGCTTCGCGACCAAGCTGATCTACGGGGTCGGCACCTGGGGCTTCACCTTCCTGCTGTCGCGCTTCGGCAACAGCTCGGAGGAGCCCTGGGGCGTGATCCTGGTCGGTCCGGCCGCGGGCGTCGCCGGACTGGTTGCGCTGCTGCTCTACTCGGCCTACCCGGAGGCGCGGGTGCTCGAGCAGACGCGCCGGGTCGCCGAGGCCGACACTGGATCATGACGCCGGCGCCGGCCGCCCAGGGCGCCCAGTCCGAGCAGGCCCGCGCCGAAGGGCGCCAGGGCGCGGGCCTCGCCCCGGTAGGTCACCACGGGGTGCTCGATCGGGATCGGACGCAGCTGGCTGCGAGTCTCGATCGGGGAAACCGGCTGGGGGAGGTCGGAAGGCGCCAGCGTCTCCTCGGTAGAGACGTCGCTCGTTGTCGGCTCCGTCTCTCCCAGCAGGCCGTCCAGGCGCAGGATGGCGTCGGAGCGCGGGAGATCGAGACGCGGGGCCGCGGGCACGAAGAGGGCCATGGACAGGGGGCCCAGCGTCGCGCTGCCGCCGGTCTCGGGCAGCGCATCCGCCTCGGCGGCCAGGACGCCCCCGTCCAGGGCGCCCGCCGCCGGCAGCCCCGCCAGATCTCCGCTCCAGGAGACCGGGGCGGCCGTCGCGGGCCCGGCGAGTCCCAGGCAGATCAGCCATCCGATCCAGCGCACTGCAGCCATCCGTCCACACCCCTCCCTGGGCTCGGCCATCCCTGCGTGGCCCTCTTCGGATCCGGGGCGTCGGCGCTTGAGCTGCGCCCTCGCGAGCGGCGCAGGGGGCCGATCCGGCGTCCTATGCTCCTGGAATGGGCGCAGCTCGAGGCGCGCCGCTGGGCTCTCGCCTGGCCCTCTACGCCTGCGGCTGCGGAGCGCTCCTGGGCCTGCAGCTCTGGCTCGCGGCTCCCGACGAGGTGGTGGCGAGCCCCAACCGCTACGACCAGCTCCGCTACCTGGAGGCGGCCCAGCAGATCGCGGCGGGTCGCTGGCTCGGTCCCTACGACGAGCGGACCCTGATCCGGGAGCCCGCCTACCCGGCCTGGGTCGCCTGGGTCTCGGCGCGCGGATGGCGGCTGCGCACCGCGGCCGAGCTGCTGCTGGGCCTGTCCGCCTGCCTCTACGGCGCCGTGTGGGTCTGGATCGGGCTGCCGGTCTCGCTGGCCCTGGCGGCCACGGCCGCGCTGCTGCTCCAGCCCCACGCCTTTCTCGTCAATCGCGAGGTGCTGCCCGCGGGCTTCTACCTGCCCTGGCTGCTGGTCGCGCTCTCCGGGGTGACGCTGGCCGCTCACGCCCGGCATCCCGTCTGGCGCGGGGTCCATGCGGCCTGGACCGGCCTGGCCCTGGGCCTGCTCTGGGTCACGCGCCCGGAGAAGCCCCTGCTCGCCGGCGCGCTGCTCTGTGCCGTCGGCGTCGACGTCGTCGCCCGAGCCCGCCGGCAGCCTCGGGGAGCCTGGCTTCGCGACGCGGCGATCCTGCTGATCGTGCCCTCGCTGGTCGTCGCCGGCGTGGTCCGGGGCGTGGCGCAGCGCAATCTCCGACAGTACGGCGTGTCGGTGACGTCCGAGCTGGAGGCGCCGGGTTACCTCGCCGCCAGCCGGGCCCTGCTCGCGATCGAGCACGCCTCCCCACGTCGCCACGTCCCGGTTCCCGAGGAGGTGAGGCTCCGGGCCTACGCGGCGAGCTCCGCCTTTCGCGAGCTGCAGCCCACGCTCGAGGCGCCGAGCTGGGCGCGTCGCGTCAGCTGCGCCGCCAGCCGCGTCTGCGACGACATCGCGGGAGGCTGGTGGCTCTGGCTGCTGCGCGAGGCGGCGGCCCGGGCCGGGCACATGCAGAGCGCGCCCGAGGCCGAGGCCTATTTCCAGCGCATCGCCGACGAGCTGCGGGCGGCCTGCGAGCGCGGCGAACTGCGCTGTCGCACCCCGCGCCTGGCCTTCGCGCATCCCTACCCGGAGACGTGGATCGCCCAGCTGCCCCATTCGCTGGGGCGCACTCTCTCGCGCATGGCGAGCTTCGGCGGCGACGCCGATCGGCGCCCGCCGCGCGACGACCCGTCGCTCGGTCCCGCGCTGCGCCGGCGCTTCGATCGGATGGCGGGTCGGCGGCCCGCCCTCAGCTCCGAGCACTGGTGGCAGGTCGAGGGCTACGCCGAGTGGGGGCCCGACGCGGAGGCCGGACGCGCGGTCGCCGGCCTGGCGCTCGGCCGCGCCGACGAGTGGGTCCCGCTGGAGCTGCGCTCCGACGGCCACCGGGTGGAGTTCGAGTTCCTCTACGAGCAGCTCCCGCGCCCGGCGCCCGGCGCACGGCTCGAGATCTCGCGCGTCGACGGCGAGCGCACGCGGCTTCCGCTGCGGCGCGTCGCCGCGGCCCCGATCGTTCGCGACGGCCTGCGGGTGGCGTTTACGCGCTACGAGCCGCTGAGGGCCGGCGCGCTGCAGGACGGCCTGCGCGGTGCCCTGTGGACCGCGCACGCGCTCGCTCTGCGCGTCGCCGCAGGCGCGGCGCTGCTGGCCGGACTCGTCCTGCTGCTGCGGTGGCCGCGCTGCAGCCCCGCCTTCTGGGTGGCCCTCGCGACCAGCGGCGCCCTGGTGCTCTCGCGCTGGCTGCTGCTGTCGGTGATCGATGCCTCTTCGTTCGGAGCCGCCAGCAGCCGCTATCTGTACCCGGCCATCGCGCTGGTCCCCTGCTTCCTGCTGCTGTGGATCCACGCCGGCTGGCGCGCCCTGCGCGGGCGGGAGCGGCTCGCGTGAGGCGCGTGGCGGCCCATCTGGCCCTGGCCCTCGGGGGTGTCGCGCTGGCCCTGCTGGCCCTGGAGCTCGGCCTGCGCGCCCTCGACGGGCTGGCGGCGGGGCCCTCCGAGCCGACCGCGCCGGCCGCCGACGACCCGCGCCTGGCCGAGCTGCCCGAGCTCGCGGGCGGCATCCTCGACCTGGCGAAGCCGGGGCAGCGGGGGCGCTTCGCGGGCGTTCTGCACCGCACGAACTCGCTGGGCATGCGCGGGCCCGAGGTCTCGCGCCGGCCGGAGCCCGGGGTCCTGCGCATCGTCCTGACCGGAGACTCGATCGCCATGGGCCAGGGCGTCGAGGAGTCCGAGACCTACGCCGCGCGCCTCGCCCGCCTGCTCTCGCGGTCCGGGACCCGGGTGGAGGTGCTGAATCTCGGAGTCTCGGGCTACAACGTGCTCCAGGCCGTCGGTCGCCTGGAGCGCCTCGGCCTGAGCCACGCGCCACGGCTCGTCGTCTACGGCTACACGCTGAACGACATCGAGGGGCCCTACTACCAGGCCACCCCAGAGGCGGAGCGGCGCGCCTACCTGCGCCGGCTGCGGCGTTTCGAGGACTCGCCCTCGCGGCTCTGGGCCGCGCTCTGGCCGCGCTCGGTGGCGCTCGCGAGCGCGTGGCGACCCGCGCCGGGCTCCTACGAGTACGCCCTCGAGCGCAACTACCTCCACAATCCCGAGGCCTGGGCGCAGGTGACCCGGGGGCTGGCGCGGCTGGCTCGCATCTCCTCCGAGCGGGAGCTGTGCGTGGTCGTGCTGGTCCACACCCACGTCCAGCAGCTCGTGCTCGGGCACCCGCTGCGGCGCTTCTACGAGCTCGTGGGCGAGGCCGCCCGCGAGCAGGGCCTGGCCGTGGTGCAGAGCTATCCCGAATTCCGCGGGCGCTCCGCCGCCGGTCTGCGGCTCTCGGCGATCGACACCCACCCGAACGCCGAGGGCCACCGGCTGCTGGCGGAGGCGCTGGCCCGGGGCATCCGCGAGCTGCCCCCCGCCTGTGGCCTTCCGGCCGGGCTATGAGAGCGTTGCGCCGTCGACGCGCAGGCCGACGCCGTTGATGTGGGCGGCCTCGTCCGAGGCCAGGAAGGCCACGGTGCTGGCCACCACCTCCGGGCCGCGGAAGGCGTCGAGGGGCATCATCCGGTGCAGGAGCTTGCGGTCCGCGCCCTCGGGCAGGTGAAAGGCCTCCTTGATCGGCGTCTCGATCGAGCCGGGGCACAGGGCGTTCACGCGCAGGCCCTGCTTGCCGTATTCGACGGCCAGCGTCCGGGTCAGGGCCAGGACGCCTCCCTTGGAGGCCGAGTAGGCGCTGGCCCAGGGCTGGCCGGCGAGGGCCGAGGTCGACGCCATGTTGACGATGTTGCCGCCGGTCTCGAGCAGGTGCGGGATCGCCTCCCGACACATCAGGAAGGTGCCCGTCAGGTTCACCGCCAGGATCTGCTGCCAGTCGCCCAGCTTCACCTCGTGGCTGTGGCCGAAGCGCAGGATGCCCGCGATGTTGCAGACGACGTCGAGGCGGCCGAAGCGCTGCAGGGCGGCCGCGATCGTCGACTCGACCTCGCCCTCGTCGGAGACGTCCGCGAGCCGCGACTCGGCCTCAGCGCCCCGCTCCCGGGCCAGCCGGACGGTCTCCTCGAGCAGCTCTACCTGGACGTCGGTGCAGGTGAGCCGGGCTCCTTCCTCGGCCAGGCGCAGCACGGTGGCGCGGCCGATTCCCGACGCGGCACCGGTGACGACGACGACGCGGCCCTCGAATCTCCTCATGCGGCGGATCATACTGGCTGTCCGTCCCGCCGGCCCTGGCCGGCGGAGCCGGCGGGGAGAAGCTCCTGAACACCCCCTCGCACCTGGTCTTCAATCTGGCCCTGCTCGGGGGGGCAGAGCGGAGCCCGGCGGAGCGCCGGCGCTGCGTGGCGCCGATCCTGCTCGGGGCCTTCGCCCCGGATGCCCCGATGTTCGTCTTCTTTGCCTGGGAGCGCTGGGTCCGCGGCGTATCGCCCCGGGAGATCTTCGAGGTCCTGTACTTCGAGCCGGGCTGGCAGGCCCTCTTCGACGTCTGGAACTCCATTCCGTTGGCAGGGCTCGGGCTGGGCGTGGCCTGGCTGCTGCGGCGCCGGGGCGCCTGCCTGTTCTTCGCCAGCTGTCTCGCCCACTGCGCCCTGGATCTCCCCTTCCACCGCGAGGACGCGCACCGTCACTTCTTTCCACTCAGCGCCTGGCGCTTCGAGAGCCCGATCAGCTACTGGGACCCGGAGCACTACGGGGCCTGCTTCGCGGCTGCCGAGACGCTGCTGGTGTGGATCAGCTCGGCGCTGCTCTGGCGTCGCCATCCGAGCCCCTGGGGCCGCGCGCTGCTGGGCCTCGTCTCGCTCGCCTCGCTCTCGGCCTACGGCGGCTTCTACCTGGCCGGCTGGCTGCCCTGAGCCGCTAGCCTCGGGCGCATGCTGCTGCGTCTCGAGGGAGTCTCCCGGTCCTTCGCCGGCCGCACGCTCTTCGAAGAGGTCTCGCTGGAGGTGGCGCCCGGGGATCGCATCGGCCTGATCGGGGCGAATGGCGTCGGCAAGACCTCCCTGCTGCGCATCCTGGCGGGGCAGGAGCCGCCCGACGCAGGCAGCGTGCGCAAGCCGCGGGAGGTGCGCGTCAAGCTGCTGGAGCAGGAGATCGACCCGGCCCGCGAGACCAGTGTCTTCGCCGAGACCTCGACGGCCCTGGCCGCCCTCGAGGACCTCGAGCGGGAGCTGGCCGCGCTGGAGGCCGAGATGCAGCGCTGCGGGAGCGAGGGGCGCGAGGTGCCCGGGCCGCTCGCCGAGCGCTACGACCGGGCCCGCCACGACTTCGCCTCGGCCGGCGGCTTCGAGCGCGGCGCCCGCGTCGAGAAGGTGCTGGAGGGGCTGGGCTTCGATGCGGCGGCCCGCCGTCGCCCGCTGCGCGCCTTCTCGGGGGGCTGGATCATGCGCGTCGAGCTGGCGAAGCTCCTGCTCTCGGCCCCCGACGTCCTGCTCCTCGACGAGCCCGGCAATCACCTGGACCTGCCCTCGATCGAGTGGTTCGAGGAGACCCTGCGCGCCTACCCCGGCGCGGTCGTGGTCGTCTCCCACGATCGCACCTTCCTGCGGCGCCACGCCACGCGGATCGCAGAGCTGGAGCGTCGCTGCCTCCATCTCTACGCCGGCGGCTACGACGCCTATCAGAAGCACAAGGCCCTGCGCCAGGAGCAGCTGCTGGCGACGAAGCGCAGCCAGGACCGAAAGATCGCCCAGACCGAGCGCTTCATCGAACGCTTCCGCGCCAAGAACACCAAGGCGAGTCAGGTGCAGAGCCGCGTGAAGGCCCTGGAGAAGCTCGATCGCATCGAGCTGCCCCAGGAGGGCGCTCGGCGCATGCGCCTGCAGATTCCGCCCCCGCGCCGGGCCGGGCGCGAGGTCTTGCGGCTGAGCGGCGTGCACAAGCGCTACGGCGAGACCGTCGTCTACCGCGGGCTCGACTTCCTCGTCGAGCGCGGCCAGCGCGTCGCGCTGGTGGGGCCGAACGGCGCCGGCAAGTCGACGCTGCTCGGGATCGCGGCCGGTGCGGTGGCCGCCGACCGCGGCGAGCGCCGCCTCGGCGCGAACGTGGACGCCGCCTTCTTCGCCCAGCACCAGCGCGAGGCCCTCGACGCCTCGCGCAGCGTGCTCGAGGAGCTGGCCGCCGGTGCCAGCACCGACGACGTCCCCAGGCTGCGCGGTCACCTGGGGGCCTTCCTCTTCTCCGGGGACGACGTCGAGAAGCGGGTCGGCGTGCTCTCCGGCGGCGAGAAGGCGCGCCTGGCCCTGGCCAAGCTGCTGCTGCGGCCGGTGAACTTCCTGATCCTCGACGAGCCGACCAACCACCTGGATCTCGTGGCCCGGGAGGTGCTCGAGGCGGCCCTGGGCGCCTACTCGGGGACCCTGCTCTTCATCTCCCACGACCGGGCCTTCATCGAGAACGTCGCGACCCGCGTGGTGGAGGTCTCGGGGGGCGCGCTGATCGAGCGCCCGCAGGGCCTCGGCGATCCGCTCGGCGGCGCGGAACGGTCGGCGGGGCCGGCGTTGCCGGCGCCCTCCAAGCAGAGTCGGATGGCGGCCCGCGAAGATGCCAAGGAGCGCGCGCGCCAGCTCGCCCGCCAGCGCAAGCGCGTGGCCGCGCTGGAGCAGGCGATCACGGCGCTCGAGGAGCAGCTCGGGGAGCTGGCGCTGCGCATGACCCAGCCGGAGGTCTACCGGGACGGCGACGCCGTGCGGGAGCTGCGCGAGCGGGAGCAGGACCTGCGCGACGCCCTCGCCGATCGCTATCGGGAGTGGGAGGAGGCGGCCGCGGCGCTCGAGTCCCAGGCCGACTGAGCCTCGACGCCGCGGGTGGTCTCCTCGACCCAGCGCAGCAGCCGGCCGCGCAGCTCGGCACACAGCTCCGGCCTGCGGGGTGCCAGGTCGAGCTCCTCGTCCGGATCGCTGGCCAGATCGTAGAGGGCCTCGCCGCCGTCGGAGTAGAGCAGATAGCGCCAGCGGCCGCGCCTCAGGAAGGCCCCGCTCGGCGGCGACTCGCGGCGTCCAGGCTGCCTGCGCAACGCCAGCATGTGACCCGCGACCTGCTCGCGGACGCGCGCGACACGGCCCTCGGCCAGGGGGCGCAGGCTGCGGCCGGGCCAGTCGTCGGGCACTTCCAGGCCGGCGTAGTCGAGGATCGTGGGCGGCAGGTCCACCAGCGACACCAGCGCATCCCGGCGCGCCGGCTCGATGCGCCCTGGCCCGTGCAGCAGCACCGGCGTGCGGAAGCCGAGCTCGTGGAGCGAGCCCTTGCCCTTCGGCCCATCCATCCGGCGTCCCGCTCGCGCCTGCCAGCCGTTGTCCACCAGGAAGACGATCAGCGTGTTCTCGCGCAGTCCGCGCGCCTCGAGGGCCGCGAGCAGCTCGCCGATGCCCTCGTCGAGCCAGGAGGCGCTGGCGTAGTAGGCGCGCAGCCTCGCGTCCAGGGAGTCCGGGTAGCGCTCCAGCAGCCGCGCCGGAGGGTCGTGGGGCAGGTGCGGCAGGAGCGGTGCGAACCACAGGAAGAAGGGCTCGCCGTCGAGACCGTCGAGGAAGTCGAGGACTGGCTGCAGGCCCTCCCGAACCAGGCCGCGGCCATCGTGCGGATGGCCGCGGCTCATGCCCGCGTCGAAGCCGCCGTCCTCGAAGCGGCCCTCCCAGTACTTGCCCGCCTGGAAGCTCGCGTAGCCGCTCGCGCCCAGCAGCCGGGGCAGTGTGGCGAGCTGGCGCACGACCTGGCCCGCCGAGCCCTCGAGGCCCCGGCTCGCGAGGTCTTCCCGGATCTCCGCTTCGCGCACGTGGTAGCGGAGGGGCTCGAGGCCGCTCAGCAGGGTGCGCAGCGCCGGACGGCAGCGGCTGGAGGTCGAGTAGCCGTTCCGGAGCAGCAGGCCCTCGCTCGCCAGGCGGTCGAGGTTCGGGGTCTGGACGATCGGGGAGCCCATGAAGCCGAAGTCGCGGTAGCCCTGGTCGTCGCCGATCAGCAGCACGATGTGGGGCGGAGTCGGGGGCCGCTCCGGGCTGCGGCCGTCTTCGCAGGCCGTCCCGAACAGCCCGGCGAAGACGAGCCCGGCGAGCCCGATGGCACTCGGGACGAGCCCGGCGGCTGCCGGATCGAGCCGCCGTCGCAGCGTCTCGTGCACGCTGCGAAGGTATCAGGTTATGGTCCGGGCATGTCCGAGGCCGAGATCGTCAAGCTCTACTTCGACTACAAGAGCCCCTTCGCCTACCTGGCCGTGGAGCCCGCCTTCGCGCTGCCGGAGCGCTACGCGGTGGAGCTGCGCTGGATCCCCTTCACGCTGCGCATCAAGGGCGTGGGGCAGCGCAGCGTCTACAGCGAGTGGAAGGTCCGCTACTCCTACCTCGACGCGCGCCGCTGGGCGAACCGCCGGGGCGGCTTCCCGATCCGGGGCCCCCAGAAGATCTACGACTCGAGTCCCTCGCTGATCGGCGCTCTCTTCGCGCAGGACCGCGACTTCTTCCGCCCCTACACCGAGACAGTGTTCCGGCGCTTCTTCGAGCGCAGCCTCGAGGTCGACGTGCCCGACGAGATCGCGGAGCTGATCGAGTCGCTCGGCCAGTCCGGGAGCGACTACCTCGCGCTGCTGGCCGGCGACGGGCCGGCGCGCCTCGATGCCTGCATCGAGGAGGCGCACGCGGACCACATCTTCGGCGTTCCCATCTTCGTGCACCGGGAGGAGCCCTTCTGGGGCCACGATCGCATCCCGCTGCTCGAGGAGCGGCTCGAAGAGCACGGTCTCCGGCGCTGAGCCCCGGGCGGAGCGGCGGGCTACCCTGCCCGATCCCCGGACGTCGAGGAGATCTCATGGGCGAGTTCAGCCAGGTCGAGCGCGACGGTCGCGTCCTGATCGTGACGATCGATCGACCCGAGGTGATGAACTCGCTGCATCCTCCTGCCAACGAGGAGCTGACGGCCGCCTTCGACGATTTCGAGGCCGATCCGGAGCTGTGGGTGGCCATCGTGACCGGAGCCGGGGAGCGTGCCTTCAGCGCCGGCAACGACCTCAAGTACACCGCCCGGGCCGACGGCAAGCTGCCCGTTCCCGAGAAGGGCTTCGGCGGCCTCACGGCCCGCTTCGATCTGGTCAAGCCGGTGATCGCAGCGGTCAACGGCGTCGCCCTGGGCGGCGGCTTCGAGATCGCGCTGGCCTGCGACCTGCTGGTGGCGTCCGAGAACGCCAGCTTCGCGCTGCCCGAGCCCCGGGTCGGCCTGGCCGCCCTGGCCGGCGGCATGCACCGCCTGCCTCGACAGATCCCCCTCAAGCAGGCCATGGGCATGCTGCTCACCGGACGCCGCGTGAGCGCGCGCGAGGGCTTCGAGCTCGGCTTCGTCAACGAGGTGGTGCCGGTCGGTCAGGCGCTGTCCGCCGCGCGCCGCTGGGCGGAGCAGATCCTGGAGTGTGCGCCCCTCTCGGTCCGGGCCAGCAAGCAGGCGGCGCTGGCCGGCCTGGACGCGCCGAGCCTCGAGGAGGCCACCCGCGGCTCCTACGAGCAGGTGCGCGCCATGGTGAAGAGCGAGGATTTCCGCGAGGGCCCGCGCGCCTTCGCCGAGAAGCGCGCGCCCCAGTGGAAGGGCCGCTAGGCCGCGGCCTGCGCCCCCGCGCCCTGGCCGCCGCTGCGCTCGTCCTGGCGGCGGCGGGCTGCGGCGGCCCGCGCGCGCCGGAGCTGCTGCTCCTGGTCAGCGTCGACACCCTGCGGGCCGACTACCTGGGCGCCTACGGCAGCCAGCGCGGGCTGACGCCCGCCCTCGACGAGCTGGCCGGGGAGTCGCTGGTCTTCGAGCGGGCCTACGCCACGGCCTCCTTCACCCTGCCGTCGATCGCCTCGATCTTCACCAGCCTCTACCCGGAGGAGCTGGGCATCAGCCGGAACGAGTCCTCGCTGCCGGAGGCGACGCCGACCCTGGCCAGTGCCCTGCGCGAGCGGGGCTGGCGGACGGCCGCCGTGGTCTCGAACTTCGTGCTGCGCGAGGCCTGCGGGCTGGCGCGCGGCTTCGACCTCTACGACGACGACTTTCCCGACCGCGAGGCCACGCGCCGCTGGCCGGAGCGCGAAGGGGGCGCCACCACCGAAGCCGCCCTGCGCACCCTCGACGCCTGCCGCGCGGCTCCCGACGCGCCCTGCTTCCTCTGGGTGCACTATCAGGATCCACACGGGCCCTACACGCCGCCCGATCGCGAGCGCTACCTGGAGCTCGAGCGACGCGCTCCGGACGCCGGGCGTCAGCTTCCGGTGAACCGGGACCACAGCGGCGTCGAAGGGCTCCCGGGCTACCAGCTCCTCGAGGGCCGCCGCGACGTCGCCTTCTACCGCGCCGGCTACGCCGCCGAGGTCGCTCACGTGGACGCGGCCCTGGGAGCGCTGTTCGACGGTCTGCGCGAGCGGGGCCTGTGGGAGCGAAGCCTGGTCGCCTTCGTGGCCGACCACGGCGAGGGCCTCGGTGAGAACGACTACTGGTTCGCCCACGGAGAGCTGCTGAGCGATCCCTTGGTCCGGGTACCCCTGATGCTGCGCATTCCCGGACGGGCCCCGGCGCGCCGGGAAGATCTGGTGAGCCTCGTCGATCTGCTGCCCACCCTGCTGCGCGTCCTGGGCTACGAGGCCCCGGCGCCGGGGCGCGGTCGCGACCTGCTGGCGGAGGGGGCCGAGGCGGCCGCCTCCGTCCCCTACCTGGCCAACCTGGCCGGCGGTCGGCTGCCGCGGCGCGCCCTGGTGGACGGCGACTTCAAGCTCGTCACCACCCTGCGCGACGGGATCTGGCGGGGCGCGCTGTACCGGAGCGGCCGGGAGAACACCGATCTCGCCGCGGCCGCGCCCCAGGTCGCGCGCGAGCTGCGGGCGCGTCTCGATGCGCTGCGGGCGGAGCTCGAGATGCGCGGCGAGACCCCACAGCTGCTCGGCGAGGAGGATCGGCGGCGTCTCGAGGCGCTGGGCTACGGCGTCGGCCGGGCCGCCCCCCAGCCCGAGCCCTGAGCGCCGGGCTGCGCAGGCGCTGGGCAGCGCTGCCCGTTTGCCGAGCAGAGGGGAGCAGCTCCGGCTGTGAGGCGCAACGAGCGCCCCGCTGGGCTCGGCACATCGTTTGCAATTCACCTCGGATCGATGGACGAGCACCCCCGCAACGGCTTCGATCAGCGCTTCGCCGAGCTCCATCTCGAGGAGCTGGAGCGAAGGGCTCGAGTGACCAACGGCAGCGGCAAGCTGCCCTTGCGCGAGTGGCTGGCACTCGCCGAGGCCTGGCGCATCGCCCAGGCCCTTCGGGCCTCTCGCGGCAATCGCTCGGCGGCGGCCCGCGAGCTCGGGATCGGCCGGCGCACGCTCTACTCCAAGATGGAGAAGCTCGGCCTGGTGCCGTCGTGGGTCATGTCGCGGGACGCCGATCCGCGCGGCGAGCTCGACCCGGACTCGTGACTCCGGTGGCCCTCGGGCCGCCCCGACCTTCGTTCCCGATCCCTTCTCGCTAGACCGCTCCGGGCCCGACGCCGCTCACGCTGCGCCGGGCCCGCGCGCGCTGCGCTGGTCCTCCCCCTTTCGCACCCGCGCCGCGCGGCCCTTTCCGGCCGGCTGTTCGGGCCGCCGCGCTCCGGAGGGGAGCTGCGGGAGCGGCGTCGCGGGAGGGCAGGCCTGGAGCGACGAGGCGCGGCGCCGCGGCCGCGACGCCGCGCCCGTCCCGCGCTCCTCTCAGCGCGCTCTTCGCGTGGCTCCGATCAGAACTGGTAGATCACGTCCAGGCCGACCAGCACCTGGTCCGACTGGAAGGTGCCGCCCGGGCCCG
>CAZYOL010000043.1:0-3989 GCA_964649065.1 uncultured Spirochaetales bacterium
GGGGTCGAAGCTCGGGTCGTTCGGATCGGGGCTGGGGGGGCTGGGGCCGGCGGCGACGGATCCCACCCCGGGGCTCGCAGCCGGACCGCCACCGGTGGCGCAGCCCAGCGGGGCCACCAGCAGAGCGGCGAGACCGCCGAGCGCAGCCAGGGAGACCAGGGGGAACCTGCGCATTGTCATCGCGACCTTCCCGGCGGATCGGCGCGAGAGCCGCTTCGAGACCTCGGCCGATCGCACGCGGCCCGACGACTCATCGGTCGACCGGCCGCCCGGCTTTCTGGTTGTAAGAGCACTCCAGGTTTACCACATGCCCAATAGCGGGGACAAATCCCCACACTTCTCCAACGCGATGCAGCATCCCCGGAAGCCCCGGGCGCAGCCCGGCCCCAGGGGGTCCACAGCTCGCGGGCTCCGACCAAAACGCCCCAGGAACGGCAGGCTTCGCAATTTCGGACGCTCGGCACCGGTTTGCACCCGGGCGGGTGTCGGCGCATGCTATCTTAACGCGGTGCAGCGGAAACCAGACTCCGAGCGCTTGCGTCTAGCGGATCGCTTCGGGCCGCGTGGGGGCGGCCTTCGCGAGCCCGGCGTGGGCCGACTCGGACACCGTGGGAGGCGAAGCGCGTGGGTCTGACGCTGATCCGCAAGAGCGATTCCGGGACTCTCCGCCGCAAGCCGCGGGTGGCCCTGGTGCTGGCCGGGGGCGCGGTCTCGGGGGGCGCATTCAAGGTCGGCGGGCTGAAGGCCCTGGACGACTTCTTCGTCGACCGGCGCGTCACCGACTGCGACCTCTACGTCGGCCTCTCGGCCGGCTCGATCCTGGCGGCCTCCCTGGCCAGTGGCATCACGGCCGACGAGATGATCGAGGTGCTGGAGGGCAGCCACGACACCTTCGACCAGCTGCGTCCCATCGACTTCTACAACCCCAACGTCTCCGAGTTCGTGTCGCGTCCCGCCCGCTTCGCATACGACGCGCTCACCTACTTCCCCGGCGTGGCCTGGGACTTCGGCCGGGCCCTCCCCGGCCTGCCCGAGACCGTTCGCTCGCGGGTCCGCGACTTCGTGCGGCAGCCCACCTACACGCGCTTCGAGGCCCTGGTGATGGGCCTGATCGAGTTCGTCTCGCCCAAGCGGGAGGTCCCGGCGCTGCTGAACCACCTGCCGACGGGCTTCTTCGACAACTCGGCCCTCGAGCGCTGGCTGCGCCGGGGGCTCGAGAAGCTCGGCATCCCGAACGAGTTCCGGGCCTTCGAGCGCAATCGCAACCGCAAGCTCTACGTCTCGGCCTGTGACCTCGACACCGCCGAGCGGGTCATCTTCGGCGGGGACGAGAACAGCGAGGTCACCGTCTCCCAGGCCGTGCAGGCCTCCTGTGCGCTGCCCATCTTCTACAAGCCGGCGCGCATCAACGGGGTCGACTACGTCGACGGCGGGGTTCGCCACACCGCCAACATCGACGTCGCCATCGAGAAGGGAGCGGACCTCATCATCTGCTACAACCCGTTCCGCCCCTTCCTGAACCGCATCGACGCCGAGAACGAGCAGGCCTCCTACTTCGCGGACGGCCGCTACCTCTCCGATCGCGGCATGCTGGTGGTGATCAATCAGGTCTTCCGCACCCTGCTCCACTCGCGGCTGAAGATCGGCATCCAGCGCTACCTGGCCGACGACCGCTTCCAGGGAGACATCGTGCTGCTGGAGCCGCGGGAGCAGGACGCGGACTTCTTCGCCATGAATCCGCTGGCCTTCTGGAAGCGCTCGGAGGCGCTGCGCCAGGGCTTCGAGTCGGTGCGCTCGACGATCCGCCAGAACTACGAGCAGCTCGCGCCGGTCTTCGGGCGCTACGGCCTGCACATGGATCCGGAGCTGGCCCGGAGCCGGGCCGAGCGGGCACGCGCGACGATGGGCTGGTCGAAGGCGGCCGCCGAGCAGGAGCCGTCCCACGAGCAGGCGCGGGAGCGCTCGCTCCGCCTCGTCCGGGCCTGAGCCGCGCGCCAGCGGCTCGCGCCAGGCTGGAAAAGTCCCGAAAATCTAGTATCTTCCGCCATCCCGCATGTCTGCGCCCCTCGCGCGACAGCTGGCGGCCTGCGAAGTCGCCGACGACTCCTCACTCGCGCGAGCCCCGGGCCGGGCACGCGTTCCGACTCCATGTGCACGCTGATCGCCCTGTACCGCTGCATCGAGGGAGCGTCGCTCGTCGTGGCCGCCAACCGGGACGAAGCCCTGGATCGCCCGGCGCAGCCCCCGGCTCTGCGCTCCCTCTCCTGGGGGACCGCACTCGCCCCGCGCGACCTCCGGGCCGGGGGCACCTGGCTCGCCCTGGGGCAGGGCCCGCTCTTTGCGGCCGTCACCAACCGGCCCTGCCCCGACCCGGATCCCCGGCGCCGGTCCCGCGGGCTGCTGGTGCACGACGCGCTGGAGGCCGGCAGCGCCGCTCGGGCCGCCGATCGCCTCAGCCGCCTGCCGGAGGGCGCCTACAACCCCTTCAACCTCCTGGTCGCGGATGAGGAGCAGGCCAGCGTCGTGAGCTACCACGAGCGCCCCGTGCGCATCGATCTGGACCCCGGCCTGCACGTGATCGGCAACGCCGATCCCCGGCATCCCACGCCCAAGGTCCGTCGCATCGCGGCCCGGGCTCGGCAGCTGGCGGGTCTCGGCGGGGAGGAGCTCTTCGAGGGGCTCGCCGGGCTCTGCCGCCACCACGAGCCGCTGGAGGACGCCCTGGCCGCCACCTGCGTCCACACCGAGCACTACGGCACCCGCAGCTCGACGCTGCTGCGGCTCGCCTCCGATCCCTCCGAGAGCGCGCTCCGCTACTCGGACGGTGCACCGTGCCGCACCGCCTATCAGGATTTCTCCCCGCTCCTTCGTGCGTTGGCAGGAGGTTGCCGACCGCTCGAAGGAGTCCAAGTCGCGAGGTCATCCCGTTGAGACGCATCGGCAGCAACATCCGGAAACAGAGCACGGACACGAAGTCCAACCGGGTCGTCAAGAACATCATCCGCTACACCGACGACGAGAAGCCTCGCAACGACTACCCGAAGCGGATCGTGTCTCCCGTCTCCGCTTCGTCCTGCTGCAGCGACGAGAACCGCGAGACCGTCGGCTCCACCCGCGAGATCGACGGATTCAAGTTCTGCTACAAGATCTGCCGGGAGTGCGGGCACGCGGTCAAGTTCTACTTCCCGGCCGTGGAGTCCACGAGCACCGCGGTGAAGGAATACCGCCAGTGGAAGCGGTACATGGTGCAGTAGCCCGGAATTCCCGGAGCCCTTGTCAGCGAGGCGGCCCGGCGGCCGCCTCGCGTCGTTTGGGAGCAGAGCCCGGCGCATGAGCGACTCCGGCGGGCCGCTGCGCAGCGAGCGGGATGCCACCCGCTGGCTCGACGGCCTCGTCAACCTGGAGAAGGGACCGACCGTTCCCCTTCGCCTGGGCCTGGAGCCGGCCCGGGCCCTGCTGGAGCGGCTGGGAAGCCCCGAGCGCGAGCTCGAGATCGTGCACGTGGCCGGCTCGAAGGGGAAGGGCTCCACCGTGCTGCTGGCCGAGTCGGTGCTGCGCGCGGCCGGCCTGCGCACCGGTGTCTTCACCTCTCCTCACCTGGAGCACTGGAGCGAGCGCTTCCGCATCGACGCGCGGGCCGTGGACGGAGCGCGCCTGGCAGCGGCGCTGGAGAGCCTGCGGCCGGTCGTCGAGGAGCTGCGCCGCGGGCCGCGCGAGCGCTCCCCCACCTTCTTCGACGTGACGACCGCGGCCGCGCTCCTGCTCTTCCGCGAGGCCGCCGTCGACCAGGTGCTGCTGGAGGTCGGACTCGGCGGTCGCCTCGACTCGACCAACGTGGTCTCGCCTCGCGTCACCTGCATCACCTCGATCGAGCTCGAGCACACCGACCGCCTGGGCCCCGACCACGCCACGATCGCCGGCGAGAAGGCCGGCATCGTGAAGCCGGGGGTGCCCCTGGTCGTCGGCGCGCTGCCGGAGGCGGCGCGCCG
>CAZYOL010000043.1:3999-24350 GCA_964649065.1 uncultured Spirochaetales bacterium
CCCCGCCCGTTGGGCGGGCGCGAGGGGGGGCTGCGTTGTGGGGGGGGGGCCGGGGGGGGGGGGGGGGGGGCGGGTGGGGGGGCGCCGCGTGGTCGAGGAGCGCGCGGCCTCGCTCGGGGCGCCCGCGGCCTGGCTGGGCCGCGACTTCCAGCTGGAGCATCGGCCCGAGCCCGGGGGCGGCAGCCGCATCCGCTTCCGCGAAGGCGAGCTCGAGATCGAGGCCCCCCTGGCAGCGGCCGGGGCCCACCAGGCCCACAATGCCGCCCTCGCCCTGGCCTGCCTGCTGCGCGCGGGCCACCCGGCCGAGCGGATCCGGCAGGTCGCGCCCGGGGCCCTGGCGAGCGTCGTCCTGCCCGGTCGCGCGGAGCTGCTGCGTCGCGAGCCGCCGGTGCTCGTCGACAGCGCTCACACCGAGGCCTCGGCGCGGGCGCTGGCCGAGGTGCTGCGCAGGGTGCCCCGGCGCCGCGCCCACCTCGTGCTGTCGATCTCCGCCGGCAAGGACGTTCCGGCCATCCTCGCCGAGCTGCTCCCCTGCTTCGAGCGGCTGACGATCACCCGGGCCGAGCCGACGCGCTCGCTCGAGCCGCAGCAGATCGCCGCCGCGGCGCGGGGCGTGGCCTCCGATCTGGAGCTGCAGGTCGTCCCCAACCCCCACCTGGCGCTGCGGGCGGCGGCCGAGTCGCAGGCCGAGGGCGAGCTGCTCTGCGTCACCGGCTCGGTCTACCTGGCGGGCATTGCACGGCGCCTGCTGCGCGACGCCGCCGAGACGGCCGGGCGCGTGCAGGTCTCGCGCCGCCCCCCGCCGCGCCTTGTCCCGCGCTGAGCCCGGCCCCGAGGCGGCCTTCCAGGCGGAGGTCCGGCGCGACCTGCGCCGCAACTACCTGGCCCACCTGGGGCACGGGCTGCTGGGCCAGACCGGCATGCGCCTGCTCAACGCGCCGACCTTCGTGCCCGTCTACATCGAGATGCTGTCCGGCTCGACGGTGGCGGTGGGCGTCGCGCGCGGCCTCCAGTACCTGGGCATGTTTCTCTCGCCGGTCGCCGGGGCGACCCTGATCGAGCACCGGCGCAGGGTGCTGCCCGTGGGCTTCGCCGTCGGCGCCGTCATGCGCCTGCAGATCCTCGGCCTGGCCCTGTCGGGGCTGCTGCTTCCGGAGCTGGGGGCGCTGATCGCGGCCTGGTCCTTCCTGCTGCTCTTCGGGATCTTCCTGGGCGTCCAGGGCGTCGTCTTCCACTTCCTGGTGTCGAAGGTGATCCCCGTGGAGCGCCGCGGCCTGCTGATGGGCCTGCGCAACGCACTCTCCGGCGTGACCGCCACGGGGGTCTCCGTGCTGGCCGGCCGCTACCTGGTCGAGGCCGACGTCCTCGGGAACGGCTTCGCGACCACCTTCCTGGTGGCCTTCGGCCTCACCTCCCTGGGCCTGTGCTTTCTGCTCTTCGTGCGCGAGCCCGCCAGTCCGGGCGTGCGCGTCTCCTCGGGGGTGGGGACGCGTCTGCGCCAGCTCCCGGAGCTGCTCCGCGAAGACCCGGCCTTCACCCGCTACTTCCTGGCGCGGGCCCTCGGGACGATGGGACGCATGGGCATGCCCTTCTACGCGCTCTTCGCGCTCGAGCAGGTGGGCATCGTGCGCGCCCAGCTCGGCGACCTGACCGGGGCCTTCGTGCTCGGCCAGAGCCTCGGCAACCTCGGCTGGGGCGTGGTGGCCGATCGCCTGGGCTTTCGCGCGACCTTCCTGGCCTCGCTGGGCCTGTGGGTGCTCGCCGTGGTCGGCCTGATGGAGGCGGCCTCCCCCGACTTCGTGCTCGCGGTCTTCGCCGTGCTGGGGACGGGGCTGGGCGGCTACCAGATGTCGGCCCAGAACCTGGCTCTGGAGTTCGGGCGACGCGACGACCTGCCCATGCGCATCGCCGTGGCGAACTCGGCCTCCGATCTGGTGGCCGCGGCCGGCGCGGCGCTGGGCGGTCTGGCGGTGGCGGCGCTCTCCTACGCGTCGGTCTTCTGGATCGCGATCGGCTTCCAGGTCGCGGCCCTGCTGATCGTGCTCTTCTCCGTCGAAGAGCCGCGCCGCCGGGGCTAGCCCTCCGTGGCGCGCTTGAGACGCCGGAAGACCTCGAACGCCGGAAAGCCCGGGTGCGGCGGCGGCGGGCTCGGAGGCCGGTTGCGCTCCAGGGCGCGGGCGGCGCGACGCAGGCTCGCGACGGAGCGCCCGAGCCGGCGCCGGGTCATCTCGAAGCCCGGGAGCTCGGAGCGCTGCAGCCAGAGCCGGCGCAGCCGGCGCCCCCGGCTCGCCTGCTCGGCGGCCAGCGACGCGAGCTCGCGAGCCAGCGCCCGCCGCCCCCGCGCGTCGAGCCGCTGCGGCCGACGCCGCCAGTCGAGGACCTCCAGCGCGGCGAGGCTCTTGCGACAGGCCCAGGCACTGGCCTCGGCCGCGTAGCGCAGCTCGTCCACGCTCCGGGGATCCGCTCGCCAGCCCGGGGCCTGCCGCTCCAGGCGCTCGCGCAGTCGCTCGAGGGAGCGCAGGCTGCGCCGCAGCGGCGCGCGCCGCGCCCCGTCCAGAAAATAGGCCTCGTCGAGGTCGTCGAAGAAGAGCAGCTGCAGCGGGGAGCCGTTGAAGATGCGAAAGCCCGCCTCGTGGACGGATCCGAGCTCCCGGTAGAGCCTCGCGGCGGCGCCGCCGCTCTCCTCGCCGAAGACCAGGCGCGAGAAGGCCCGGTCGAAGGAGCGGGCCTCGACGGGACCCGACCAGGCCTGCTGGGCCGCCCAGGCGAAGGCCAGCCACGAGTTCCCCTGCAGGTTGTAGTGGCCGAAGTCGCCCCAATCGGTCACCAGCAGGCCGCTGGCCCCGTGGCGCCGGCCCGCCTCGGCGTAGCGGGAGATGTTCTGCAGGCTGTTCGGCACCCGGGGGAAGAGGCAGTTCCAGCTGGAGGTCCCGGGGCAGACCCAGAAGTCCAGCCCGTGCTCTGCGAAGCGGGCCACGCGATCCGCGTCGAAGTCGGCCTCGTACCACCAGTCGAGCAGCAGCAGGTCGCGGTCGATCTCGGGAATGCGCTCGGGGTGGGCGTGGACGACATCGGCCCAGATCATCGTGCGCTTGCCGTGGGCCTTCGCCAGGTCGCGAATCCGCCGGACGTGTTCGAGGAAGACGCCGCCCGGACCCAGCTGCGCCGCCGCCTCTGCCGAGGGGCCGTGCTCCAGGTCGTAGGGCTCGTCGCAGTTGGCGTTGAAGAGCGCCGAGCGGAAGTTCGGCAGGAGCTCCGCGTAGAGATCCGCCAGCAGGGCGTAGCTCCCCGGATGGCTGGGCGACAAGGTCCAGCGCCGCTCGGTCTCGGCCAGCTCCGCGTACTCGGGGAGGCGCAGCAGGTGCTCCATGTGGCCGAGGGACTGCAGGCAGGGCACCAGCTCGACGTGACGCTCGGCTGCGTAGAGGTCCAGGGCGCGCAGCGTCTCGGCAGCCAGCGGGGCGCAGCCCTCTCCGATCCGCGGATGTCGCCGGAAGCGGAAGGTGTGCTCGACGTAGAGCATCAAGGTGTTGAGCTTGAGGCGCAGGCACAGGTCGACCAGGCCCTCGAGCGTCGCGCGCGTCGGCACCTTGCCGCGCGAGACGTCCAGCATCAGGCCGCGGTGCGGGAAGTCCGGGGCATCCTCGATCTCGCAGGCGGGCACGCGGCCCCCGCGCAGGAGCTGGGTCAGGGTCTCCACCCCGTAGCGAAGGCCCGCCGGCCCGGCGCCGACGACGAGCACGCGCTCCGGGCTCACCTCCAGGCGATAGGCCTCGCCGGCCTCCGCCTCGCGCCGCAGCTCCACGCGCGGGCCCAGGTCCTCGCTGCGAGCGTGTCCCTCGATGCGGAGCCCGCGACCGCAGGCCTCGCGCACGGCGCTCTGCAGCCGGCGCGCCGCAGCCAGCTCGCTCGCGCCCGCCCCGGGCGCGAGCACGATCGGCAGGCCCTCGCGCCAGGCGAAGGCTCCCGGCCCGGAGCGCTGGCGTCGTGGGCTCGGAAGCAGGGGAGGCAGGGGGAGCGGTCGGGGCCGCAGCCCGTCCTGCGGAGAGGCGCGGAGCTGCGAGGCCGAGCGGATCCGCGAGCGGTTCTGCGAATGGGAGCGCCCGGGCCGGCTCATCGCTTTCCTTCGATGGGAGGGGTAGCCGACCCGGGCGCCAACGACAATGCGCTTCTTGGACTCGAGCACCCCATAGAGCAAGGCTCGTGCCAGCGGTCGAGCCCGCGCTGCGACCCGCAGCAGAGCCACCGCACGGCGCACCTCCTCCGCAGCTCGCCATCGGCCGGCGGCAGGGCTGCGGAAGCGGCGCTCGTGGGGTGACGCATTTTGCGTCCGACCACGGAAGAATCCGATCGCCCCCGCCTCAGAGCCGCGCGGCCAGCGCCGCCAGGTGCTCGGGGCGCGTCCCGCAGCAGCCGCCGACGGCACGGGCCCCCGCCGAGAGCCAGGAGAGGGCACGCTCGGCGAAGCCCGCTGGGGAGAGGTCTTCGCTCCAGACCCCTCCCTCGGCCGGCGAGCCCAGGTTGGGATACACTAGGAAGGGTAGTTCGAGGTCCTGCAGGAGGGCCAGGCAGGGCTCCACGGCGGAGAGCGGCAGGCAGTTGACGCCGAGGGCGATCGGCTCCTCCCGGCGCAGCTCGGCCAGCGCCCGAGCCAGCGGCTCGCCCTAGAGCAGACGACCGGCGGCACCGCAGCGGAAGCAGACCAGGGCCGGCAGGCCCGCGGCGCGCGCGCCGCGGGCGGCGGCCCGGGCCTCGCGGGCGGTGCTCATGGTCTCCACCAGCACGGCGTCCACGCCGGCGGCCGCCAGCTGCTCGGCGTGCTCGGCGTGCTCGCGCTCCAGGGCCGGGGGCTCCGGAACCCGCTCCGGGCGAAAGCAATCCTCCAGCGGCGGCGCCGAGCCCAGCACCGCGATCGGCCGCTCGCAGCGCTGCGCCGCCTCCCGTGCCAGCTCCACGGCTCGCCGCGTCAGCTCCGCCGCGCGCTCGCCCAGCCCCGCGTGCTCCAGGCTGCGCCGCTGGGTGCGGAAGGTGTTGGCAGTCAGGGCGTCGCAGCCCGCCGCGACATAGTCCGCATGGACCTCGGCGACCCGGTCGGGTCGCTCGATCAGCGCCTCGGCGGACCACAGCGGCAGGGTGCAGGGGCTGCCCCGCCTCTCCAGCTCGGTCCCCATGGCGCCGTCCAGCAGGATCGGCCGAGCGGTGGCGCCGTCGGAGCGCAGTCGCTCGAGGAAGGTCCGTTGCATCGATTGCCTATACTGGCGCGCGCATGGCCGGCTCCGCTGCCGTCGCTGCGCACGCTCGGGCGGGCCGCGTCGAGCCCACCCGGCTCGCCGTCCGCACGGCCGAGGCTACCGGAGCGCCCGGGCCGGACGAGGGCCTGCCCGTCGCGGCGGAGCTCCCCCTCGCTCCCGGCGAGCAGCGCCTGGGGCCGTGGGGCGTCGGGGTCGAGCTGAACTCCTCCGGCAGCAAGGCCTGGCTCGACCTCCGCGTGCTCAACCTCAGCGATCGCAGCCAGCAGCTGGAGAGCCTGGTGCTGGGCTTCCGCTGGCTCGCGCCCGACGCGGGCTCGCTGCGCTTCCTGCGCCACGGCTGGCAGTCCTGGTCCTACACCGGGGCGCGCGAGCTCGACGGGCTCGGCGAGCCTCCCTTCCCCTCGGGAGCCTGGCTGCGCGGCATGCACCATGCGGTGGGGGCACGCCCGCTCGACCGGGAGGGCTGGCACGAGTCGGAGCTGGTCACCGTCGTGGGGGCCTCGCCCGGCGGCGCCGCCTGCCTGGTCGGCGCCCAGGAGCGCGGCCGCAGCTTCGGGGTCCTCTACCTCCGACCGGAGGGCGACGCGGTCGCGATCGAGGCCGAGCTGGTGGTCGACGCGACGCTGCGTCCGGGGGAGGCGCTCGACCTGGATCGGCTCCGCGTGGCGCTGGACGACGACGCCTCGCGGCTGCTCGAGTCCTACGCCGAGAGCCACGGGCGCCTCGCCGGGGCCCGCGCGGCACGGCCCTTCCTGACCGGCTGGTGCAGCTGGTATCACTTCTTTCAGCGCGTCGACGAGAGTGAGGTGCAGAGCAACCTGGAAGCCCTGGCCGCAGATCGCTCAGGGCTGACCGAGGACGTGGTGAAGATAGACGCCGGATACCAGCGCGCCGTGGGCGACTGGCTCGAGACGAACGAGAGCTTTCCACGCGGGCTGGCGCCGCTGGCGGAGGAGATCCGCTCGGCCGGCTTCACGCCCGGGCTGTGGCTGGCGCCCTTCTGTGCGGTGCCCGAGAGCGAGCTGCTGCGCAAGCATCCCGAGTGGCTGCTGCGACGCGCGGGCGAGCCCTTTCGGGCGCTGCTGCATCCCGAGTGGACGCCCCAGCTCTCGGTCTTCGCGCTGGACGCCAGTCACCCGGAGGCCATCCGGCACCTGGAGGAGACCGCCCGGGCCCTGGTGGGCCTGGGCTTCCGCTACCTCAAGCTCGACTTCCTCTACGCCGGCGCCATGCGCGCGGAGGGTCACGACCCCGGGCTGCCCCGCGCGGCCCGCCTGCGTCGAGGTCTCGAGGCGCTGCGCAGTGGCGCGGGCGAGGAGACCTTCCTGCTGGGCTGCGGCTGTCCCCTCGGCGCCGCCGTCGGCGTGGTGGACGGCATGCGCGTCGGACCCGACGTGGCGCCCACCTGGCACCCGCAGCCCGAGGTCTCCGTGCCCGGCCTCGAGGAGACCCAGCCCTCGGTGCGCAGCGCCATCCGCAACACCCTGGCCCGCGTCTGGATGCACCGCCGCCTCTGGCTCAACGATCCAGATTGTCTGATGGTGCGCAGCCGCGACTCCCAGCTCTCCGAGGCCGAGCGCCGCAGTCTGGGCGCGGCGATCGGCGCCACCGGCGGCCTGGCGATCGTCTCGGACGACCTGCCGACGCTCTCGTCCGCCGAGCGCTGGCAGCTGCGCGAGGCCTTCGCTCTGGCCGCCGAGGTGGACGCAGCGGGTCTGCCGGGCAGCGCGCGCGCCCGGGATCTGCTGGCCGGGGAGATCGTCGAGGCCACCCGGGCGCCGCTCTCCGACGGCGCGGTGGTCGCCGCCTGGAACCCCTCCGGGCAGCCGCGCCCGGCAGGGCTGGAGGCCGAGCCCCGGGAGGCCCGCCGCGAGCCGCGGCTCGGCAGCGCGCGGGGCCCGGAGCCGCTGGCCCCTCACGACGCGGTCGTCTACCGCGTTCGCGACCGCGCCCCGCTGGCCGTCTTCTGCGACTTCGACGGCACTTTCTCCGTGCAGGACGTGGGAGCGACGCTGGCCCAGCGCCATGCCGGCGAGCGGCGCCCCGCGCTGTGGGCCCGCTACGAGCGCGGCGAGATCAGCGCCTGGGAGTACAACATGGAAGTCCTGCACGGGCTCGCCCTGCCGCCGGAGACCCTCGACGCCTTCCTGCGCGAGGTCGAGCTCGATCCGGGGGCGCGCGACCTGGTCGCCTGGTGCGAGGCCCACGGCGTGCCCTTCCGCGTCCTCTCGGACGGCTTCGACTGGAACCTGCTGCGCCTGCAGCAGCTCCACCGGCTGCGCTTTGCCTTCGAGGCGAACCACCTGGACTACGACGGCGGGCGCTGGAGGCTGCGGCCCGGTCGCTCCGATCCGAGCTGTCGCTGCGGGACGGGCACCTGCAAGCGCGCACACATCGAGAGCTTCCGGGAGCGAAACGCCCACGTCACCATCGTCCACGTGGGCAACGGCTACGTCTCCGACCTGTGTGGAGCCCTGGCGGCCGACGTGGCCTTTGCCAAGGACTCGCTGGCCAGCGAGCTCGAGCGCCGCGGCGAGCCCTTCGAGCCCTTCGCGACCCTGCACGACGTGATCGCGGGTCTCGAGGGGCTGTGGGCCGATACCGGTCCGGAGGTCGGGGAAGACTGAGCGCCCGACCCCGAGTCCTGGTGATCGGTGCCGGCCTCTCGGGCCTGGCGGCGGCCTGGCAGCTGGAGGCCCGCGGCTTCGCGACCCACGTCTGCGAGCGGGAGCCTCAGCCCGGCGGGCGCGTGAGGGGCACGCGCGTGGACGACTTCACGCTCGACGCCGCCTGGCCCGTGCTCTCCTCCGCGGATCGCGCGCTGCTGCGCTGGATCGACGAGGTGGGCCTGCGCGACGAGCTGCTGCCGCTGCGGCCGCTCCAGCAGGCCCAGCTGCACCGCGGCCGCGTGCGTCCGAGCGGCCCCAGGACCCTCCTCGGGGCCCTGCGGACGCCGGGCCTGCGGCCCCTGCAGGCCCTGCGCCTGGGCCGCCTGCCGCGGCTGCGCGCCCGCTACGCGAGGCACCTGCGGCCCGCCGAGCCCTCCGCGGTCGCAGCCCTCGACGACCGCAGCGTCGCGGACTTCGGGCGCCTCTACTTCGGCAGCGACGTCGTGGATCGCTGGCTGGAGCCCGAGCTCTCCGACTGCCTGGCGGATTCCGAGCAGGCCAGCCGAGCGCTGCTGCTGCTGCGCGGGAGCCGCGGGCGAGCGGCGCATGACGGCCTGCCGCGGGGGGCCCTGACGGAGCTCCCCGAGGCCGCGGCCGCGCGCCTTCCCGTGCTCTACGAGGTCGAGGCCCTGCGCCTCGAGCGCCTGCCCGGAGGCTCGCTCCTGACGACGCTGGGAGGCCGCGAGCGGGAGCGCCTGCTCGAGACCGACGCCGTGGTGGTCGCCACCTCGGCCCCGGACGCCCTGCGCCTGGCCGAGCCGGTGCTCACGAGCGCCGAGCGGGACTTCCTGGCCGGGGTTCGCTACGCGCCGTCTCTCGCCCTGGCCGCGGGCCTGCGCCGGCCCCTCCACGCCCACCCCCTTCGGATCCATGTGCCCCGCAGCGAGCGCTCTCCGATCGGCTCGCTGCTGCTGGAGCCGGGGGTGCGCGCGGGGCGCGTGCCCCACGCGCGCGGGCTGGCCCTGGCGCGGGCCACGCCGGCCCTGGCGGAGCGGAGCCTCGACGCCCCCGACGACGCCGTCGTCAAGGAGCTGCTCGAGGGGCTGGAGCGCATCGATGCCAGCCTGTCCGCCGCGGTCAGCTTCCTGCGCGTGCTGCGCTGCCCCCGCGCGGCGCCCCGCTTCGACGTCGGGCGCTACCGGGCCCTGGCCTGCTTCGAGCGCGTGCAGCGCGATCGGCGTGCCCGGGGACGGCGCGTCTATCTGGCCGGCGACTACCGACTGGCCCCCAGCCTCGAAGGTGCGGTGGCCGCCGGCCGCCTGGCCGCCGACGAGCTGGCCCGCGATCTCGGGCCGCCCGGCTAGCGCAGGCGGCGGCGCAGGGCTCACAGCTCGGCCAGGGTCACTCCGTCGCCCCCCTGCTCCGCCGTGCCGGCGGTGTAGCGGGAGACGTAGGGCGAGCCGGAGAGCTGGCGCCGGACGGCCTCCTGGAGCGCCCCGCTACCCACCCCGTGGACGATCACCAGCCGGGGTCGACCGGCGGCCAGTGCGCGGTCGAGGCCCTCGCTCAGGCGGTCGAGGGCCTCGTCGACGCGCAGCCCCCGCAGATCGAGGTGTCCCGCCGGGCTCTCGACAGCCTGCGGTGTCGCAGGCTGCAGCGCGACTCGGGACTCGGAGCCACGCGGCGCGGTCCCTCCGGCCAGCGCGCAGACGCGGTCGGCGGGCACCACGACGCGCGCCGCTCCGACGCGCCCGGCCGCCCGGCCGCGGCGGTCGGGCAGGGCGGCCAGGACGCCCTGCCCGCCGCCCCGAATGCGCACCGGATCGCCCGGCTTGGCGCGGCGCCAGTCGAGGGGGGCCTCCGCGGGCTCGGCCGGCGTCGGCACCTCGAGGGTCTCTTCGGCCTCCCGAGCCCGTTCGGCGAGCGCCTCGAGGCGATCGCGGGCGTGCGCTGCATCGCGGGCCGTGCCGCCTCGCTGGAGGTCGCGGATCACCGCTGCCACCTGGGCATGGGCGTCGCGAAAGGCCCGGTCGAGATCTTCGCGCATGCTCCGGAACAGCTTGTCGCGACGCTCCTGGAGCCGCAGGAGCTTGTCCCGGTAGTCGGCCCGGACCCCTTCGGACTCCTGGCGGGCGCGGGCGGCCTCGCGGCGCTCGCTCTCCAGGGTCGCGCGGGTGCTGGCGAGCTCTGCGAGCATCTGATCGAGGCGTCGGTCCTCGCGCTCGAGCAGGGCGTGGGCCCGGTCGAGCACGCGGCGGCCCACGCCCATGCGGGCGGCGACGGCGGTGGCCGACGAGGCTCCCGGGACGCCGACGCGCAGCCGGTAGGTCGGCGCCAGCGTCTCGGGGTCGAAGTCCACGCTCGCGTTCTCGAAGCGCGGGTCGATCTCGGCCATCTCCTTCAGCAGGTTGTAGTGGGTGGTCGCGACCACCCGGGCCCCGGCGTCGGCCAGCGACTCGAGCGCCGCCTGGGCGAGGCTCGCCCCCTCGCCCAGATCGGTGCCGACGCCGATCTCGTCGAGGACCACCAGGCTCTCCGCATCGGCAGCCGCGAGGATCCCGGCGAGGTTCGCCATGTGCGCCGAGAAGGTGGAGAGGCTCTCGCGGATGTCCTGCTCGTCGCCGATGTCGGCGAGGACGCGCCGGAACAGGTCGACGCGCGATCCCTCGGCCGCCGGCACCTGCAGCCCGGCGCGCACGAAGAGCGCGGCCAGCGCCAGGGCCTTCATGGCGACCGTCTTGCCGCCGGCGTTCGGTCCCGATACGACCAGCACCTGGAAGGACTGCCCCAGGGCCAGGTCGTTGGGCACCGCCTCGGAGGGGGAGAGCAGGGGATGGCGGAGCTGCGGCAGGCGCAGCACGCCGGCTTCGCCCACCTCGGGCTCGCTCGCGCCGAGCTGCTCGGCCAGCCGCGCGCGGGCGAAGGCCAGGTCGATCCGCTCGAGGTCCGCCAGACCGTCCCGGATCGAGTCGGCGGCCGCTGCGACGCGCTGCGAGAGCGCCCGCAGCACGCGGAGCGTCTCCTGCTCCACGTCGATCTCGCTCTGCTTGAGGCGGTTGTTGAGTTCCACCAGGGCCTCGGGCTCGACGAAGACCGTGGTTCCCGAGCCCGAGGCGCCGTGCACGATGCCGCGGACCGCGCTTCGGGCATCGGCGCGCACGGGCAGCACGTAGCGGTCGTTGCGCAGCGTGTAGTAGGCATCGGAGAGGTGGCTGCGCAGCGAGTCGCTGCGCAGCATGCGCTCGATGCGCTGCTTGACCTCGCCGCCCAGCCCGCGAGCGCTGCGCCGGGCGGCGGCCAGCGCCGGCGAGGCCGAGTCGCGCAGCTCGCCCGAGGGCTCGAAGCTGGCCTCGATGGCAGCGGACAGCTCGGCGTGGTCGGGCAGCCCCTCGGCCTGCTCTGCCAGCTCCGGGGCCAGGCTCCAGCGAGCGCGGAGGAAGCGCCGGGTGGCGCTCAGCGCCGCCAGGGTCGCGCCGATCTCCAGCAGCTCGTGGGGGGAGAGGACGCCCTCCTTGCGGGCCCGGGCCAGGGCCTCCTCCACCGCCGCGACGCCTGCGAGCGGAGGCCGGTCGCCCGCGGCCAGGATGGCGCGGGCCTCGCCGGTCTCGGCCAGTCGCAGGCGCACGCCGGCCAGATCGGCCTCGAAGAGGCCCGTCCCGTTCGCGGGACCGGCCTCGCAGCGGGCCCGCCCCCGGGGCGTCGCCGTCAGCTCGGCGAGCTGCTCGAGAATCCGACCCCATTCGAGCCGTTGCAGCGTCTTCTGCGAGATCTCGAAGCTCATGGAAGGAAGTATCCTCCGCCTGGCCCGCTCAGCCCGAGTCCAGAGTGGCCGAAAGGGGTGTGCGATGTGTCCCCGTCGACCCACGGAAGCCGTCCATCCGGAGACCCGCGAGCTGGACCGGTGGAGCGTGATGGAGATCCTGCGCGCAGTCCACGCCGAGGACCGGGCCGCCTGCGTCGCCGTGGGCAAGGTCCTCCCCGAGGTCGCTCGGGCCGTAGACGTGCTGGTCACGGTGCTCGGAGGCGGGGGGCGCTGGTTCAACGTCGGTGCGGGCACCAGCGGACGCATCGGCGTGCTCGATGCCGCCGAGATCCCGCCGACCTTCGGTCTGCCCCCGAGTCGCGTCCAGGCGATTCTCGCCGGCGGGGAGCGGGCCCTGTTCCGGGCCGTGGAGGGAGCCGAGGACAACGCCGAGGCCGCCCGCTGGGCGCTGCGCGAGCGAGGCCTGGCCGCGGGCGATGCCGTGGTGGCGATCTCCGCCAGCGGTCACACCGCCTTTGCGCTCGGCGCGCTCGAGGCCGCCCACGAGGCTGGGGCCCGCAGCATCGCGCTGACCTGCGACCCGGGCTCGCCCCTGGCCGAGGCGGCCGAGCTGGCCATCGTTCCCGAGGTGGGGCCCGAGATCATCGCGGGCTCCACGCGCATGAAGGGCGGGCTCTCCCAGAAGATGCTGCTCCACCTGCTCTCGACCACGGTGATGGTGCGGCTGGGCTACGTCGAGGGCAATCGCATGACGCACCTGACCGCGGCCTCGCGCAAGCTGGTCCGGCGCGCCGAGGAGCTGGTGATGGAGCTGGGGGGCGTGGACGCCGAGCGCGCCCGGGAGCTGCTGGAGGCCAGCGGGGGCCGCGCCCACGCCGCCATCGAGCGCGCCCGCTCGGAGCGCAGCTAGAGGCGCTGCGGCCCTACAGGGCCCGGTGGCCCGTGATTCGCTCGCCGAGGATCAGCGTGTGGATGTCGTGTGTGCCCTCGTAGGTGCGCACGGTCTCCAGGTTCATCATGTGTCGCATGGCCTGGTAGTCGTCGACGATGCCGTTGGCGCCGAGCAGGTCGCGGGCCAGGCGTGCGATCTGGAGCGCCACGTCGACGTTGTTGCGCTTGATCAGCGAGACCATCGAGGGGTGGAGCCGACCCTGGTCCTTGAGCTGCGCGACCCGGTAGGCCAGGAGCTGCCCCTTGGTGATCTCGGTCAGCATGAAGACGAGCTTCTCCTGGCTGAGCTGCTTGCTCGCGAGCACGCCGCCCTGGACCCTGCGCTCCCGGGCGTAGGAGAGCGCCTCGTCGTAGCAGGCCATGGCGGCGCCGAGGGCGCCCCAGGCGATGCCGTAGCGGGCCTGGGTCAGGCAGGACAGGGGGCCCTTCAGGCCCTCCACGCCGGGCAGGCGGTTCGCGTCGGGGACCTCCACCTCCTCGAGGAAGAGCTCCGAGGTGACCGAGGCCCGCAGCGAGAACTTGCCCTTCATGTCGCGCGCCTCGAAGCCCGGTCGGTTCGTCTCCACCAGGAAGCCGCGCACGCCTTCCTCGGTGACGGCCCAGACGATGGCGACCTGGGCCAGCGAGCCGTTGGTGATCCAGCGCTTGGTGCCCGAGATGCGCCAGGCCTCGCCGTGGCGCACGGCGCGGGTGCGCATGGCACCGACGTGGCTGCCGGCGTCGGGCTCGGTGAGGCCGAAGCAGCCGATCGCGCGGCCCGCCGCCATCTCGGGCAGCCAGCGCTCGCGTTGCTCCGGGGAGCCGTACTGGTGGATCGGGTACATGCACAGCGCGCCCTGGACCGAGGCGAAGGAGCGCAGGCCCGAATCGCCGCGCTCCAGCTCCTGCATGACCAGGCCGTAGGCCACGTTGTTCATGCCGGCGCAGCCATGGCCGGTGAGATTGGCTCCGAAGAGGCCGAGCTCGGCCATCTGCGGCACCAGCTCCATCGGGAAGGAGCCGTCGCGCCGCACGTGCTCCTGGACGCGGGGCAGGAACTCCCGCGAGACGAACTCCCGCACGGTGTCGCGGGCCAGGCGCTCCTCGTCGCGGAGCAGCTCGTCCAGGTCGAGGAAGTCGAGTCCGTCGTAGTCGCCCATGGTTCCTCCGAAGGCCCCAGCGTGGCAGAAATCCCCGGGTGCCGCTCACGCGGCCGCGGCGTCCTGCCGATGGCCGACGCGACGAGGAGCGCCGTGCGAGAGGTCACAGAGCGAGCGCAGGGGACCGGGGCCCAGGAGGCGATCCCGGAGAGCGTGCTCCGGGAGCTCCGACCCGATCCGGGAGGCCGGCTGCGCCGCAACGTCCTGCTGGGCGCCACCGGCGTGGCCACGGCCCTCAGCCTCACCTTCTGGGTGCTCGGGGCCAGCAAGGACATCGACTCGGTCGAGCGGATCGTGGTCCCGCTGCTGACGCTGCTCTTCGGCGCCCTGACCTTCGTCACCTGGCGCGGGAAGCTGCGCGGTGCCGAGATCGGGCTGATGCTGGTGGCCGGCTGCGTGCTGCTCGAGCGCATCCACTTCACGCGCCACGAGGACAAGCCCGGGATGATCCCGGTACTCGACACCTACGAGCTGCTGATCTGGTTTCCCAGCGTCTTCGTCTTCGCTTTCCTGGTCTTCGAGAAGCGCCAGGCGCTGCTCTTCGGCCTGGCGCTGATCGCGGCCAGCTTCGTGGTGGTGCGCGACTGGCTGACTCCCGGCGCGGACGACATCTACCACGCCGACCTCAGCGAGTTCATGATCGGGCAGCTCGGCTGCCTCAGCCTGCTCTACGGCTTCGCCCACCTGAAGGAGCGCTTCCTCAGCACCCACGCCCTGGCGGTCAGCCTGCGCTCCTCGGCCGAGACGGACTTCCTCACGGGCGTGGCGAACCGCCGAGCCGTCACCCAGTCGCTGCAGCGCGAGCTGCTGCGCGCCCAACGCCATCGATCGCACCTGTCGGTGATCCTGCTGGACCTGGACGACTTCAAGGGCATCAACGACCGCTTCGGTCACGACGAGGGCGACAAGGCCCTGCGTCGCGTGGCGCTGCTGATCGATCGCAGCCGGCGGCGCACCGACGCCTTCGGACGCTGGGGGGGCGAGGAGTTCCTGCTGGTGGCTCCCGACCTCGACCTGGCCGAGGCCCGCAACGCCGCCGAGCGCTTGCGCTCGCTGATCGAGGGCAGCAGCCGGAGCGGCCCCTCGTCCGTGACCGCCAGCTTCGGAGTGAGCGAGTTCAAGGCCGGAGACGACCTGGCGCGCCTGGTCATGCGAGCGGACCAAGCCCTGATGGAGGCCAAGGCCTCCGGGCGCAATCGCGTGGCGACGCGCTCCGCCTGAGCCGCGACCCGGGACGAGACGGGCCCGGGAGCCAGTGCACCCGGGCCCGCGCTGAGCTCCGCGACGCGGGCTGCGGCTAGGCCTGGCTGGCCGAGCCGTTGCTCTTCCGCGCCCGCTCGATGTCCTTCAGCTTGCGGCTGATGGAGTTGAGCTTGCGGTCGATGCGGGCCACGTCGCCCTTCGAAGCGATGCGCAGCGTGCCGAGTACGTTGTCGACCACGTCGTCGATCTGCTTGCCGGCGTCCTTCTGGAAGGTCTGCGCCCGCTTCACGAGGCTGTTCTTCTTCAGCTCGCTGCGGACGCGCTTCACGCCCTTGCGCGTGCGCTTCTGAAGCTCGCGGCGATTGCTCGCGATGCGCTTCTCCAGGGTCTTGCGACGGGCCTGGATCTGCTTCTGTACCCGCTGGATGTCCAGCGCGTCGAGCGCTTCACGGAAGCGGTCGACGCCCTCCTGAACGAGACTTGCCTGCTCCGCCATGTCGATTTCTCCCAGGGTCCCCACGAGGTTCTGATCACGGGGTTCTCAGCTCGGAGTCGTAGGATGACTCCGCGCGCCGGTCGCTCGGGGGCGCGGCCGGACGCGGTGTGCGGACGAAACATAACACGACGCGTTATTGCGTCAAGGGCGCTCCGGATCGTCCCAAGTAGCCGTTTGGGTTGCTGATTCCAAATGGGATACGAGCCGTTGCGTATTGCTGCGACGCGCCGCAGCACCCTCGGGGGGCTGCGTCAGAGCCGGGCCAGGGCGCTGGCCCAGGAGAAGCCGGAGCCGAAGCTGGTCAGGGAGACCAGCCCGCCGCGCCCCAGGCGACCGCTGCGCCGGGCCTCGTCCAGCAGCATCGGCAGCGAGGCGGCCGAGCAGTTGCCGAAGCGCTCGATGTGGTGGAGGCAGCGCTCCGGTGGGATCCGCAGCTGCTGCGCCACGTACTCGTTGATGCGCAGGTTGGCCTGGTGGAAGAGGAAGAGATCCACCTCTTCGAGCTTCGTGCTCGCCGCGTGGAGGGTCTCGAGGAGGACCTCCGGCATGCGCCGCACGGCGTGCTTGAAGACGAAGCGGCCGTCCATCGAGGGGAAGTGGCGCCGCTGGTCGAGCAGCTCGTGGGTGAGGCGCGGCGCCAGCGCCGAGCCCGGAGCCTCGAGCCACAGCTTCTTGGCGTAGCGCCCCTCGGCCCGCAGCCTCACCTCGAGGATCTCCGCCGGATCCTCCGGGTCGTCGTTGGCCTCGACCACCACGGCGCCCGCTCCATCGCCGAAGAGGACCGCCACGTCGCGCCCCGCCGTCGACAGATCGAGACCCGTCGAGTGGACCTCGCAGCCCACGGCCAGGACCCGGCGCTGCTGACCCGAGCGCACGAAGCTCCTCGCCACCCCCAGCGCGTAGAGGAAGCCGCTGCACTGGGCCCGCAGGTCGAAGCAGGGGATCTCGCCGACGCCCAGCCGCTCGTGCAGGAAGAAGGAGGTGCCGGGGAAATCCGCCTGGGGCGACAGGGTGGCCAGCACGATGCAGTCCAGGTCTCCGGCGTCGAGCCCCGCATCCTCCAGGGCCCGCCGGGCGGCCGGGAGCGCCAGGTCGACCGGGGTCTGCCCCTCCTCGATGAAGCGCCGCTCCCGGATCCCCGTGCGCTGCTGGATCCACTCGTCGCTGGTGTCCATCTGCGCGGCCAGCTCGTGATTGCTCACGACACGCCCCGGGACGTACATGCCGCTGCCGCTGATCTTCGCGCGGTCGGCCACGACTCCTCCGCTCAGGCGATGGCGGCCGTGCGACGGGAGTCGCCGGCCGGGAGCTCCGACCACAGGATCTGCTCGGCGCGGCTCAGGAGCTCGGGCAGACCCTCGCGCGTCAGGGCCGAGACCGCAACGCCCCGGTGACGCGCCGCCAGGGCCCGACCGGCGCCGGCCGGGAGCCGGTCGATCTGGTTGAAGACCAGCAGCTCCGGCCTGCGCTCCAGGCCCAGGCCATCGAGCACCTCTCGCACGGCGGCGATGCGCCGCTCGATGTCCGGGGCGGCGGCATCGACGACGTGCAGCAGGAGGTCGGCCTCGCTCAGCTCCTCGAGGGTGGCGCGGAAGGCCTCGACCAGGTCCGCCGGCAGGTCGCGGATGAAGCCGACCGTGTCGGTGACGATGACCTCCCGGTCCTGGGGGAAGCGGAGCCGACGCGAGGCGGGATCGAGGGTGGCGAACATCTTGTCCTCGACGTGGACCTCGGTCTTCGTCAAGGCGCGCAGCAAGGTGCTCTTGCCGGCGTTCGTGTAGCCGACGATCGACAGCACCGGGACTCCCCGTCGCGCGCGGCGCTGGCGACGCGTCTCGCGCTGCGCCCCGACCCGGACCAGCTCCTTCTCCAGCCTGTGGATGCGGTCGCGCACGCGCCGCCGGTCGACCTCCAGCTGCGTCTCGCCCGGGCCGCGCCCGCCGATGCCGCCGGCCAGCCTCGAGAGCGAGCGGTCGGCGCGCTGGGCCAGGCGTGGCAGCCGGTACTTCAGCTGGGCCAGCTCGACCTGGAGCTTGCCGTCCCGGGTGGTGGCGCGCTGGGCGAAGATGTCGAGGATCAGCTGCGTGCGATCGATGACCCGCAGGTCCAGGCGCTCCGCCAGGTTGCGGGCCTGGGTCGGCGTCAGGTTCTGGTCGAAGATCACCAGATCCACGTCGCTCTGGAAGGCGCGGATCATCAGGTCCTGGAGGCGCCCGGCGCCGATCAGGTACTTCGGGTCGGGACGCGAGCGATGCTGGCGGACCGTCTCGACGACCTCGACATCGGCCGAGCGCGCCAGCTCGATCAGCTCCTCGAGCTGCGACTCCACGTCGTCGGGGCGTCGTCCCGCGGTGACCGAGACCAGGATCGACCGCTCGCCGCCGCCGACCTCGAGGGTACGCCCCTGGCGCGCCAGCTCCTCTTCCAGGGCGCGGATCCACTCGCGGAAGTCGAAATCCAGGCGGGCGGGGGGCGCCGGCTCGAGCTGCTCGAGGGCGGTGCCCTGCGCGTTCGCCGGCTTCAGGGAGGCCGCGTGGGCCAGCCCCGGCAGGCCGTCGGGTCGGGTGGTGATCGCCACCATGGCGTCCAGGCGCAGCAGCGCCAGGTCCGTCAGGTCGTCCCGGTTGAGGCCGTCGTCTCCGACGTGTGTATGGATGCAGCGCAGGCCGCGCAGGCGGCCCTGGCCGGCCCGCATGCGGCCCCAGTCCGGAAGCTGGATCGAGCCCGCATCGCCCACCATGACGTGGCTGATGGCGCCGCGGCGGTCCACCAGCACCCCGACCTGCCGGCCGGTCTCGTGAGTCCAGGCCGCGAGCTCGCGGGCGAGCTCCTGGGTCACGAGACGATCGGGAGGGAGACGGCGCCTGGACAGGCGTTCGAGCTGACGAACCTGGCTGGCCTTCAGGCCCTGGGTGTGACCGGTGACGCGAATGGAGCGTTCCTCGGGGCAGCTCTTCGGAATCTACGAGTAGCCTCGAAGACCCGCAAGCGCGCCGCCGCCCGGCAGCCCGTGCCCGCTCCCGCCCGGCTCTCTCCCCCCTCGGGGTGGAGTCGCGCCGCTTCCCCCGGGCCCGGCCGAGCACTACCTTTCACCAGCCCCCCGGCCCTGCGGCAGCCTCGGAGGCGCCGAGTCAGGCGATCGGGACGCTCGAGCCATCGGGCGTCTCGGGAGCCTCGAAGAGCTGGAGTCGAGTCGAGCCCTGTGAGGGCCGACAGGGAGAGAGTGGAGATGGGCACGGGAGGCGGAGTCGGGGCGGCCGAGCTCGCGGTGGTGATCCTCGCCGCCGGCCAGGGCACGCGCATGCGCTCGTCGCGGGCCAAGGTCCTGCACGAGATCGCCGGGCGCCCGCTGCTGGCGCACGTCCTCGAGGCCGCCCGCGGCCTGGGCGCGACGCGCCTGGTCACGGTCGTCGGGCGCGACGCGGAGGCCGTCGAGGCGCGCTTCGAAGGCCAGTGCGAGTTCGTGCTGCAGGCCGAGCAGCGGGGCACGGGCCACGCCGTCGGGGTGACGCGGGACGCCCTCGCGGGCTTCTCGGGCGACGTGCTGATCCTGTATGCGGATACGCCGCTGCTGCGCAGCGCCAGCCTGCAGCGGCTGGTGGAGCTGCGCCGGCAGGCGCGGGCTCCCCTGGCCCTGATGTCGGCCCCGGTCGACGTTCCGGGCATCGTGGTGCGCGGGCCCGACGGCTCGGTGGCCCGCGTCGTCGAGGCCACCGACGCCTCGCCCGAAGAGCTCGCCATCGCCGAGCGAAACACCGGCGTCTACGCGGTCGACGCGGAGTTCCTGTGGAAGGCCCTGGCCCGGGTGGGAGACGACAACGCCCAGGGCGAGATCTACCTCACGAGCATCGTCGAGATCGCCGTGGCCGGTGGGAGTCGGGTCGAGGCCCTCGCGCTCGACGATCCCAGCGAGGCCCTCGGGGTCAACACGCGCGTCGATCTGGCCGCGGCGGCGGCCGTCCTGCGTCGCCGCATCTGCGAGCGCCACATGCTCGAGGGAGTGACCCTGGTCGATCCGGAGCAGACCTGGATCGATGCGGAGGTCGAGATCGGCCGCGACAGCCTGATCGAGCCGGGCTGCGTGATCCAGGGGCCCTCCCGCCTGGGCGAGCGCGTCCACCTGCGTCCGGGCTGCGTGGTCGAGTCGAGCCAGCTCGAGGACGACGTGGTGATCGGGCCGAATGCGCACCTGCGCCCCGGAAGCGTGCTCGGCCGGGGCGTGCGCATCGGCAACTTCGTGGAGGTGAAGAACAGCCGGCTGGGAGCCGGCGTGAAGGCGGATCACCTCGCCTACATCGGCGACGCCGAGGTCGGTGAAGGAGCGGCCTTCGGCTGCGGCGCCATCGTGGTGAACTACGACTGGAACCGGAAGCACCGGACCATCGTCGGCGCGCGCGCCCGCATCGGCTGCAACGCGAATCTCGTGGCGCCCATCGAGATCGGGGCCGATGCCGCCGTGGCGGCGGGCTCCACGCTGAGCCAGGACGTGCCGGCGGGTGCGCTCGCCGTGGGTCGCAGCGCCGAGCAGCGGCACGTGGCCGGCTGGATGGAGCGCCACCGCCGCAAGAAGTGATCCGCCCGGAGGGGATCCGAGGAGAAGCCCATGTGTGGAATCGTCGGCTACATCGGTCAGGAGCGGCGCGCCATGGACGGCCTGATCGACGGTCTGCGGCGCCTCGAGTATCGGGGCTACGACTCGGCCGGCGTGGCCATCTTCGACGGCGGCCAGATCGCCGTGCGGCGCGCCATGGGCAAGCTCGGCGTCCTCGAGGGCGCGCTGCGCGACGAGGCGCTGCCCGGCTCGGTCTGCATCGGCCACACGCGCTGGGCCACTCACGGCAAGCCCTCGGAGCGCAATGCCCACCCGCACCGGGCGGGGCGGGTCGCGATCGTCCACAACGGCATCATCGAGAACTACCGCGCGCTGCGCAGCGAGCT
>CAZYOL010000044.1:0-24172 GCA_964649065.1 uncultured Spirochaetales bacterium
GGCCGGCGGTGCGGGGCGGCGAGGGGCGGGTAGATCGGATCTCCCCGGGCGTCGCGCAGCTCCCGCAGCCGCTTCTCGAAGGCCAGCCAGCGCCCGAGCACGAAGGGAGCCTCGATGCCGCGCTCTCCCCCGGCGTGGGAGCGGGCCGCCAGGAACTCCAGGCGCGGCGAGGCATCGGAGCTGCGCGGGGCCGCCTGCAGCTCCTCGGCGAGAGGCTCCAGCGGTCCCGCGTAGAGGCTGAAGACGCCGAGGGGGTCGCGGATCCAGCGATCGGGCTCGCCGCGCCGGGCCAGCCGTCGGGCCGCCCCGGCGACCTCCTCGGGGCGCGCGGGGGGGCCGGTGTAGCCCACCAGCGCCACGATGGGGTAGCGCGCGAAGAAGTCGCCGCGGAAGAGTGCCGCGCGCGGGAAGACGTCCAGGAAGGTCGCCGCGATGATGCGGAGCTGCTCCTCCGTGAGCTGGTAGAGCGGGAGCCACTGGCAGAACAGGCCGCCCGGCGCGAGGCGATCGCGGATGGCGCTGAAGTGCTCGTGGGCGTAGAGTGAGCCCACGCCGGCTCGCCAGGGCACGAAGAGGTCCGCCACCACCACGTCGAGCTCCACCCGCGTCGAGCGGAAGAAGTTGCGCGCGTCGTCGACCACCACGCGCGCCCGCGGATCCGAGGGGACGCCCCGGTTCGAACGGCTGAAGAAGCGCTGCGCCGCCCGGGCCACGCCGGGCACGATCTCCACCAGGTAGATCTCCTCGACCGAGTGCGCCGTCGAGGCTCCGGCGGTGATGCCGCTGGCCGTGCCGACGTAGGCCACCCGGCGGGCCTTCGGGTGCAGGAGGAGAGGGAGGTGCCCCTGGCGCTCTTCGTGGATCTTCTCGCTGTCGCCGCCCAGCATGTAGTGGTTGTCGGTGCGAATCAGGCGGCCGTCGGGGCGCTCGACCACGGCGACGACACCGGAGGGCGTCGACTCGACGTGTACCAGCGTCTCGTTCCGGGCCAGCCGGACGAGGGGGATGCGCGCGGGGTTGGCGATCTCGATCACCAGCAGCACCCCGGCGGCCAGGCCGAGCGCCCGCAGGCCCCAGCGCCCGCGGCTGGCGTCGGGCAGCAGCGCCGCGGGCAGCGCGTAGAGCGCGCCGAGCACCAGGAAGCCGCGCCACAGCCCGGCCAGCGGCATCAGCAGGAAGGGGGCGGCCAGGGCGCCGCACAGCGCTCCGGCCGTGTTGGCCGCCACCAGCCGCCCCAGGTGGGCGGCCGGATCCGACCCCCGGCGCGAACGACCGGCCAGGGCGAAGAGGCTCGGGAAGACCAGGCCGGCGCCCAGCAGGGCCGGCCCCGCCGTGAGCGCCGCGATGCCGAGTGCCCGGCCCAGGTAGCCCGGCCAGGGAGACTGGCTGCCCAGGAAGCGGAGCTCGTCGGTCGCCGCGTAGAGAGCCGTCGGGAAGGTCCACAGCCCCAGGGCGGCGAGCAGCAGCGAGGCGCCCAGCAGCGTGCGCGGGTCGATGCGGGCCCGCTGGGCGGCGGCCACGACGCCAGCCCCCAGGGCCAGGGTGACCAGCACCACGACCAGCACGGCGCCGAAGGCGTAGACGCTCTGGTTGAGCACCTGGCCGAAGGCCTGCACCCCGAGCACCTGGGCGGCGAAGGTCCCGAAGCCCGAGAGCGCCGCCAGCGGCAGCAGCGCCGGGCGCGGAAAGCGCAGCGGAGGCTCGCCCGGTGGCGGCGGCGGCGCGGGCTCCGGAGGGCGCGGGAGGCCGCGCGAGAGGCCCCAGGCGGCCAGGCCTACGCCGGCATGGAGCGCCACGGCACAGGCGTAGGTGGCTGGGACGCCGAGGGCGTCGATCAGCAGGAAGGCGCTGGCCGCCGCGCCGAGGGCAGCCCCGAGCAGGTTGGCGGCGTAGAGCCCGGCGCCGCCGGAGCCCAGCGCGCGCTCTCCGGGGAGCACCGCGGCGGCGATCGCCGGAAGGGTGGCGCCCAGGCAGGCCGAGGCCGGCAGGGTCGCCAGGCCGGCGATCGCGAAGCGCAGCGTCGCCAGGGCCCACGGCGCGTCGCGCAGCGGGTCGTAGACGGCGGCCAGCGCCAGCTCTCCGAGCCGCAGCAGACCGGGGACCGCCAGGGCCCAGGCGCCCGCGGCCAGCTCGAGGCCCGCATAGATCCGCAGCGGACGGGCGCGGCCGGGAATCCAACGGGCCGCCAGGCCGGCCCCGAGGGCGTGGCCGGCGAAGAAAGCCACCAGGGTGGCGGCGGCGGCGGGAGCGGTGGCGCCGAAGAGCAGCCGGAACCAGCGCAGCCAGATCGTCTCGACTCCCAGGGCCGCCATGCCCGAGAGCAGGAAGAGCACGGCGACCCATCGCGGAGGTCGCGCGTCCGGCGCCACTAGCGGATGGCCAGCGGATTGATCGGCGATCCTACGGCGCCGCTGATCGGCAGCGGCGGCGCGGTGAACAGAAATGCGTAGCGCCCGTCCTCGGCGCAGGCGCGGGCCAGGTCTTCGAGCTGGAAGATCTCGCCGAGCAGCAGGCCCGTGTTGCGCAGCGAGATCATGTGGAGCGGCTGGAAGCAGTCGGGCGTCTCGTTCGGAATCACCTCGACGCCCCAGGTGTCCGTGGCGACCGCCGCGATCTCCCGCTCGTAGAGCCAGCGCGCACAGTGGATCGAGAGTCCCGGCGAGGGACCGCCGCAGAAGCCCTCCCAGGACCCCTGCGCCAGGCAGCGCCCCAGCTTGCCGGTGCGCACCAGCAGGATGTCGCCCGACTCGACGGTCACTCCCTGGGCCTCCGCGCAGGCGTCCAGATGGTCGGGCAGGATGCGGGTGCCGTCGTCGAGCCAGGGCAGCTTCACGCTGGCCGGCAGGTCGAGGAGCACGCCGCGACCCACGACGCCGTCCTTGATCCGGTCGATCGAGTTGAGCAGCGCCCCCCCACTCGTCACGTAGCGGGCGTCGCGGTCGTTGTACATCTTGCCGTCGTAGAAGACGTGGGCGAGGGCGTCCCACTGGGTGCCGCACTGGAGCGGCATCGTCACCGAGTCGTCCGCGTAGTTGAAGCCGCCGGGCAGGAAGTCCTGGGCACCCGCCAGGGCATCGGTCCCCGTCGCGAGCATGCGGTGGATGGGATTGTGGCGGCCCGCGAGCCCGGACTGGGGTCCGTTCTGGTCGAAGGGCAGGGCGCAGGAGATCACCTGGCCGCGGCGGGGCAGCTGGCAGGCGGCCAGCACCCGCTCCGGCGTGATGAAGTTGAGGGTTCCGCGTTGGTCCTCCGGCCCCCAGCGTCCCCAGTTGGAGTAGCGCCGGCCCCACTCCCGGACCGTCTTCGCGTCGAGCTGCTCCTGCACGACCTCCCTCGAGCCCGCCTCCGCCTCAGGCGGGGTGCACTGTCCCGCCGGTTCCGATCGCGTAGACCATCCAGGCCCCGAAGGCCAGGGACAGGAGGCCCGTTCCCGCCGTGGCGAAGCGGCGCAGCCCGGGCCCTCCCCCCAGCCGCGCCAGCGGCAGGCCGAGGGCCACCGAGAAGCCCACCATGCCGAGGGTGGTGGCGGCGGCGAAGACGGCGAGAAAGACCCAGGCCGTCGCCGGGGTGGGCATGGCCGCCGTCGCCAGCAGCGCGATGGGGGCGCTGCCGGCCAGGCCGTGGGCGACGCCCAGCAGGCTGGACCTCCCCAGCGTCGCGTGCAGGCCGGCGCTGTGGTCGGAAGCCGCCCCGCTGCCCGGCCATCGCGCCGCCCAGAGGTTGGTCGCCCCGAGCAGCACCAGCAGCAGCGCTACGCAGAGCTCGAAGAAGGCCGTGAGGCCGGTGGGAACACTCACGCGCAGCGCCACCAGCGCCAGGCCGGCGAGGCACAGCGCCGCCCCGTGCCCGAGGCCCCAGCCCGCGCCGATCCAGGCGGCCTTCCAGGCGCTCCGGTGCTTGGCGGTGATGGTGGAGACCGCGATCACGTGATCCGGATCGAAGGCGTGGCGCAGGCCCAGGGCCAGGCCGAGGGCCAGCGCGGTCAACATCGGGAGCCGCCCCGCAGGCGTGCCTCGGCGGCCGGCACGTCTTCCGGTACGTCCACGGGAACGCTGCTCCAGCCCTCGACGACGGCGCAGCGGATCGGGAAGCCGTGCTCGAGGGCGCGCAGCTGCTCCAGCTCCTCGGCCCGCTCGGCCGCGCCCGGCTCGAGCCGCACGAAGTCGAGCAGGAAGCGCCGCCGGTAGGCGTAGAGGCCCACGTGCTGCCAGTAGCGCGGCGGCTCCTCGGAGCGCTGGGCGGGGATGCGGCTGCGCGAGAAGTAGAGCGCCCGGCCCCTGCGATCCAGCACGACCTTCACGCGATTGGGGTCGTCCACCCCGCCGGGATCGGCCGCGTGTACGACCGTCGCCATGGGGACCTCCGGATCCTCCTCGAGCGCGGCCAGGGCCGCGTCGATCACGAAGCCCTCGATCAGGGGCTCGTCGCCCTGGATGTTCACGACCACGTCGTCGGCCAGCTCGCGTGCGGCCTCGGCGAGGCGATCCGTGCCCGTCGGGTGATCGCCGCGGGTCATCGCGACCTCGGCGCCGAAGGCCCGACAGGCCGCGGCGATCCGGGCGTCGTCCGTGGCGACGATCACCGTCCGCAGGCCCTTGGCGCGGCAGGCCCCCTCCCAAACCCGCTGGACCATGGGCATTCCGCCGATCTCGACCAGGGCCTTGCCCGGGAAGCGGGAGCTGGCGTAGCGGGCGGGAATGATGCCGGCGGCCGTCATGGACCCCATCCTACCCCGTCGGTACCTTCCCGCCGAGATGTCCGCCCCCCGGGTCGTCGCCTCTCGCTCGCCGGTCCTGGCGCTCTCGTCGAACAAGGGGGGTGTCGGCAAGACCACCGTCGCGACGAACCTGGCGATCTACTTCCGGGCCCTGCGGGAGGATCTGCCCGTCCTGCTCGTCACCCTCGACGACCAGAACATCGTCGATCGCATGTTCGCGCTGCGCCCTCTCCAGGCGGCGGACGGCAATCTCAAGCACGGCTGGGCCGAGCGCAGCTTCGCGCGCGTGATTCGCCTCGGACAGTACGGCGTCCACTTCGTCCCCTCGGCGCCGGAGACCGCGCTGCTCAAGGGCCGGGCCGAGGACCCCCACACGCTGCGGCGCATCCTGCTCCGGACCGAGTGGCAGGGGATCGCGTTGCTCGATACCAAGAGCGATCTCGAGTCCCTCACGCTCAACGCCTACCACGCGGCCGATCGGGTCGTCGTGCCCGTCTCGGATCGCGCCTCCCTCGAGGAGGCGGCCAAGACCTTTCGCCTGCTGGAGCGCTGTGGGCTGGGCAGCGAGCGCGGTCGGGTCTTGATGACCCTGGTCGACCACCGCAGCCGCGTGCGCGGCGAGAAGGCCCAGCTGCTGGGCCGGCTGCTCGCGGAGGTCCGGGCCCGGGGCTGGCCCTACTACCGCACCTACCTGTCGCGGAGTCCCTCGGTGGAGAGCCTGAACTCCGCCAGTGGCGTTCCGCTCTCGATCCTCCATCATGGCAAGGGCACGCTGGTGCACGAGCAGCTCCGCGAGCTGGCCGAGGAGATGCTCCAGGACCTGGGCCTCTCCAGGATCTGCGGGGCCGAGCCGGCGGTACGCTGGGGAGCGGCCCCGGAGCACGCGCGGCCCCAGACGGGTTTGCTCGGGGTCTTCCGGCGCCGCTGAGCGCTGGGCGGCCCCTTCGACGAGGGAGAACCATGGCGACCTTCGGAATTCTGGTTGGGGGTGGCCCGGCACCCGGCATCAACGGCGTGATCGGAGCCGCCGCCACGGCGGCCCTGCGCCGCGGTGCGCGGGTCCTGGGCATCGTGGACGGCTTCAAGTGGCTCATGGAGGGGGACACCTCCCACGTGCGCGAGCTGGACCTGGCGGGCGTGTCGCGGATCCACCTCCAGGGCGGCTCGATCCTGCACACCTCGAGGGCGAACCCCACCAAGAAGCAGGAGCACCTGGAAGCCTGCATCAAGTCCCTCGATACCCTCGGGGTCGATCACCTGGTCACTATCGGCGGCGACGACACGGCCTCCTCGGCCAACCGGGTCGCCCAGACGGCCGAGGGGCGGATCCGGGTCGCCCACGTTCCCAAGACCATCGACAACGATCTGCCCCTTCCCGACGGGATCCCCACCTTCGGCTACGAGACGGCTCGCGAGCACGCGACGACCGTGGTCCAGAACCTGATCGTCGACTGCGAGACCACCAATCGCTGGTTCATCGTGATCATGATGGGGCGCTCCGCGGGCCATCTGGCCCTCGGCGCCGGCAAGTCGGCCGGGGCTCCGATCACCCTGATCCCCGAGGAGTTTCCGGAGCGGCCCATCCAGCTCGAGGACGTCGTGCGCACCCTGGAAGGCGCCATCGTGAAGCGCCTGGCAGAGGGTCGCCCCGACGGCGTGGCGGTGGTCGCCGAGGGCGTCGCCGCCCAATTCGACGAGAACGACCCCCTGCTCTCGGAGGTTCCCCGCGACGAGCACGGCCACATCCGCCTGGCCGAGGTGCCCATGGGCAAGGTGCTGCGGGAGGCGCTCGCCAAGTCGCTGGGCGCGCGAGGCATCAAGGTGGCCTTCGGCGACAAGGACGTCGGCTACGAGCTGCGCTGCGGCTATCCCTCCGCCTTCGATCGCGAGTACACCCGCGATCTCGGCGTCGGCGCCGTCGACACGCTGCTGGCGGGGCAGAGCAGCGTGCTCATCACCCGCCAGCAGGCGCGCATCGTCCCGATCCCCTTCGCGGACATCACCGATCCCGAGACTGGACGCTCGCGCACGCGCGAGGTGAACACCGACTCGGACAGCTACCGCAACGCCCTGGCGCTGCAGGAGCGGATCACCTCCCGAGACCTGGAGGACGCCGCCTGCCTGGCCGCCATCGCCGCAGCGGCAAAGCTCTCGGAGGACGAGGCCCGGAAGCGCTACTCGCCCCTGTGAGCCCCTCGACTCCCGTCGGGCCGGGTCCGCCGGCCCCGGAGAGCCGCTCCCGGCGCGCAGCGAACCCCTGGTGGATTCCCCCCTTCCTGGGGGGCGTCCCCGACTCGGCGCGGCCGCAGCTCTCGATGCTGGGCTCCGTGGCCCTGGCCCTGCTCTTCGAGAACTACGACCAGTCGATGCTCACGGCGGCGCTCAAGCAGATCGCCGAGAGCTTCTCCGTCCCGGAGTCGGACCTGGCGCGGATCCCGGCGCTGGCCCACATGGGGGCCCTGCCGGCCTTCCTGCTGATTCCCTTTGCCGATCGCATCGGGCGCAGGCGACTCTTCCTGGTGTCGATCCTGGGGATCTCGGTCGGCACGGTGCTCTCGGGCTTCGCCCAGAGCGTCTTCCAGTTTGCGGCCTGCCAGATGATCGCCCGGGCCTTCATGGTGACCTGCTCGGCCACGGCCTTCGTCATCGTCACCGAGGAGTTTCCCGCCCAGCACCGCGGCTGGGCCATCGGCATCCTCGGCGCGATCGCCGCCTTCGGGCACGGCCTGGGCTTCCTGCTCTTCGCCGGCATCGAGATCCTGCCCTTCGGATGGCGCGCCCTCTACGTGATGGGGATGGTTCCCCTGCTGCTGATGCCCCGCTTCCGTCGCCAGGTGCCCGAGACCGGTCGCTTCGCGCGGCACCAGCAGGAGTCGAGCGAGGGGGACTCGGGGCCCGGGCACTGGGGCGGCTGGCTGCAGCCCTTGGGCCAGCTGCTGCAGCGCTACCCGGGCCGGGCCTTCGGGATCGGCGTGGCGGGAGCCCTGTCGGCGGCCAGCCATGCCACGGCCTTCAACCTGGCCTCCTTCCACGTCCAGTCGGTCCACGGCTGGCCGCCCTGGCTGTACTCGGCGATGGCGATCTCGGCCGGCCTGGTAGGCATCATCGGCTCGCCGTGGGCCGGTCGTCTGGCCGATCGCCAGGGCCGGCGCTCCGTCGGGGTGCTCATGCTGGGCGGCTTTCCCTTCCTCGCCTTCGGCTTCTACCAGGGGCCCGGCAGCTTCCTGGCGCTGTTCTGGATCGTGATGATCTTCACCCTGACCGGGGGCAACACGATCCTGCGCGCGCTCTCCACCGAGCTCTTCCCCACCTCCTACCGCGGGACCTCGGCGGGCTGGCTGCAGCTGGGCGAGGCCCTCGGGCGCGTCGGCGGGCTCTTCCTCGTCGACTGGGGGACCCCCGACGGCGAGAGCAGCCTGCCCATGATCAGCCTTGTGATCTTCTTCTGTCTGGGCGCGGCGCTGGCGGTCTTCTTCCTGCCCGAGACGGGACGGCGCGAGCTGGAGGAGATCAGTCAGGTCGGCTGAGGGGCCCGTCGGCCTGTGGTACAACCGCTGGACCGTGGAGAAGCGCCCGCGATGGATCCGATCCGCCTGCCCGATCGCGTGCTGCCGGCTCCGACCCTGCGCGAGGGTCCGCCTCCGGCTCTGCTGCGGCGCATGATCGGCGCGCTCGGCCTGCTGGACCGGCCCGTCGGCTAGCCGTGCTCGCTGCCCTGCGCAGCTTCGGCCTGCTGCTCTCCGCCGTGACGGAGCGCTGGGTGCCGGACTCCTGGGTCATCTGCATGATCCTGACGGCCCTCGCGCTGGGCCTGTCCGTCGGTGGCGCCGGCGCCGGGCTCGAGGAGGCGGTCCTGGCCTGGGGGCAGGGGGTCTGGGTGCTGCTGGCCCTGGCCATGCAGTTCACGATCGCCATGGTGGCGGCCCACGCCTGCGTGGCGTCGCGCCCGGTCTACCGCCTGCTGGACGGCCTGGCCGGCCTTCCCGACCCGCGGCGCCCGAGCCAGGCGGTGGTGCTGGCGGCCGCCTTCTCGCTGCTCACCGCTTACCTGAACTGGGCACTCTGCCTGGTGGCCTGCGCGCTCTTCGTGCCCTTCCTCTGCCGCCGGAATCCGCAGGCCGACGTCCGCGTGCTGATCGCCGCGTCCTACATCGGGCTGGGGACCGTCTGGCACGGCGGGCTCTCGGGCTCGACGCCGCTGATCCTGGCCACGCCGGGGAATCCGCTGCTCGCCCCCTCCACCGGTCCCCCCGTGGTCGACCGTCTCTACCCGGTGACCGAGACCCTCTTCCTGCCCTGGAACCTGGCCTACGTGGCCGTGATCGGTGTGACGGGACTGCTCGCGGCGGTGGCCCTGCATCCCCGGCGGGCGTCCGTGCGCTTCAGCCCCGAGCAACTCGAGAAGATCCTCCCCGCGCCGCCCGAGCGGGATCCCGCTCCCCAGACGCCGGCCGAGCGGCTCGATGCCTTCCGCGGCTGGGTCTGGCTGGCCGCCCTGCTGCTGCTCTACCCGCTGGGACACGCGATCGCGACGCGGGGCTTCGGAACCAGCTGGACCATCGACGCCTACAACGTCGTCTTCCTCTCCCTGGCCCTGCTGCTGCACGGGCGGCCGCGCCCCTTCCTGCGCGCCTGTCGGCGGGGGCTGGACGCGGCCTGGGGCATCGTGGTGCAGTTTCCCTTCTACGCCGGCATCTTCGGCCTGATGCAGAACACGGGTCTCGGGGCGTGGATCGGCGACGGCTTCGCTCGCCTGGCCAGTCAGGCGAGCTATCCCATCGTCGTCTACGCCTACTCGGCTCTGATGAACCTCTTCGTGCCCTCGGCCGGATCGAAGTGGCTGATCGAGGCTCCCTTTCTGGTTCCCGCCGGCGAGCAGCTCGACGTCTCGGTGGTGACGGTGCTGCTGGCCTACGCCTACGGCGACTCGACGACCAACCTGATCCAGCCCTTCTTCGCCATCCCCATCCTCGCCGTGACGCGCATGCGCTTCGGCGAGGTGGTTGGCTACACCTTCCTGATCGCTCTGGCTTGCGCCGCGGTGAGTGCGGTCGCCATGGCGCTGATTCCGCCCCGGCTGTAGCGGCGCGCGCCGCCCGGAGGCCGGCAGGGTCGGCAGGGTCGGCAGGCAGGAGGGACGTGGGGCTTCGGGAGCGGCTCGGGCTCGTCGCCACGATCACGGCGCTCGCGCTGGCCTGCGAGAGCCCGCCGGAGCAGGAGCGCTGTCGCCGGGTCGAGACCGAGGCCGGCCTGGTGCTCGACTGCAATCCGGCGCCCGGAGACGCCTGGGCCGAGCGCGCCCTGGAAGAGGCCGAGGAGGGCATGGAGGAGCGCAGCCCCGAGCGTCGGGTGCCGTGACCCACGGGGGCCGGCGCGATTCGATAGGCTCTGGCCCCTAGCGCGGGGGGCGCGTGCAAATCCTCATCGTCGGCGGCGGGCTGGCCGGCTCGACTCTCGCCGGCAAGCTCTCCCAGGACGGCCACGACGTCTCGCTCGTCGACGCCGACCCGGACAGCGTGCGCAAGTTCGGCGACCGCCTGGACATCCAGGTCACGGAGGGCAACGGTGCCACGGCCTCGGTGCTGCGCCGGGCCGGGATCGAGAAGGCCGACCTCGTGGTCGCGACGACCAACTCGGACGAGGTCAACATGTGCGTCAGCCTGCTGGCCTCCTACCTCTTTGGCGTGGCCCGGATCGTCGCCCGCATCCACGACGGCGCCCACGCCGAGACCTTCAACCTGATCAACAAGGATCACCCGGCCGAGCAGATCTGCGTCAACACCGACTCGGCGGCGGTGGATCGCATCGCCGCCCTCCTGGAGGTGCCCGGTGCGGTGGACGTGAACGCCTTCATGGAGGACCAGCTGCTGGTGGCCGGCTTCAAGATCCGGCCGGAGTCCGATTTCGTCGGGCTGCGCGTCTCCGACATGAACCTGCTCTTCGCCGGAACTCCCACCCTGGCCGTGGCCATTCATCGCCGCGACGCGTGGGTCATTCCGCACGGCGAGGAGGTCATCGAGACCGGCGACCTGGTCTACTTCGCGATCGTTCGGGATCAGATCGACGCCGTGCTGGCCCTGCTGGGCGTGCAGGAGGATCGCCGGACCGCGGTGATGATCGCCGGCGCCGGGCGCATCGGCCTCGATCTGGCTCGGCGCCTGGAGGAGCTCGACGTTCGCACCGTCCTCGTCGAAGAGGACGAGACCCTGGCCAAGCTCGCGGCGGAGGAGCTGACCGAGGCCGTGGTGCTGCACGGCCCGCCCACCGATCCCAACCTGCTGGAGGAGGAGGAGATCGACCGGGTGTCGACCTTCGTGGCGGTGACGCCGGACCACGAGGTGAACCTGGTGGCGGGCCTGCTCGCCAAGCGCCTGGGAGCGGGTCGCACGGTGGTGCTGGTCGACAATCCGGGTCTCGTCGAGCTGGTGGCCCAGATCGGCCTCGACGCGATCATCAGCCCCCGCGTACTGGCCATCGGCCTCACGCTCCAGAACATCCGCGGCGGGCGTGTGCGCTCGGTGGCACAGCTGCTCGAGGACCGCATCGAGATCGTCGAGGCCGAGGCGGCCAAGCAGACGCGGCTGACGGCGGGGCCGCTCTCCGAGATCAAGCTGCCGCGCGGCGTCCTCGCCGCCGCCGTGAAGCGCGGCGAGCGGCTGCTGGTGCCGCGCGGCGAAGATCAGGTGGAGGCGGGCGACCGGGTCCTCTTCATCACGACCAGCGAGAACGCCACCAAGCTGGCGGACTTCCTCTCGGAGTAGGGCCGCGCGGGCGCGAGCCGCCGGTGGCGCCCGCCGCCGGCCTCGGCGGCGGGGGCTCAGAGCCGAATGCGCGGCTGCTGCCGGCGGCTCGAGCGGCGTCCGAGCAGGGCGCCGACCAGCATGCCTGCGCCCAGGATCAGGGCCCCCGCAATGCGATCGGGCCAGCGCGCGCCGGCCCGCAGCTCGGCGTTCTCGCGGGTGAGCTGGCGGATCTCCTGCTTCTGGGCGTCGTCGTCGGAGCTGAGGCTCAGATTCTCCTCGCGCAGGCCCTCGGCCTCGCGGCTCAAGCGCTCCATCTGGTCCCGCAGCTCTGCGAGCTCCGCGCTGCGCCGCTCGAGCGCGATCAGGGCCGGGGGCTCGATCTGCAGGAAGCCCTCCGGGATCCAGCCCTGGCCGCCGCCTTTCACGCTCACGCGGGTCCAGCCCTCGCCGCGCTCCAGCACTGCGACCTCGTCGCCGGTCTTCACCGAGCCCACGATGCGGTAGCCGCTGCCCGGCTGGGTGCGAAGGTTCAGGCGCACCTCGTCCTTCACCCAGGCCGCGGAGGCCGGCTCCGGCGCGGCCGCCGCGGCCAGCAGGCCGACGGCCGCCAGCAGCGGGGCCCCAGCACGACGCAGCCACCCCATTGCCTCGGCCCGGCTCACCGCCTCGGCCCGGCTGCCCCTCGCAACCCCCGATCCCATGCGTCCGAGATCCTACCGAGCCCTCCCGCGCCGCGAAAGCAGCGAGGGACCCCGCCGGTGATATTCTGGCGGCCCGATGCCCGCCCCGCCGGCGCCCGCGGCACAGCCGCACGAGCGCATCCCGCTGGACCTCAAGCTCGCATTCGGCGCGCCGACCTTCGCCAGTGCCGGCCTGGTGCTGCCGATCGTGACCTTCCTGCCCAAGTTCTATGCCGACGAGGCGCTGATTCCGCTCGGCTGGCTGAGCCTGGCGATCGCCGCCGGAAGGGCCTTCGACGCCATCACCGATCCGCTCATGGGCTGGCTCTCGGACCGCACGCGCTCGCGCTGGGGGCGCCGGCGTCCCTACCTGGCCCTCGGCGCCCCGCTCTGCGCCGTCTCGCTGATCCTCTTGTTCTCGCCCCCGACGGCTCTGACGGGCGCCGCCGCAGCCGCGTGGTTCGGCCTGACCTTCGTGCTCTATCACGTCTTCCACACCATGTATCTGGTGCCGCATCTGGCGCTGGGTCCCGAGCTCTCCCTCGACTACCACGAGCGCTCCACCCTCTACGGCATTCGCGAGGGCTTCCTCGTGGCCGGGACCCTGGTGGCAGTGCTCACGCCCTACGCCTTCACGCGCCTCCTGGGCAGTGAGCGCGCCGCACTCGCGGCCTTCTCCTATCTCTTCGCCGCGATCCTGGTCCTGCTCTACGGCTGGCTGGTGCTGCGCGTCCGGGAGCGCCCGGAGTTCCAGGAGCGCTCGGCGAATCCGCTGGTGCCGGGAATCTTCTGCTCCCTGCGCAACGCCCCCTTCCGCCTGCTGCTCCTGACTTCGATTCTCGCCTCGGTCCCCGGCGCGCTGGTCGCCACCCTGCTGCGCTTCTTCGTGGACGACGTGATGCAGCCGGAGGACTCCAGCGCCTGGTTCGCGGCCTTCCTGGGCACCTACTTCGGGGCGGCGGCGCTCTGCCTGCCGGGCTGGCTGTGGATCGCCCGGCGCATCGGCAAGAAGCCCGCCTGGCTGGCGAGCTTCCTGTTCTGCGGCGGAGGCCTGCTCCCGACCCTGGGCATGGGGCCGGGCGATCTCCGCTGGGTGGTGCTCTGTGTCGGGGTGGCCGGGGCCGGCTTCGGCGCCATCAGTGCCCTCTCGCTCGCGATCAAGGCGGACGTGATCGACTACGACGAGCTGCTGACCGGAAAGCGCCGCGAGGCGCAGTTCGGCGCCTTCTGGTCCTTCATTCCGAAGTTCATCGCGGTGCCCGGCGCCGCGCTCCCCGTCGCCCTGCTGGGCTCCCTGGGCTACCGGCCGGAGGGAGAGCAGCTGCCGGAGGTGCGCTTCGCGATCCGCACGCTGATGGCCCTGACGCCGGCCCTCTTTCTCGGGCTCGCCTGCTGGGTCGGGCGGCGCCTGCCGGTGGACGAGGAGATCCACCGCCGCGTGCTCGAAGGCATCTCGGCCCGGGGCCGCGGCGAGGCCGCCTTCGATCCCATCGCCCAGCGCTGGCTGCCCCCCGCCGGCGCCGGCCGGGTCTCCGAGGCGACGAGCTGGTTCCTGGACCACTTCACGCGCGGCGAGCTGCGGCGCTCGCTGCGGCTGGGGCGGGGACGGGCGCTGCGGGAGGTGCTGGCCTGGCTGGCCGGCAGCCTGCTGCTGCTGGCCCTCTCCTCGCTCTTCCTGGTGCTGAGCCTGCGCGGCTCCGACGCGGATCCGGGCGTCGTCGCCGTCGGGGTGGGCGTCCTGGCCGGGCTCGCGCTGTGCTCGGCCGTCTTCCACGGGCTGCGAGTCGCTCCGGCCCGGCGCCTGCGCGAGGCGGGGATCCCCGACGAGATCCTGCTCGCGCACCTCGGCCAGACCGGCGCTGCGGAGGGCGCCGAGCCGGGCGCCGGCTTCGCCCCCCAGGCGCCGGGGCCCGCGCGCCGCTGAGGGCGCTCGGGTCCACCGGTATACTCCTCCGACGGAGCCGCCTCGTTGGGACGCCGCATCCTGCAGATTCTCTTCGTGCTCGGGGCCGGCGGGATCGGGATCACGGCCCTCGCCGGCGGCGTCGGCTACGTCGCCGCCCACGGCCGTCTGCCCGGCTTCGTCGAGAATCCCCTCGATCTGGCCTCGCCGGAGGCACGCGTTCCCGAGGCGCGCATGTACGCCTCGATCCAGCCCCGCGACGCCCGGGCCCAGCTGCAGCTGGGGGTCGAGCTGATGCGCAGCGGCGACGAGGCCGGAGCCCTGGCCGCCCTCGAGCAGGCCCTGACGCTCGAGCCGGTCCCCGCGGCGGTCCACGCGCGTCTGGCCATGCTCTACCAGCGCGCCGGCCGCCGGGGCGAGGCGCGGGAGCAGGGGAGGGCGGCGCTCGCGGGGGGCGCGCCGCTGCCCCGCCGCCTGAGGCGCCAGCTGGCGCTTCCCGAGGAGGGATCGTGAGCGCGCGGCCGGGGGCTCTGGTCGTGGGGCGCAGCTTCGGCCCTCCGGCCTTCGACCTGCTGGTGATCGCCGGCGGCCTCACCTTTCCCCTGGCCCTCTGGCTGCTGCTCTCCGGTGCCACGGCTGCGGCCGCCATCGGCGTCTCGCTGCCGGTGGTGGTGCTGCTGGCGAACCAGGCCCACTTCGCGGCCTCGACGGTGCGGCTCTACAGCAAGCCCGGCGCCTTCGAGAGCCTGCCCTTCCTCACCATGGGGCTGCCCCTGGTCACGCTCGCGGTGCTCGCTCTGGCGATCGTGCACGCCGACGATCTGGGCCGTCACCTCTGGGCGCTGTCGGTCAGCTGGTCGCCCTTCCACTACGCGGCACAGACCTTCGGCCTGGCCTCGATGTACTGCTACCGCTCCGGCTGCTCGCTCTCCCCGGGCGAGCGGCGGGCCCTGCGCGGGGCCTGCCTGCTGCCCTTCGCGAAGGCCTTCCTGGGCGGCACCGGGGCCGGCTACGGGCTGGGCTGGCTACTGCCGTCGGCGGCCTCCGCCATCGCCGGGGATCCGGCGCTGGCGGCGCTCTTCCAGGGCCTCGTGCGCCTGCTCGACTTCGGCATCTTCCTGGCGCCCCTGGCGCTCTTCGGCTGGCTGCTGTTCCGCGCGCGGCGCTCCGGAACGGCCGCCATGCCCCTGCTCAGCCTGGTCGTGATCCTCGCCAACGGCACCTGGTTCGTGCTCTTCGATGCCCTCAGCGCCTTCGTGTGGGCCACCGTGCTGCACGGGCTGCAGTACCTCGCGATCGTCGCGATCTTCCACTCCCAGGATCGCCTGCGCCAGCCGGGCAACCGGCACGGCCCCGCCTTCCACATGGCGAGCTTCTACGCGATCTGCGTCTTGCTGGGCTACGGCCTCTTCCAGTGCTGGCCCTACGCCTTCCAGCTCGCCGGGGCCGGCGTGGCCGACAGCATGCTGATGGTGATCGGGGTGATCAATATCCATCACTTCGTGGTGGATGCCTTCATCTGGCGCCTGCGCAGGGACCGGAACTACCGGACGGTCATGGCCACGGCCTCCGCCTCGGCGTGAGGCCGTGGCCCCGGGCGACCCCGCAGCGCGTCGGCGGGCTCGTGCTCGCGGTGGTGCTGCTCGCCGAGTGGGCCTGGGGGCTCCTCTACATCGAGCGCACGAGCTTCGTCCACGCAGGCGAGCGGGTCTTCTGCCTCTGGGACGACGGGATGATCTCGATGCAGTACGCCCGCAACCTGGCGCGGGGCTTCGGTCTGGTCTGGAATCCGGGCGGCGAGCCGGTGCAGGGCTTCAGCAATCTCGGCGTGACCCTGCTGATGGCCGGGCTGCACCTCCTGCCGCTTCCGGCGACCCAGCTCTCGCTGGCCTTCCAGCTGCTGAATCTCGCGGCCCTCAGCGCCGTGCTGCTCTGCGTGCGGGAGATCGCCCTGCGCGCCAGCGGTCGGCGCCAGGACGTCGCCGCCGCAGCCCTGGTGGCGACGGCGCTCTGCGCGCCCCTGCAGCTCTGGAGCCTCCAGGGCTCCGACACCGGTGCCGTCGCGGTCTGGCTGCTGGGGGCGCTGGCCTGGCTGGCTCGGGCCCAGCCCCGCTGGCCGCGCGGCCTCGCGCTCTACCTGGCGGCGGGCGTGTTGATCCGGCCGGACGTCGGCCTCTTCGCCGCGGTCTTCCTGGCGGCTTCTCCGAGCTTTCCCGGGGACCGCTGGCGCCGGCTCGTCCTCGGCGGCAGCGCCCTGGCGGCGGTGGTCGCAGGGCTGGCCCTCTTCGGCTGGCTCTACTACGGAGATCCCCTGCCCAACACCTACTACCTGAAGGCCACCGGCTCGCCGCTCGGGCTGGTGCTGCGCAGCGGGCTGCTCGAGCTCGGCTTCTGGCCCCTCGGGCTGCCGACCAGCCTTCCCCTCGTGGCGGCGGCCCTGCTCCGCCACCGGCGCGATCGCAGCGTCTGGCTCGCCGCCGCGCTGGCCGGCGCCGCCCTGGCCTACAACCTGGGGGTCGGGGGAGACTGGAAGGGCGAGTACGGCAGCCGCTTCGTGGCGCCGGTGCTGCCCCTGCTCGCCCTGCTGGCGGCCCTGGGCAGCGCCGCCCTGCTCGACGCCGGCCTGCGCGGCTGGACGTGGCTGCGCTCCGCCGCCGTCGTCGCTGCCGCCGCCGGCGCCGCGCTGACCCTGTCGCCGCAGCTGGCCCTGCTCGACTGGCTCGATCCCGGTCGGGAGCCGATGCTGCGCGCGGCCAACGTCTCGAACTACCGGGCCGCGATCTACCTGCGCGAGCACACCCGGCCCACCGCGAGCATCGCCGTGCACTACGGCGGCGTGCCGCCGTACTTCAGCGAGCGGCACGCCATCGACGTGCTCGGCAAGTCGGACCGTCACATCGCGAAGCTCCGGGTGGACCGCTTCGTTCCGGGGCACTCGAAGTGGGACTGGGGCTACGTCCTGTCCCAGGAGCCCGACCTGATCCTGGCCACCAGCCGGGGCCTGGGCCTGCAGCCCGGCTTCCGGCGCGAGTATCGCCTGGCCGTGGCGAGGCGGGCGGACCTGCGCTTCTACGTGCGGCGCGACTCGCTGGGGGCGCTGACCGACCCGGAGCTTAGGCTCTTCGACCCGGTCCGCGGCTCTCCGATTCCGCCGAGCGACGCACTCGACCCCCGTCGGCGAAGGCCCCAGCCCTGAGCGGGCGAGCCGCCCGGCGCCTGCCGCGTGGACGTCGGGGGCCCAGCTCGAAGGCGCGGCCGCGCGGGCCCTGGCTCCCCGGGTAGGACTCGAACCTACGACCCAGCGGTTAACAGCCGCTTGCTCTGCCAACTGAGCTACCGGGGACCGGAGCCGCGGAGCCGACGAGTCTAGGGGCTGTCGGCGGACTTTCAATCCTGCTCTTCGGGTCCCGGAATCACCACTTCGACGGGCCGCGAGGGGGGCGCGCTGCTGCCGTCGCTGCGCTCCAGCGTCACCGCGTAGTCGTAGCGGGCCCCGGGACTCACCCCGGAGTCGACGAAGAGGTCGCCCTCGACCGGAGCGAAGTCGCGGGTGGCGAAGCGGCCGGACCGGCGCACCCGGGCGCGCACGAAGCCCTCTTCCGGGCGAGCCCGCCAGCGCAGCTCGACGGACCCGGGGCGGACCCTCGCCACCAGGTCGTAGCCCTGGCTCCGGGTCGTCACCCAATCGGCCGGAACGCTCTCCAGGCCGTCCGCGTCCAGCGCGATGACGGTGTAGGACACCGTCTCGTCGGCTCCGACGGCGCGATCCGTGGCGCCGGTCCGGTCCGGGGCCAGCGAGAGCACGACTTCCGGCGCGTCCCCCTCCTGGCGTCGACGCAGCAGGCGGTAGCCGGCCAGATCCGTCTCGACGTTCGGCTGCCAGCGCAGGCGATTCTCGCCCAGCCCCGGCGACGCGACGGTCAGCTGGTAGGGCGGGAGCGGCTCCGGCTTGGTGACGGCTCGCACCGGCTCGGAGGCCGGCCCCGAGGCGCCGGCCGCGTTGGTGGCCGCCACGCGGTAGTAGAAGACCCGCAGCGGCCCCAGGTCTTCGTCGACATACACTGTGGAGTGACGACCCTCCAGCCGCGCGATCTCCTCGAAGGGCCCTCGGGAGCTCGGGCTCCGGTCCACCGAGTAGCCCACCACGCCCCGGTCGGCGGCGGCGCGCCAGGTCAGGGGGACCGAGCGCGGCTGCAGGCTGTAGGCGTGGAGATCGTCGGGGGGACGCGGAGCGGGGGCCGTCGAGGCGCGTACGGGCTCGCTGCCGGTGGCGGAGAGGTGCCCGGAGGGCGTGAAGGCGCGCACCCGATAGTCGGCTGCCACGCCGTCTCCGAGCTCTCCCCCGGCGTCCACGAAGACGGTGGCGAAGCGGCCCCGTGAGACGGCGACCTGCTCGAAGGACTCGCCCGCGTCGAGGGAACGCTCGACGGCGTAGCCTCCGACCTGGCCGGTCAGCACCGGATCCCACTCCAGGCGGATGCTGCGAAGGCCCCCGCCCTCCGCCCGCAGGCCCTTGGGGGCGGGCAGGTTCGAGGCCGGGCTCTGCTTGAGCTCCGGGCTCTCGGAGCCCGGGACCCAGGCGCCCAGCCAGGCGGGCGGGGACGGGTCCAGGCTGGCACAGCCGAGCCACGCGCCGGCCAGCAGCAGCAGGGCGGGCACCCTCACGGCGCGGCGCTCGCGCCGGGCTCGGAGCGGAGCCTCTCCAGGTCCGAGAGCTGGCGCTCGGCCCGGGCCACGTAGGCTCGGGTGCGCTCGTTCTCGGGCTCGATCAGCAGCGCCAGGCGCCAGTAGTCGAGGGCCGACTGCAGGTCCTCGTTCCGGAAGGCCTCGCGGCCCTTCTCGATCAGCGGCTCGACGTCGTCTCCCAGCTGCTCGCGCAGCTGCGCCAGGTGCCGCCCGGCCCGCTCGTGCCCCGGGTCGGCGCGCAGGGCGCGCTCGTCGTTGCGGATGGCGGTGAAGAGGTCGCCCGCGCGCTCGGCCTCCAGCGCGGCGCGGTAGAAGGTGTCGGCCCGCAGCCGGCCCCGCGAGGCGAAGGGCTCCTGGCCCGCCGCGTCGGTCCCGTTCGCGGTGGCGGCCAGGTAGGCCAGGTAGCCCCGTGCCACCTCGTTCCCCGGGTCGAGCTCGGCCACGGTGCGCAGCTCCTCGCGCGCCTCGGCGAGCCGTCCCTCGGTGAAGGCGCGTCGGCCCGCGTCGATCAGCTCCGCGACCTCCGCCTCCACGGCCGCGGCCAGGCGACGCTCTTCGTTCTCGATCTCCGGGTCGAAGGCGTCGAGCTTGCGCAGCCGCTCGAACTCGACGCGAGCCGCCAGCAGATCCCCGGTGTCGAAGGCCTCCCGGTAGGCCAGGCCGATCTCCTCCTTGAGCCGGACGAGCCGGCGCGCCAGCTCCTGAATGTCCCGGAGGGTCTCGTCGTCCTCCGGCTGGAGCTTCAGGGCCAGCCGGTAGTTGAGGATCGACTCCGCGAGCCGTCCGCGCTCCTCGAAATAGCGGCCGCGCTGCTTGTAGCGCGCGACCAGCTGGTCGAACTCGGCCTCCACGGTGGCGATGCGCTCGCTCAGCGCCTCGTGCTGGCGGTGGTCCTCCGAGACCGCGCGCCAGGTCTCCAGGGCCCCGAGCCGGTCTCCCTCGCGATACAGGCGCTCGCCTCGCTCCAGGGGCGTGTGGCACGCGCAGACCAGGGCGGCCAGCGCGACGAGGCGGAGGGGCCGGCTCATGCGCTCGCGGTGTGGATCGCGCGCTCGGACTCCGGGTCGATCTCGACCGAGTAGACGTGCACGGGCTCCTCGCGACCCGAGAGCTGGCGCTCGCCCTCGAAGCGGAGATGGGCCACGGTGCGCACGCGCCGCTGCACCGCCTCGGAGACCAGGATCTCCCCCGGCCGGGCCAGCTTCTCGAGGCGGTGCGCCACGTTCACCGCATCTCCGATGGCGGTGAAGTCCGTGCGCCGATCGGAGCCGATGTTGCCGACGACGACCGTACCGGTGTGGATGCCGATGCCGATGTCCACCCCGGGGCCGGCCTCGCCGTCTCCCACCCGTAGATTCCGCTCGGCGATGCGACACTCGATGTCGATGGCGGCCGCCAGGGCGCGTTGGGCGTGGTCGAGGTGCGGGACCGGCGCTCCGAAGTAGGCCATCACCGAGTCTCCGATGAACTTGTCGATGGTCCCGCCGCGCTCCAGGATGCAGTCCGAGACGAGCTGGAAGACCTCGTTCAGCAGGGCCACGACATCCGGCGCCTTCATGCCTTCGGAGAGGCGCGTGAAGCGCCGGATGTCCGCAAAGAGGATGGTGACCTCGCGCTCCGATCCGGCCAGCTGCTCCTCCTCGGGGCCTTCCAGGAGCTGCGTGAGGACGTAGCCGTTCACGTAGCGGCCGAAGGCGGACTGGATGCGCGCCTTCTGCTCGAGGGAGTCTCCCATCTCGTTGAAGGCGCGGGTCAGCTCTCCGACCTCGTCGCGGGAGCTGGGCGCCACGCGCACGCTGACGTCTCCCTGGGTCATGCGCTCGACTCCCCGTCGCAGGCGCTGGAGGGGCCCCACGAGCAGCGCCACGAAGCCGAGCCCCGCTCCGACTCCGATCAGCGAGACGACCACGGCCGCCGCCGTCAGCTGCCTGGCGTTGCTGCGCACCAGGGGCTCGACCAGCACGTGGAGGTCGAGCACCACCTGGGCCTCCCCGATCAGGAGGTCGCTGAAGACGACGGGCGCGGCCACCATCAGCAGCGACTCGCGGCGCACGCTGCGAATCTGCCCCGCGCGGCTGCCCGCCGGAATCAGCCGCGTGCCGTCCGACTCGCGCTCCTGGGCCTCCAGCGAGGCCTCCACCACGCCCTCGCGCCCGAGCAGGCGGGCCGACACGATGCCCTCCTCGCGTCCGACCTCGCGCACCAGCCGCTCGAGGGTCAGCTCGCCCGCGAAGTCGCCCTGCTCCACGGCCAGCAGGGACTCGGCGGCCATGCCCGCCAGGCTCGAGGCCAGGGCCCGGGCCCGCTGCTCGACCTCCGCCTCCAGGGCGGCCCGCTCGTGCTGGGTCGCGATCGCCGTGAGGGTGATCGAGGCGACGAGCAGCAGCCCTACGACGAGCGCACTGAACTTGACTCGGAGGGATCGCACATGGCACCCGTGTTTCGGCGTCGCCGGGAAGGGGCCCTGCCAGCGCTTCGGCTGCCGCCGCAAGAGGCAGCACAGCGAAGCTACTGAACCGTCGGAAGGCGTCGCAAGCGCGCTCTGGCGGGCACTTCCCTATTCGAAGCGGATCTCCAGGACCTCCAGCTCCCGGGTTCCTTTGGGCACCCGGACGGTCACCATGTCCCCGACCTCCTTGCCGAGCAGGGCCCGGGCCACCGGCGAGGTGACCGAGATGCAGCCCTTCGCCACGTCGGCCTCTTCCTCGCCGAGGATCGTGTAGGTGACCTCTCCGCCGTTCTCCGCATCCTCCAGGACGACCGTGGCCCCGAAGAGCACCCGGTCTCCGTCCTGCCCCGAGGGGTCGATGACCTGGGCGCGCGCGAGCTTGTCCTCGACCACCCGGATGCGACCCTCGATGTGGCCCTGCTTCTCCTTGGCGTACTGGTACTCCGCGTTCTCCGACAGGTCCCCGTGGGCTCGGGCGACCTCGATCTCGCGCACGATGGCGGGTCGCTCCACGCTCTTCAGGTGCTTCAGCTCGTCTTCGAGCTTCTGGTAGCCGGACCGGGTCATCGGAGTGCGATCGGACATGGACATGCTGGCTCCCGCTCTTCTAGGGCGCCCGGATGCAGGGCGGAGGAGTGGTCGCGTTACACTGCGGGGCGCGGATGGGGCAGCCACCGCAAACGAAAAATCCGACGCACCCCGCGGAGTGCGCCGGCCTTGGGCAGAGCGTACCCAGGCCCTGGAAGCCCTGTCAACGCAGGAGTCACGCCGATCGACACCACCGCCCAGCGCGCCGAGCCCCTGGGGTGACTCCCGGCGCTCATTCCCCTGGGGGGCGAGGGCCGGCTCCACTGCCTCCTCGCAGCCCGCTGGTCCCGGCGGCCCTGCTCTTCTACGGAGCCCTGCTCGCCCTGGCCCTGCTCTTCGCCGCCCTCTCCGGCCGCAGCCCCTGGTTCGCCTCCGCGGCCGATGTGGCCCGAGGGGTGAGCTGGGGCCGCGACCTCGCGGTGGGGGCCCTCGCGGCCGGGGTCGTGATCGGCGTCTCCTCGGAGCTGTCGCGCAGCGGTCGGGGCGAGGCGGCGGCGCGCACCCTCGGGGCTGCGCTCGGGCGTCTCAGCCTCCCAGAGTGCTGGATCCTCGCCCTGGTCTCGGGGTTCGCCGAGGAGCTGGCCTTCCGGGGGGTTCTCCAGCCGCGGGTCGGCCTGGTCGCCGCCAGCTTGATCTTCGGCCTGGCCCACTACCCGGTGCGGCCCGAGCTGCGGATCTGGACCGTCTTCGCCGTGGGGGTCGGGCTGCTCTTCGGCCTGCTCTTCGAATTCACGGGCAATCTGGTCGCGCCCTGCGTGGCGCACACGCTGGTGAACGGCGTCAATCTGCGCCTGCTCTCGCGGCGCTTCGGAGCTCCGGCCTAGCTCGCCGGGGCCGGCTCAGGCCGTCCCGAGGGCGGCGATCGCATCGATCTCCACCTGCGCGCCCAGCGGCAGGGCGGCCGCCTGGATCGTCACGCGGGCGGGCTGCGGATCGCCGCGGAAGTAGCTCGCGTAGATCTCGTTGAAGCGGGGAAAGAGGGAGAGGTCGACCAGGTACACCGTCGTGCGCAGGACCTGCTCGAGCGAGGAGCCGCCGGCCTCCAGCACGGCGGCGAGGTTCTCGATGGCGCGACGCGCCTGGGCCTCGATTTCGCCCGCGACCAGCTGGCCGCTGCCCGCATCGAGGGGGATCTGCCCGGAGACGAAGAGCAGGTCACCGTGAGAGATCGCCTGGGAGTAGGGGCCCACCGGGGCCGGCGCCCCGTCGCTGCGGACCTCCTTCACGCGTCGGCGAGGTCGGGGTCGGGAAGCAGCCGGTCCTCCAGGACCCGCAGCAGGTAGCCGAGCAGCATCAGGTTCGGCAGCCGTCGTCGCGCCGCTCCCTCGATCGACTCGGCGTCGGCCACGTCGTTGGCGTAGGAGGCGAAGAAGCGCAGCGTCTCGATCGGGACGTTCTTGGCGAGGACCTCGTTGATCTGCTCGGTCTTCAGCATCTCGAAGACCTCGGCGAACTCCCAGGCGAGCTCCTTGTTGGTGAGAGGGTCGCTTCCATCGCTCATGAGGGGCTGCCTTCGTGATGGTGTGGCTCGACACACGAGCTGCCGAGGGATCGATGCTCCGCTTCGCTTCCGACGGAGAGTGGCCGGGGCACCGACTCGCGCGATCCTCGCAGCCCTGCGTGGCCTTGTCAATGCGAAGCACGCAGTCTCTTGCGCAGCTCGGGGCGAGCTCGTGCAGCTCTCGTGCGAAGCCGGGCCGCTTCTGCGCACGGCGCCGTCTGGCGTTTCCCGACGCGAATCAGTGGCTCGTGACGGGAGTTGCCGTCGGGATGCCGTCGCGCCGCGGAACGGAGCCGGGCTCGAAGAGAATGGGTCGGCCCTCGGCTTCCCGGCCCTCGACGGCACTCGAGGCCTCGAAGACCTCGGTGCGCACGAAGATGGGAGCATCCGTGCGCAGTGCGATGGCGATGGCGTCGCTCGGCCGCGAGTCCAGCTGCAGCAGCTCGCCCTCGCGGACCAGGGAGAGCACTGCGTAGTAGGTGCTGTCGCGGAGCTCGGTCACCACCACGCGGACGACCTCGCCCCGCAGGTTCGCGATCAGGGCCTTCGCGAGGTCGTGGGTGTTCGGTCGCGGCGGGGCGTAGCCGCCGTCCATCATGCTCTGGATGGAGTGGGCCTCGAAGGGGCCGATCCAGATCGGCAGCCAGCGCTCGCCCCCCTCCTCCTCCAGGATCACGACGGGGATGTTGCCCGAGTCGACGGCGACCCGGGCCACCTGGACCGGGACGTCGGCGTCGTGAGCGGGATCGGAGGGGCCGCAGGCGACAGCGGCGAGCAGGGCCAGCACGAGCGGGCGGAGCGAGGCTTGCCCTCGCGGCGGCATGAGGAGCTTCCCGGTCGGTGGGTAGCCGGTGGTCGGGGCGACTGGATTCGAACCAGCGACCTCTTCGTCCCGAACGAAGCGC
>CAZYOL010000045.1:0-23945 GCA_964649065.1 uncultured Spirochaetales bacterium
ACTCGGGGACGAGCTCGAACTCCTCGAGGCCTTCGAGCGTACCGATCGCCATGTAGCCCCACAGACGGATCCGCTTGCCGTCGAGGTCCTGGATCCAGCCCGGGAGCGGCTTGCCGCGCCGGTAGCCGCCGTCGGCCGTGACCACCAGCACCGCCCCGGCGTCGTTGATGCGGTCGCGCAGGGCCTCGGCGCTGAAGCCGCCGAAGACGATGCTGTGAGGCGCCCCGATGCGCGCGCAGGCCAGCATGGCGATCGGCAGCTCCGGGATCATCGGCATGTAGAGGGCGACGCGGTCCCCCCGCTTCACGCCCAGGCCCTTCAGCACGTTGGCGAAGCGGCAGACCTCCCGGTGCAGCTGCGCGTAGGTGAGGACGCGCTGGTCGCCGGGCTCGCCCTCCCAGATGATGGCGGCCTTGTTGCGGCGCCAGGCATTCTCGCCTTCCAGGTGACGGTCGAGGCAGTTGTAGGAGACGTTCGTCTTGCCCCCGACGAACCACTTGGCGAAGGGAGGCTTCCACTGCAACGTCTTCTTCCAGGGCGTGAACCAGGAGACGTGCTCGCGGGCCATCTTCGCCCAGAAGCGCTCGGGGCTGCGCTCGCCCAGCTTGCGCAGCTCCGCGACGGTGCGCCGGTTCCAGTGGGCCCGCTTGGCGAAGTCGGGGCTGGGCTTGAAGCTGCGCTTCTCCTCGAGGAGCGACTCGATGTCGGGCATGGCAGGACTCTCCGGCTTGGCTGGGTTCAGGCGCCGCCGACCAGGGCTTCCAGCTCGTCGGGGTGCTTGGGAATCGAAGCGCTCAGATTCTCGTGCCCTTCCGGCGTGATGAGCACGTCGTCCTCGATGCGCACGCCCAGACCGCGCAGGCTGGGATCGGCGCTCTCGTCGTCCGCGGAGATGTAGAGCCCCGGCTCGACCGAGAAGACCATGCCGGGCTCGAGCTTGCGGGGCTCGCCCTCCAGCCGGTAGGCGCCCACGTCGTGAACGTCGAGCCCGATCCAGTGACTGGTCATGTGCATGTAGTACTTCCGGTAGCTCTCTTCGGCGATGATCCGGTCGACCTCTCCGGAGAGCAGGCCGAGCTCGACCAGGCCCTCGACCAGGCTGCGGACGGCCGCCTGGTGGATCTCCACCAGAGTCTGGCCCGGCCGGCAGCAGCCGAGGGCGGCCTCCTGGGCCGCCAGCACGACCTGGTAGACGTCGCGCCCGGGAGCGCTGAAGCGCCCGCCGATCGGGTAGGTGCGCGTCACGTCCGAGGCGTAGTACTGAAGCTCGCATCCGGCGTCGACGAGCAGCAGCTCGCCGTCTCGGAGCTGCTGGTCGTTGCTCACGTAGTGGAGGATGGTGGCGTTGCGGCCGCCTCCGACGATGGAGGAGTAGGCGGGGCCGCGCGCACCGCGCCTGCGGAAGACGTACTCGATGGCGGCCTGCACCTCGTACTCCCAGTGGGGTGCGCAGGCCAGCCGGGCCCCGCTCTCGTGGGCCTCGCGAGTCACCTCGGCCGCGCGGCGCAGCAGCTCCTGCTCCGCCGGCTGCTTGAAGAGGCGCATCGGGTGCAGGATGGAGCGCGGGTCTCGAATCGCATCGGCGGGCTCGGTGCCCAGCCGGGAGCGCAGGCGCATCGCATCCAGGCACTCGATCAGCCTGCGATCGAGCTCGGCATTCCGTCCCAGCACGTGGTAGAGGCGGCGGGCCTTCTGCAGCAACGGCGGGAGGGCGTCCAGGAGCTCGCCGCAGGGGAAGGCCTCGTCGGCCCCGTGGTCGCGGACGGCTCCCTCGACGCCCGGCCGATAGCCCGTCCAGGTCTCGGCGTCGCGGTCCCGCGGCTCCACGTAGAGCGTGTAGGGCGGCCCGCCGTCGGTCCTCAGCACGGCTGCCGCATTCGGATGGTCGAAGCCCGTCACGTACCAGAAGTCGCTGTCCTGGCGGAAGGGAAAGTCGGTGTCTCGGGAGCGCGTCTGGGGTCGGGCTCCGAGGAAGATGGCGACGGCGTCCTCTCCCATCGCCTGCCGGACCCGTTCCCGTCGTGTGCCGAACAAGGTCCAGCGATCCTATCGCGGAGCGTCGCGGCAAACCACGGAGGCATCCGCGCAGCGCGTCGCACAGATGCGATCCCCGTGCAGCACCGCCGTGTAGTAGAGGCTCGAGCCCGGCGCGCGGGGCAGGCTGAGCGTGCGCAACGTGCCGTCGGGACGGACCCAGTGCACGAGCCCGCTCCAGCGCGTCACCAGCACACCGCCCCGGGGCAGCGGCCGCACCTCCTGGGCGAAGTCCAGCGCCTGGGGAAAGGCCGGGTCGAGCACCACGTGGCGTCCCGCCGAGAGCGAGGCGCCGCTGCCGGGCGGGGCGATGCGCAGCGCCAGCACCCCGTCGCGGGCCTCCGCGTGATAGCCGGTGCCGTCCGGGCCAAAGGCCGGGAACTGCAGCTCCGGCACCTCGAAGCGCCGGAGCAGCTGGCCGGCCGCGTCGAGCACGTAGCCCTCTCGACGAATCGGCAGGCCGGCCTCCTCGGTCGGGAGCAGGTCGACGGCGGTCCAGATCTCGCCCGACACCGGGTCCACCGCGACCGTCTTCGGGCCGGCCGCGTAGCCCCGCGGGGCCGGCAGCACGTGCTCGGCTCGGAGCCGGCCCTGCTCGTCGACCAGCAGCACCGAGCCGGGTGGGCCCTCCGGGATCGGGTAGCGGGAGATGGCGAGCTGACCCTCGCGTGCGAGGGCCAGCTCGTTGAGCCCGAGACCCAGCCCGGGGAGCCGCACGACCGCCCCGCTGGCGGGCTCGACCCACCCCGCCGGCTCGAAATAGCTGGTGAAGTAGACCCTGCCATTCGGGTGGGCGAGGACGTCCCAGCTCCCCGCGCGCGAGCCCGGGCGCCCCACATCGAGGGAGTCCAGCAGCCGCTCGTCCGCCAGGTCGAAGCGCCCCACCAGCTGTGGGCCCTCGTGACGCAGGTCGCCCATCGGTCCGCCCAGCTCGCGCAGCGCCGACCAGAAGGCCGACAGCCCGAAGTAGAGCACGCCGTCGCGGGCGTCTCCGAACCAGGCGCAGTACTGCTCGCTGGGGCTGAGGGCCCCGAGCGAGTGGATCCGTGCCCCGCGCGGATCGCGGCCCGGCCCGGCACAGGCCAGCAGCGCCGCCATCAGCAGCGGGAGCAGCCTAGAGACGCGCTGCGTCGTGCAGCTCCGAGGTGCCCTGCATCCGAAGGCTGCACTTCGTTCAAGGTCCCGCCCGGAATCAGCTTTCGAGGATCGGGATGCCGGTCTCGGGGGCTCGCGGCGAGCCCCGCCCCGCAGCCCGAGGCTGCGGCTGGCGAGGTGGCGGGAGGGCCGGGGTCTCGGATTCTCGCGGACTTGCGGTGCCGCAATGGGGCCGCTCGAATTGGCACGCATCCTGCTTCTCTCTTTGCTCACAACAGGTCTGACGGTCCCGCCGGATGGTTAAAGCGGGCGCGCACATCCGGCGGGACCAGACTCTGCGAGAGGACGGGGCACCAAGGCGCTTTCCCCCAGAACGGCACCCCGCCTTCCCGGCCTCGCGCCGAGTTGGACCAAAGCTACCCCCCGGCCGGTCCGCATCCTGCCGGGGGGTTCTTTTTTGGCCGAGGCCGGCTAGCGCTCTCGGGCCTGGGCCTTCACGACCTCGTCCCCGAACTCCCTCAGGAACCAGCCCTTCAGCTCGCTCAGCCCCTCCAGCTCTGCGCGGCTCGAGGGCGCGTGCCAGGCGATCGCCTCGAGGGTGGAGTTCGGACAGAGCACGCCGGGGTCGATGCCCAGCTCGTCGGCTCGCGTCGAGCGCCAACGCTTGAGCGCCGCCAGCCGCGCCTCCGCGTGGCGATCCATGCGGCGCCGCGGCGCCCCCAGCCTGGGGATGGGGCCGTGCTCCGAGCGCCGTCCGCTGCGCACCGCTGCCATGATCTCCCGGCCCAGGCGTCGCATCAGCAGCTCGGTGATGCCCTTGATCTCGGAGAGCTCCGCGAGCTTGCGCGGCTGCCGCTCGGCGATCTCCAGGAGGGTGCGGTTGCCGAGCACCTTGAAGGGCGGCCGGTCCATCTCCCGCGCGCGGGCGTCGCGCATCAGGTAGAGCTCGCGCAGCACCGACAGGCCCGTGGGATCCAGCCGCCGGGCGCCCTTGATGCGCAGGTAGCCGAGCTCGTCGAACTCGCGGTCCGGCCACTTCCGCCGGCTGAGGGCCTCGAACTCCTCCTCGGCCCACTTGAGACGCTTGGAGCGGCGCAGCTCCTTCTCCAGTCGCTCCGTCAAGGGGATCAGGTAGAGCACGTCGGCAGCGGCGTAGCTGAGCTGGCGCTGGCTGAGCGGCCTCGCCGACCAATCGGAGCGCTGCTCGTCCTTGGGGAGCTTCACTTCGAAGTGTCGCTCGGCGATGCTCGAGAGGCCGACGGAGGGGTAGCCCAGCAGCTGGGCGCTGATCATCGTGTCGAAGAGATTGGCGAACTGGAAGGAGCAGTCGCGCTTGAGGACGAAGAGGTCGTACTCCGCGGCGTGGAAGATCTTGCGGATCTCGGGCGAGGCGAAGACCGGCCCGAGCGGAGCCAGCTCGGCCGGGCCGCCGAAGGCCAGCGGATCGATCAGGTAGATCTGGCGCCGGGTGGCGACCTGCACGAGACAGGTCTTGTCGAAGTAGTGGTAGAAGCTGTCCGCCTCGGTGTCGAAGGCCAGGACCTTCTCTCCGAGCAGCTCCTGCGCGAGTGCATCGAGATCCTGTCGGCTCTCGATGATTTCGAAGTCAGCCACCCCTTGCGGCCTCTTGCTCTCCGGATTCGCGGTACCCAGAGGGGTCCCGTCCTTTTCGCGACTGCGATCCATGCCCAAGGGGGGATTCAAGCCCGAGGGGGGTCGGGAAAAACCCGAGCCGACGCCGAGGAGGGTCGAGACGGCGCTGCGTCCGCAGCCTAGCCGAGGGCCCGAAGTCCGGAAAGGCGGCCCGCGGCCGTATACTCCCTCGCCGTGATCCGCGCCGGCGCCGGCCTCTCCACCGCTTCCGACCCGATTCGAGCCGTTCGCGAGGCGGCAGAGCAGGCGCTGGCCCGATCCGGGCCGCCCGAGGCGGCCCTGCTCTTCGCGGGCCCGGGGTCGGGCGACCTGGAAGCCCAGCTCCGGGAGGCCTGCGACTGCCTCGGCACCACAGCGGTCGTCGGCGCCTCGGCGCAGGGCGTGCTGGCCGCCGGACGCGAGTGCGAGGGAGCCCCGGCCGTGTCGCTGCTGGCCGTCGCCGGAGTCGAGATCGAGCCCTTTCTGCTGGAAGACCTGGCCGGTGACGAGGCGCGTGCCGGCGAGGAGATCTCGGCGCGGCTCGGGGAGCCGAGGCCCGAAGACCTGGTCGTGCTGTTTCCGGATCCCACCGCCCTGCGCCCCGAGCCGCTGCTCTCGGGAGTCCGCTCCGCCCTGGCGCCGGCCCAGATCATCGGTGCGGGGGCGGTCGATGCCCTGGCCGCCAGGCCCCTGCAGTGGCTGGGCGCCCGGGTCGCGAGCGGGGCCCTGAGCGGCTGCGTGCTGCGAGCGCCGAGCCGACCGCGGATCGGGGTCACCCAGGCCTGTCGCCCCGTCACCAAGCTCCTCACGGCGACGCGGACGCGGGGCAACTGGCTGCTCGAGATCGACGGCCGACCGGCGCTGGAGGCCTTCCGGGAGGCCGCTCGCGGCCGCCTCGCGGACGAGCTGGAGCGCGCCGCGGCCTTCGTGCTGGTGGCCCTGCCCTGCGACCGCGAGGCGAGCCTGCGACCCGGCAGCTACCTGGCCCGTCACGTGATCGGCTTCGCGCCCGAGGAGGGGGCCTTCGCACTCCCCGAGATCCTGGAGACCGGCCAGTCCCTGGGCTTCGCCGTGCGCGAGCCCGAGACGGCCCGGGACGACCTCAAGGCCATGCTGGCGGAGATCGCGCCGGCGGGCGCCCCGGAGCCGGCGCTGGCCCTCTACCTCGACTGCTGCGCCCGCGGAGCTTCCTTCTTCGGTGTCCCCGGCCTCGAGGCGGCCTACCTCGAGAGTCATCTCGGCGAGGCTCCGGTGGCGGGGATGTTCGGCTCCTGCGAGATCGGACCGATCGCCGGGCGCCTCGAGCTGCTGACCTACACCGGGGTGCTCGCGCGAATCGACGAGCCGCGCTAGCGTCGTTCCGCCACTAGAGATTGCGTTCCGCCATGTGGAACCCGGGAAGCCCAGGTCTGCCGGCCCCCGGGCTCGCGGGCCGCACAGGGGCCGAGGGCGCGGGAGACATGCCGGTCGAGACCGCGAGCGCGATCGAGAAGGCCCTGGACGTGCTCTTCCACCTGCACGCCGCGGCCTCGCCCCAGGGCGTGACCGCCGTGGGGCGCGCGCTGGGTCTGCCCAAGTCGAGCGCGCACCGGCTGCTGGCCAGCCTCGGTCGGCGCGGGCTCGTCGAGCGGGACGAGGCGGGCCGCTACCGACCGGGCATCGGACTGGTGGCGCTGGGCCTGGGGGCTCTGGAGCGCGAGCCGGTCGTCGCCGCGGCGCGGCCGGTGCTGGAGGCCGAGGCGGAGGCGCTGGGCGAGACGGTCTTCCTGGTGGCGCTGCGCGCCGGGCGCCTGGTCGTGCTGGACCAGGCCGAGGGCACCGGCTTCCTGCGCGCCGCCCCCCGGATCGGCGAGACGGTGCCCGTGCACGCCACGGCGGTCGGCAAGCTCTTCCTGGCCTTCGGCGAGGAGCTGCTCTCCGCCGTGCCGGGCCGGCGCGAGCGCTACACGCCGCAGACTCACACCGACGCGCGCAGCCTGGCTCGCGAGGCCCGGCGCGCCCGCGAGCGGGGCTTCGCGGAGAGCTGCGAGGAGTGGATTCCGGGGCTGCACGTGGTGGCCGCGCCGGTGCGGGTCGGCGGCCGCATCCGGGCGGCGTTGGCCGTGGCGGCGCCACTGCACCGGATGCGGCAGCTGGGCGCCGAGAGCGTCGGCCAGCGCTGTCTCGCCGCGGGACGTCGCGTGGCCGCCCGCCTGGAGGGGAGCTCGACATGAAGGTGTGGATCGACGGGCGAGTCGTCGACGGCCCCGAGGCGCGCATTCCCGTCACCGACCACGGGGTCCTCTACGGCGACGGGGTCTTCGAGGGGCTGCGCGTGATCGCCCGTCGCGTCTTCCGGCTCGATGCGCACCTCGCCCGCTTCGGGGCCGCCGCCCGCGCCATCGCGCTGGAGCTGCCCGGAGGTCTCCCGGCGGTGCGCGAGATCGTGCTGGAGACCGCGCGTCACTTCGGCCGGGACGAGGCCTACCTGCGGCTGGTGGCGACCCGCGGCGAGGGATCCCTGGGCGTGGATCCCACGCTGTGCAGCGCGCCGAGGCTCTTCTGCATCGCCGACGGCATCCGCATCTACCCCCCGGAGAAGCTGGCGACGGGCATCGACCTGGCCACCGCGAGCCTGCGCCGGCCGCCGGCCGACGTGCTGGATCCGCGCGTCAAGAGCCTCAACTACCTGAACAACGCCCTCTGCAAGCTGGAGGCGCGCCAGCGGGGTGCCGACGAGGCCCTGGTGCTCAACCAGCAGGGCATGATCGCCGAGGCCTCGGTGGCGAATCTCTTCGCGGTGCGCGCGGGCGAGCTGATGACCCCTCCGGCGACCGACGGTGCCCTCGAGGGCATCCACCGCGCCACGGTCCTCGAGCTGGCCGGCGGCCTTGGCATCCCGGCGCGGGAGCGCAGCCTGGGTCGCTTCGATCTCTTCGCGGCGGACGAGGCCTTCCTCACGGGCACGGGCGCGGGCCTGGTGCCCGTGCGCTCGCTGGACGGGCGGACGCTCGGGAGTGGCGCGCCGGGCCCCGTCTACAGCAAGGTCCGGGCCGCCTTCGCCGACGCCGCTCCCGGCCTCGGCGTGCCCTTCTAGGCGCTGGGCTAGCTTCCGGCCAGGAGGGGCTCGTGCGCTGGTCTCAGGCTTTCATTCCCACGCTGCGGGACGATCCGGCGGATGCCGAGGCGGTCAGCCACCGGCTGCTGGTCCGGGCCGGATTCATCCGCCAGCTGATGGCGGGCTCCTACAGCCTGCTGCCCCTGGCCCAGCGCGTCTGCCTCAAGATCACGGCGATCGTGCGCGAGGAGATGAACGCCATCGGCGCGCAGGAGTTCCAGCTGCCGTCGCTGCATCCCGCCGAGCTGTGGCGACGCTCGGGACGCTGGGAGCTGATGGGCGAAGAGATGTTCCGACTGGAGGACCGCCGCGGCAGCGCCCTCGGCCTGGGGATGACGGCGGAGGAGGTCTTCGCGTCGATCGCTGCCGAGATCCGCAGCTACCGGCAGCTGCCCCAGATCTGGTACCAGATCCACACCAAGTTCCGCGACGAGCCGCGCCCCAAGTCGGGCCTGCTGCGGGTGCGCGAGTTCACCATGAAGGACTCCTACAGCCTCGACGTGGACGAGGCCGGCCTCGACGCCGCCTTCCAGCGACACTTCCAGGCGTATCGCCGGATCTTCTCCCGCTGCGGCCTCGAGACGCTCGCCGGCGAGGCCTCCTCGGGCACCATGGGTGGCAGCGAGTCGATCGAGTTCATGGTGGCCAGCGAGGCCGGCGAAGACTGGGTGGTCTCCTGCGCCGCCTGCGGCTACGCGGCGAATCTCGAGAAGGCCGGCTCCAACCTGCCCGCGACCGTCGGCGGGCCCGCCGCCGACGGCCCCGAGAAGTTTCCGACGCCCGGCGTTCGGACCATCGCCGACCTGGCGGCCATGGAAGGGGGAGCGCCGGCGGAGCAGCAGATCAAGACCCTGGTCTACTTCCTCGACGGCGCCCTCACGCTGGTGCTGCTGCGCGGCGACCACGATCTGGTCGAGCAGAAGCTGCTGGACGGCACCGGGGCCCGGGAGCTGCGCCCGGCACGGGAGCAGGAGATCCGCGAGGCCCTCGGGGCCGCGCCGGGCAGCCTGGGCGCGGTGGGCGTCCGCGGGCTGCGCGTGCTGGCGGATCCCTACCTCCAGGGAGCCGCCGGCATGACCACCGGGGCCAACGAGGACGGCTTCCACCTCCGCGGCGTGGACGTCGCCCGCGACCTGCCCGTGGAGGCCTGGATCGACCTGCGGGAGGTCCGGGCGGGGGAGCCCTGCCCGGCCTGCGACTCGCCCCTCTCGGTGCAGAAGACGATCGAGGTCGGGCACATCTTCAAGCTCGGCACCCGCTACGAGGCACTGGGCGCGACCTTCCTGGACGAGGACCAGCAGAAGCGGCCCATCCTGATGGGCTCCTACGGCATCGGCATCCAGCGCGCCATGGCCTCGATCGCAGAGGTCTGCCACGACGAGGCCGGCCTCGTCTGGCCGGTCCCGGTGGCGCCCTACGAGGTGGTGGTCACCGTGCTGAAGGCGGAGGACCCGGCGACCCGCGAGGCCGGCAGCTCGATCTACGAGGCGCTGCTGGCCTCGGGCATCGACGCCGTCCTCGACGACCGCGACGAGCGGCCGGGCGTCAAGTTCAAGGACGCGGAGCTGGTCGGCATCCCCTATCGGATCACGGTAGGGCCCAAGGGCCTGGAGGAGGGGAAGGTGGAGCTGCACCGCCGCAAGACGCGGCAGGGCCGCGAGCTCTCCCTGCACAAGGCCGCGGGCGTCGTCACCGAGCTCGTGCTCGAGGACCGCAGCGCGACCGCCTGAAGCGATGCCCTCGCCGGCCTTCCTGATCGACGCGCCGGTCTACGTGTTCCGGGCCTACCACTCGCTGCCGCCCATGCAGGCGCCGGATGGCACGCCCACGAACGCCGCCTACGGCTTCACGAACACCCTGCTCAAGTGGCTGGACGAGGAGCGGCCCAGCCACGTCGCGGTGACCTTCGACCACTCGTGGGAGAGCTTCCGGAACCAGCTGGAGCCCGACTACAAGGCCCAGCGGGGCGAGCCGCCGACGGATCTCGAGCCGCAGCTGCCGCTCTGCGCCGAGGCGGCGCGGGCCCTGGGTCTCACGGTGACCGAGGCGCCCGGCTACGAGGCCGACGACTGCATCGCCACCCTGGCCAGCCGGCTGGCCGAGGGCGGTCGCCCGGTTCGGGTCGTGAGCACCGACAAGGACCTCGCCCAGCTGGTCCGCGAGGACGGTCTGGTGCAGCTCTTCGACCTGGCCCGGGCCCGGCTGCTGGATGCGGCCGGCGTGCGCGCCAGGTTCGGCGTGAATCCGAGCCAGATTCCCGACTACCTGGGGCTGGTCGGCGACGCCGTGGACAACCTGCCGGGGGTGCCCGGGATCGGGCCCAAGACGGCGGCCGCGCTGCTGGGCGCCTTCGGCCGGGTCGAGGCGATTCCCGCCCACCCGGCGGCCTGGGGCGAACTCGGCGTGCGGGGAGCGGAGCGTCGGGCTGCGGCCCTCGCGGCCCACCGGGCGCGGGCCATCCGCACGCGCGAGCTGGCCACGCTGGTGCGCGAGGTCCCGGACCAGCCCACGACCCCGGAGGAGCTGGTCTGGCGGGGCGCCGACCGGGAGCGCGTGAGCGCGCTCTTCGGCCGGCTCGGCTGGTCCCGCATTGCGGAGCGCATCCCGCGCTGGGCCGAATGAGGGGCGCGTAGGCCCGGCTGCCGCGGAGGGGCTGCGGCGAGCGAGGGCCCGTGTAGAATCCAGCGGCGCGGGCCGAAGGGCCGCGCGAATTGCCGAGCGAGCGGGCGACGCCGGCTCAGCGGCTGGCCGGGAACGAAGGCCTGGAAAAGGGGGGAGGATCCTTGGACGGAGGCGAGCTCATCAACGTCGGTCTCCGCTGGCTTCACGTGCTGGCGGGAGTGACCTGGATCGGGGTCCTCTACTACTTCAACTTCATCCAGACGCCGTTCTTCGGCAGCGAGCTCGGTGGTCAGTCCAAGAGCGCCATGACCCGGGGACTCGTGCCCAATGCCCTGTGGTGGTTCCGCTGGGGCGCCATGTTCACCTTCCTGAGCGGCTTCAGCCTCGTCCTCTACATGTGGCACGGGCAGAACCAGGGCCTGGGCAGCGGCTACATGACGCTCATCCTCACCGGCGCGCTGATGGGCATACTCATGTTCCTGAACGTCTGGCTCGTCATCTGGCCCGCTCAGAAGGTGGTGATCGCCAACGCCGAGAACGTCGCCGCCGGCGGCCAGGCCGATCCGAGCGCTGCCGGCCGCGGCGCGCGTGCCGGTCTCGCGTCCAGGACGAACACGCTCTTCTCCATCCCGATGCTGCTCTTCATGGTCGCGGCCGCGAACTTCAAGTCGCTGGTCGTGGGCGTCTCGCCGGCCAGTCTGACCGTGTACTGGCCCGTGGCCCTGGCGCTGATCGGTGCCGTCGAGGCGAACGCCCTGCTCGGCCCCGGCCTGCCCACCCAGAAGCCGCTGGCCACGGTATCCGGGACGATTCACGCCGGCCTCGCGCTCTCCGTCGTGCTGATCGTCTTGATGTGGCTGGTCTTCTGAGCGATCGGCGCTCGCGCCTTCAGCGCTCCGGCTCGACGCTCTGCAGATAGGCCGCCAGGTCGTCGATGCGGTCTTCGAGGTAGGGGAACTTCGGCATCGCCCCGCCGGCCTGCTTCGGCTCGTAGCCCTCCGGATAGCGGCCCTCGATGACTCTCGCGTACAGGAGCTCGCGCGAAGATCCGGCGATGGCAGGCCCGACCAGCCCCTTCTGTGCAGGGTTGCCGTTGTGGCAGGCCGCGCAGACGTTCTGGTAGACGCGCTCGCCGCGCACGATCGCCGTCTCGGGCTCGCCCCCTCCCGAGCACGCGGCGAGCAGAACCAGCACGGCGCCAAGCCGCGCGCTGCCGCAGAGCCCTCGCGACCCGACCCGCATCCCGGCGACAGTAGCCAGCCCGCGCCGGTGTGCCCGACGGCCTCGCCCAGTAGAGTGCTGCTCGTGGCCCCGGAGAGCGTCTGGCGGACGCCGGCGAACGGACTCACTGCGACGCGGTTTCTGCTGGGTCCCGGGCTCGCGGCCTGCGTCCTCGCCGGAGAGGCGGGCTGGGCGGGCGCGCTGTTCGCCCTCGCCGTCGCCACGGATCTCGCCGACGGCCGGGTCGCGCGGCGCTACGGGCAGGTCTCGCCCCTGGGCGGGCTCCTCGATCACGCCGCGGACGCCAGCTTCGTCTCTTTCGGCTGCGCGGCGCTGGCCGCCCTCGGGATGCTGCCGTGGCTGCTGCCGCCGCTGATCGCGCTCGCCTTCCTCCAGTACGCCCTCGATTCGCGGCTGCTGTCCGCGCGAGGCCTGCATCCCAGTCCCCTCGGGCGCGCCAACGGCATCGCCTACTTCGTGGTGGTGGCCATCCCGCTGCTGCGCGACGCCCTGGGCCTCGGCTGGCCCGGACCGGCGCGGGTGCGCGCCTTGGGCTGGCTGCTGGTGGCGAGCACGCTGCTCTCGATGCTCGACCGGCTACGCCTGCTGCTCCGTGCGCGTCGGGGCGGATCCGAATAGCTCGCGGTTGGCGCGGCGCAGGAACAGCAGACCGATGGCCGCGTTGAAGAAGATGAAGAAGTTGTGCTGCACGATGCCGAAGGCCGCCATCTCGGCGGGCCGCTCCGGGAAGAGCGTGACCCAGAGCGTGATGGCCGCCGCGCGCATGGGCGTCGGCACCGAGGCCCCGAAGAAGATGACCGGGAGGACGCCCAGCATGGTGAGCGGGCTGACCTCGACGCCGAAGAGGCCCAGGGCCGCGGTGTAGACCACCACCGCGCCCAGCAGCGCCGGCGAGCGCAGCAGCACCACCACACCGTAGTGCCAGGGGCGGGCCTTGCGGAAGGCCAGCAGCAGCGGGCGATCGCGCAGCCCGAGCCCCGGGGCGATGCGGCCCTGGAAGTAGAGCATCCACAGCACCAGGAAGAGCGCCGCGCCGGCGGCGATCCACGGAATCCAGGAGAAGACTTCGGGCAGCAGCTCCCCGGCGATCAGCCAGCCCAGTGTCGCCCAGAGCAGCAGGTAGAAGAACTCGCAGAACATGACGAAGAGCATGCTCGAGCCGACCTCCCAGCCCGGCACGCCGTCACGGCGGTTCAGGTAGAGGGCCATGGCCCCTTTTCCCACCTGCTCGTTCACGAGGGACAGGATGTAGGCGCTGCCGCGGATCGGCAGCAGGTCGAGGTAGCCGACCCGCGCGTTGAACCAGTTGACGATGCGCCAGACCACCAGCGTGTCGATCAGGAAGAAGAAGAACGAGTAGGGGATCATCAGCAGCAGCCAGAGCGTCCAGTCGACGCCGGCGAAGACCGAGGCGAGGAACTCGAAGGGGCCCTGGCCCACCCGCCGCGCCGCTCCGGCGATGCGGGAGTACAGGTAGGCGAAGCAGGCCGCGGCCAGCAGCCAGGGGAGGGCGCGCTGCCAGAGCGGCGCGGCCCCGCGACCGGCCGGCGCGGCGCTCACGGCGCCCCCGGGCCGCAGGTGCGGCGCAGGGTCTCGTCGAGGGGGGTGAGCTGGATCCCCAGGCGGTCGCGGGCCGGCCCCGGGTCGACGGCGTCGTCCAGGGTGATGACCTCGAGCATGGTCGGGGTGAGCGGCGGCTCCGCCGAGAAGCGCGACACCAGCCAGGCGGCCGCCTTCACCAGACCGAGGGGCAGCGGCAGCACGCGGGGGCCGGGCAGGTCGTGCAGGCGGGCCACCCGCTCGATCAGCTCCCGGGCCGGCAGGGCCTCGGGGCCCGCGAGGTCGAGCACCGCGTCCTCGAGGCCGGGGCGCTGCAGTGCCGCCAGCACGCCTTCCACCACGTCGCCGACGTAGATCGGCTGGGCGCGGTTGCGCCCGCCCCCCGGAAGCGGGAGCAGGCGCGCCCTCGCCTCGCCGCGCAGGATGCTCGAAGTGCGGTCGCCCTCCCCCAGCACCATCGGCACCCGCAGTACCACCGCAGGCGTCTTGGCCTCAAGCAACAGCCGCTCGGCCTCGCCCTTCGAGGCCAGGCAGGCGTTGGGGGAGTCGCTCGAGACTCCGAGGATGCTCAGGTAGGCGATGCGCGAGAGCCCGGCCGCATCGGCGGCGCGGGCCAGGGCGCGGCTGGAGGCCTGGTGGGCCGCTTCGTAGCGGCTGCTGCGCCCCTCCTTGATGATCCCGACCAGGTGAACGGCGAAGCGGCAGCCCTCCGCTGCGCGGCTCAGGGCCTCGCCGTCCGCGTAGTCGAGGATGCGCAGATCCAGATCTTCGCCGCAGGACCGGCGCAAGGTGGCGGCGGCCCGCTCCGAGCGCACCACTGCGCGCACCTCGGCGCCGAGCCCGGCAGCGTCGGTCAGGCGTGTGATCAGGGCGCGGCCGATCTGGCCGTTTGCGCCCGTCACCAGGATGCGTCCGAGGTCGGCCAAGGTTCCTCCTCGCGGCCGAAGCTCGACGGTAGGACGCCGGGCCCGATCTGCCACCGGCGCTGGGTTTGACTCGGCGCTCCCGGGCCGGTTTCATTCGGCCCGTGCTCGCCCGCGTCGTCGGCCTCGTCTCCCTGCTCGCGCTGCTGCTCTTCTTGGTGCTCTCGGCCCAGCTCGGCCGTCTGGAGCGGAGCGGGCCCGCCCAGCTCCCGGTGGCGGTGGACGGAGACGTGCCCGCCACCCTGTACCTGCCCCAGATCGACGCCGGCCGCGCCGCCTTCCTCGATCCGCTGCCGCGCGGCGAGCGGCCCCCGGCGGTGGTGCTGATGCACGGCTTCGGCTCCGACCGCCTGGGCATGAGCGTGCTGGCCCGACGCCTGGCGGGCTCGGGCTACGCGGTGCTGACGCTCGATGCCCGAGGCCACGGGCGCAACCGCCGGCCCTTTCTGCGCAGCCGCGGGCGGCCGGACTTCTTCTTCCAGGATCTCGCTGCGGCGGTCGGCTTCCTGCGCCGCTCCCCGCTGGTGGACGGCTCGCGCGTGGCCGTGATGGGGCACTCCATGGGAGCGGGGGCGGTGCTCGACTTCGCCACCCGCGACTCGGGCATCGACGCCGCGGTGATGATCGCCGGAGGCTGGACGCTGCAGGGCCCCTACACGCCGCCCAACGCCCTCTTCCTCTACGCCGAGGGCGATCCGGAGCGCATCCGCAGCCGGGTGCGCCGGGTGGCGGCGCAGGTGGCGGGAGTCGAGGAGCTGGAGCTGGGCCGCACCTATGGCGACCCGGCGCGCGGCACCGGCCTGCGGCTGGTCGAGGCCCCTGGCGTGGACCACATGTCGATCGTCTGGACGGCCGGGCCGGCCGCCGAGATCATCGCCTGGCTCGACGGGGCCTTCGGTCTGGAGCGCGCCGACCTGGCGGTGCCCGGGGACCCCCGGCTGGGCGTCGTGGCCGCGATGTTCGGGCTGATGCTGCTGGTGCTGCCGGGCCTGGGTGCGGTGGTGGGCCGGCTGGCGCCGAGCGGATCGGCGCTGCCCGCCGAGGGCAGGCTCCAGGGTCTGCTGGCGTTGGCGGTCGCGCTGCTCGCCACCATGCCCCTCTTCTCGGTGGGAACCCCGGGCGCCATCCTCTCCGTCGAGGTCGGCGACGTCGTCGTCACCCATCTGGGCCTGGTGGGCGTGGTGCTGCTGGTGCTGATGGCGCTGGTGGGAGCGGACCTGTCGTCTGCCTTCGCCGAGTGGCCGCGCTCCCTGGCGGCCGCCGCAGTGGCGCTGATCGGCCTCTACTGTCTGCTCTTTCCCCTGGGCGTGGTGCTGCACCGCACCACCCTGACCCCGGAGCGGCTGCTGGTCTTCGCGGTGGCCAGCGCCGCGCTCCTTCCCTTCTCGCTGGCCTTCCAGATGCTGCTGCGGCGGGGCCGCCCGCTGCAGGCCAGCGGTCTGGCGATCCTGGGCCGCGCGGTGGTGCTGGTGACGCTGGTCGCCGGAGTGCGCTTCGAGGTGCTGCCTTCTGTGGTGATGCTGATGCTGCCGCCGCTGGCCGTCGTCTTCCTGCTCTTCGAGCTGCTGACCAGCTCGATCTACGCCGCCTCGCGCTCCCCGCTGGCCATCGCCCTGATCGACGCGACGCTGCTGGCCCTCTTCGTGGCCTCGGGAATGCCGATTCGGATCTAGGGCGCCGCGGGCTCGGCCGACGGAGTCCCGGGCGCGCCCAGCGGCGCCACCCGGTCGAGGAAGCTCTCGATGCGCGCCAGGTAGGCCTCGCCGCCGACCTGCACGGTGTCGTTGTGGCCGGCCCCGGGGATCGGCCAGAAGCTCTTCGGCGCCGGGGCGGCCCGGTAGAGGCGGCGGCCCGAGGCGAAGGGCACCAGCGCGTCGCGCTCGCCGTGGATCATCAGGATCGGACAGCGCACGCGGCCGATCTTGCTCTCCGAGTCGAAGCGCCGGCCCGCCAGCCAGCCGGCCGGCCATCCGAAGCTGTTTCGGGCCACGTCCGCCGCCGAGGCGAAGGTCGCCTCGAGCACCAGGCCGGCCAGCTCGCGGTCGCGGGCCAGGTCGACGGCGATCGCCCCGCCCAGCGAGGTGCCCCACACCACCGTGCGCCGGCTCGGCACCCCGAGCTCGCGCTGCAGGTGGCGGAGCGCGGCCCGGGCGTCGGCGTAGACCCCGGCCTCGTCGGGCCGACCCTCGGAGAGGCCGTAGCCGCGGTAGTCGGGAATCCAGACGTGGCTTCCCATCTGCGTGATGGAGGCGGCGATCGGCAGGTTCAGGGAGGCGTTGCCGCCGTTGCCGTGGAGCATCAGCACGGCCCGATCGGCTCCGGGCGACGGCACCCAGAAGCCGTGGAGGCTCGGGCCGTCTTCCGAGGCGAAGCGCTGCTCGGAAGCTCGGGAGAGCCCGAGGGATTCCGGCGTCAGCGTGATCCCCGGCTGCGGGTGGAAGGTCATCGAGTCGAACAGGCGCTCCCAGAGCGGGACCGCCGCCAGCAGCGCGGCTCCGGCGATGGCGAGGGCGGCGAGCGCGGTGCGCACGAGTGGAGGCTAGCGGCGACACACTGCAGCGGCGGCCGCCACGGCGAGCAGCCAGAAGGCCAGCGCACCGACGGCCGTCGCGACGCCCAGGCGATCCCCGAGCCAGCCGTGGAGCCAGGGTACGGCGGCGCCCCCCAGGGCGCCGGCTCCGATCGCCAGCCCCAGGGCCGTGCCGCGGGCCCGGGGGAAGCGCTGCCCGGTGAGCGCCACCATCAGCGGGAAGACGAAGCCGAGCGCCAGGCCCGTGGCGCCCAGGTGCAGCTCCAGCTGCGGAAGGCCCAGCAGGACGCCGCCGGCGAGCAGCGCCGCTCCGCTCGCCCCGGCCGCGACCAGCCAGCGCGGATTGCCGGCGCCCGGCAGCACGACCAGGCCGATGCGCCCCGCGAAGAGGCCCAGCCAGAAGGCCGAGATGGCGCGCAGGCCCCGCCCGGGAGCGAGGCCCAGGCCCTCCGCCGCGTAGGGCTGGGCGAAGACGGTGAGGCTGGTCTCCAGCCCGACGTAGGCGAAGGCGATGGCGGCGAAGGGCAGCAGGGCCGGGCTCCACACCTCCCGGCTGACGCCGCCAGCGCTGTCGCCGGGGGGAGGGGGGAGCGGGACCCACAAGAGCACCAGGGCCAGCGCGGCGTGGGCGACGGCCAGGGCCCGGAAGCCGGCGCTCCAGTGGAAGTGCTGGGCCAGCCAGCCGATCAGCAGCGGGCCGCCCACCGCGCCGAGGGTCGCGCCCGAGTGGACCAGCGTCATGGGCCTGGCCGAGTCCGCGCCGTAGCGCTCGGCCACCAGGGCGGACACCAGGGTGTCGTAGATGCCGATACCGACCCCCAGGGCCAGCGCGCCGAGGAGCGCTTCCGGAAACGAAATTCCAGGTCGGAAGCTCAGCAGGGCGGCTCCGGCGACGGCCAGGGCGAGCCAGAAGATCGGGCGCCGGGGGGTGCGGTCGATCCAGGGTCCCGCGCCGACCACGCCAAAGCCCAGGCCCAGCGAGAGCGCGCCTGCCAGCAGGCCCGTCTGCCCCAGGTCGAGGCCCAGCTCCCGCGCCAGCTCGGCCTGGCTGGCGCCGAGCAGCACCAGCACGGCCCCGAAGATCACGAAGGCGGCGAAGCCGAGGAGGACCACGGGGGCTCACCTGGGGGGCAGCGAGGGCGCGCAGCGCAGCTCGAGGGCAGCGCTCTGCGGCCGGCGTGCCGGCGGGGCCCCAGGTCGCGGCCAGGGCGTGTCGATGCGCGGATCTGCAAGCAGGCCGTCAATCTGCAGATCCGCCTCTCCAAATCAGAGTATCGCCTTCGCCGGGCGCGATCTCCTGGCCGCCTGCCGAGACTCCTTGCTCGTCGACGACTGTATCGCCGAATTCGGCGATCCGAGCTGCGCCACGCAGGCGCCCTGACGGCAGCCCGACGGCAGCTCGGAGGCAACCCCGCCCGCTGCCCCGGAGCCCCGGGCCTGGGGCGCCATGTCTCCGATTCCTCGACGCGAATCCCCGCTTGACTCGGCCTCCGCGATGCCGGAGGATGCGTCCCGGCAGACCACCCTCACGGAGAGACGATGCACATCGAGACAAGCTCGGAGGCCGGCGTCCGGAACGACGCTCGCATGGGGGACGCCCGCACGGCAGTCCGGATCGGATCCTGGGTCTCTGCGCTCGCAATCCTGCTGGCCTCGCTGACCGGCGCCGGGGTCGCCCGGGCTCAGCTGGCGGAGGCGGACCAAGCGGCCTGTGGGGTCTTCGAGGCCTTCTTCGAGGGAGGACTGGCATTCTGCGACGAGGTGGGCGGCTGCGAGCCGACCGAGCGCGACTGCCTGAACCTGTGTCGGAACGGAGCGACGACCTGCCGGCAGGCATCGCTGGCCGTGCTGAAGGCGGTCTCGGACACGGAGCGGGGGATCCAGCGAGAGGCACGGATCCTGTGTCGCGGAACCCTCGATCCCCGGGGATGCTTTCGCACCGTCGGTCAGCTGGCGCGGGAGCTGAAGATGGGCCTGAGATTCGCGCGTATCGAGATCTTGAACGCCTGTCGCAACGAGTTCCTCTTCGCGGAGTGCATTTTCGAGTGCAACCGGGCCGACGTGGCCGCCCCGTGCATGTGCAGCGACATCGGTGCGCTGAGCTGCAGCTCCGAGTGAAGACGGATCCGGTCGGGAACGACGAAGCTCCGAAGTCCTAGCGTTGCCCTCGGACGGTCCCGCGTGAGCGCGCGGACCCGTCTCCGGTGGCTCGGGGGCGTGTCCGCGGTGCTGCTCGCCCTGGCCTGCGAAGCCGAGCAGGCTCCTCCTGCCGTCGAGCGCTCTGGCGATCCGGTCGTCTCCGGGGAGGCCCCCGCCCCTGGCAGCGTGCGTGTCCGGCTGCAGGGAGACCGTCTCTTCCTCTGGAGCGAAGGGGCGCAGCTGCGCGACGTGCTGGAGGCCCTGGCCGCCGAGGGGGGCTTCGAGCTGCTCGTCGGAGAGATCGAGCCCTCGACGCTCGCGCTGCGCATCGAGGACGCGTCTCTCGCCGAGGCTCTGGTCCAGCTCTTGGCCGGGGTTCCCTACGGAGTGGAGTACGAGCGCCAGCAGGCGACGGGGGAGCCCCGCCTGGCGCGGCTGATCGTCGGCCGTCCCGTCTCGACCCCTCCGTCGGCCGCGCCCGGGGAGCCGCCGACGGAGGCGGACTCTCAGCGGGCCGCAGAGGAGCAGCTGCGCCGCACCCTCGAGCAGGTGCAGCGCGAGCTGGCGCAGATGTCGCCCGAGGAGCGGGAGCGGCGCTTCGAAGAGCACCGGGCCTGGCAGGAGTCGCGGGAGCCCGAGCTCCTGGAGCAGCTCGCCAGCGCCGACGGGGCCGAGCGCGCCGAGGCCGCGCTGGACCTGCCGATCGGCGGCGCAGGGGCTGCCGGCGAGGAGCGCTTCCAGCGCATGAGCGCGCTGGCCACGGAGGATCCGGACGCCCGGGTTCGCACGGCGGCTGTGGCGCGGCTCTCCGAGGCCGAGCATCCCGACACGGTGGCGGTGCTGGGCGACGCCCTCTCGGACGAGGACCCGGCCGTGGTGCTGGAGGCCATCGAGAGCCTGATCCTGCTCGACGACCGCGCGGCCATCCCCGCGCTCCAGCCGCTGCTCGCCAGCCCCCACGGCGAGGTCCGCGACTCGGCGGAGTTCGCCATCGAGTTCCTGCAGTGGTAGGCGGATCGGCCGCTAGAGCATGCCCAGGTCGAGCTTGGCGGCCTCCGACATCATGTCGGGGGTCCAGGGCGGGTCCCAGACCAGGTCGAGCTTCACCGAGGCCACGCCCTCGACGCCGCGCGCCTTGGTCTCGACCTCCGGCGGCAGCTGCTCGGCCGCCGGACACATCGGCGAGGTCAGCGTCATGCGGATGTCGGTCGCGCCCGAATCGTCGACCTTCACCTCGTAGATGAGGCCCAGGTCGTAGATGTTCACCGGGATCTCCGGGTCGAAGACCGTCTTGAGCTCCTCGATGATCTTGTCGCGGATGGCCGTCGTCTCCATGCCTGCCCCTTACTCGGTCTTGACCGTGTCGCCGCTCTCCTCGAGGGCGGCGTGAAGCGTGTGCCAGGCCAGCGTCGCGCACTTCACGCGGACCGGGAACTCGCGAACACCGGCGAACACGGCCAGCTTGCCCAGGCCCTCGGGGGCCGGGCGCTGGCCGGTGGGATCGGTGGTCACCAGCTCGTGGAAGGCGCCGAAGAGGGTCTCGACCTCCTCGAGGGCCTTGCCTTTCACGGCCTCGGTCATCAGCGAGGCGGAGGCCTTCGAGATGGCGCAGCCGGAGCCCGTGAAGGCGGCGTCCGTCACCCGGCCCTCCTCGACGCGCAGGAAGATCGTCAGCTCGTCGCCGCACAGGGGGTTGTTGCCGCGCGCCAGGCGGTTCGCGTCCTCCGGCTGCCGGAAGTTCCGCGGCTGCTTGTTGTGGTCGAGGATGACCGACTGGTAGAGCTCGCGGAGCTCGCTCACGCGAACATCTCCCGCACCACGCCGAGCGCCTTCACCAGGGCATCGACGTCACTGCGATTGTTGTAGAGCGCGAAGGAGGCCCGGGCCGTGGCGGGCACGCCGAAGCGCTCCATCACCGGCTGGGCGCAGTGGTGGCCGGCCCGCACCGCGACGCCCTCCTGGTCGAGGATGGTGCCGATGTCGTGGGGATGCACGCCCTCCAGCGTGAAGGACACGACCGAGATCTTGTGCTCCGCAGTACCGATGATGCGCAGGCCCGGGATCGCCTCGAGCTGCTCCGTCGCGTAGTCGAGCAGCTCCTGCTCGTAGGCGGCCAGTGCCTCGAAGTCGTGGCTCTCGAGGTAGTCGATGGCCGCGCCGAGACCGATGGCGCCGGTGATGTGCGGCGTACCGGCCTCGAACTTGTGGGGGATCTCGTTGTAGACGGTCCCGTCGAAGGAGACCGAGAGGATCATCTCGCCGCCGCCCTGGTAGGGAGGCATGGCCTCGAGCAGCGCGGCGCGGCCATAGAGGACGCCGATGCCCGAGGGGCCGAAGAGCTTGTGGCCCGAGAAGCAGTAGAAGTCGCAGCCGAGCTCGCGCACGTCGACGCGCCCGTGCGGTACGGCCTGGGCGCCGTCCACCAGCACCACGGCGCCGCGCTCGTGGGCCAACCGGGTGATCTCCCGCACCGGGTTGACGGTGCCCAGGGCGTTGGAGACGTGGCTCACGGCGACGATCCGCGTGCGCTCGGAGAGCAGGGCCTCGAGCTCCTCCATGACGACCTGGCCCCGCTCGTCGATGGGCGCGACGCGCAGCACCGCGCCCCGCTCCTCACAGAGCATCTGCCAGGGGACGATGTTCGAGTGGTGCTCCAGGTGCGTGATCAGCACCTCGTCACCCCGCTCGAGCCGCGGGCGCCCGTAGCTGGCTGCCACCAGATTGATGGCCTCGGTGGCGCCGCGGGTGAAGACGATCTCGCGCGACTCGCCGGCTCCCAGGAAGGCGCGAACCTTCTCCCGGGCCGCCTCGAAGGCCTCGGTCGCCCGCATCGAGAGGGCGTAGACGCCCCGGTGGATGTTGGCGTAGTCCGTCTCCTGGAAGCGGCTCATGGCCTCGATCACCTGCCGCGGCTTCTGGGCGCTGGCGGCACTGTCCAGGAAGGCCAGTGGCTTGCCGTGGATCGTCTGCTGCAGGATCGGGAAGTCCCAGCGGGCACGTTCGGCGTCGAAGGCCTGCTGCCTGGAATGGGGTACTGCGCTCATCTTGCCTCCTGACGGGACGCGCGCTCGAGCTTGGCCGCGACCAGCGCGTCGATCTCCTCGCGCAGCGCATCGACCGGGATCTTGGCCGTCACCTCGCCGGCAAAGCCGCGCGCCAGCAGGTCGAGCGCCTCGCGCTCGCCGACGCCCCGCGCTCGCAGGTAGAAGAGGGCGTCCGGGTCCACCCGGCCGATCGCCGAGCCGTGGCTGCAGCGCACGTCGTCGGCGTAGATCTCGAGCTGCGGCTTGGTGTCGATCTCCGCGTCGTCGGAGAGCAGCAGGTTGGGGTTCGACTGCTCGGCGTTGGTCTTCTGGGCGTCGGGCCGGACGATCACGCGGCCCCGGAAGACGCCGCGCGAGCGCCCGCCGAGCACGCCCTTGTAGAGCTCGCGGCTGGTGCAGTGCGGAACCGCGTGATCCACGGTGGTGTGGTTGTCGAGGACCTGCTCGCCGGCGCCGACGAAGAGGCCGTCCAGCTCGCAGTCGGCGCCCTCCTCGGCGAGCAGGGCGTGGAGGTCGTTGCGCAGCAGCCGTCCTCCCAGGCTGACCGTATAGGCCCGGAAGCGCGAATCCCGCTCCTGGCGGACGTGGAGGCCCGAGACCTGGAAGCGCTCGTCGCCCTCGCGCTGGATCAGCGCCAGGTCGAAGCGCGCATTGGTGCCCACCCACACTTCGCTCAGGCTGTTGCTGAGGCCCGGCGCCTCGCCCAGGGAGACGTGGTCCTGGATCAGGGTGGCGCGGCTCTCCGCACCGGCGACGACCAGCACCCGCGGCTGCTGCAGCTGCGGGCTCGCGCCGCTGCTGCTGACGAAGACCACGTGGATCGGTCGCAACAGCTCGGCGCGCGGCGGCACGAAGAGGGCGGCCCCGTCCTCGAAGCCGGCCGTGTTGAGGGCGGCGAAGGGCTGGCTCTTGGGGTCGGCGAGCCGGTCCAGGGTGCCCTCCAACTGCTCGGGGGCCTCCCGCAGCAGCCGGGCCAGGCTCTCGACCCGGACCCCTCCCGAGAGCGATTCGGGGGCCGAGAGCTCGGGGGCGAAGCGCCCGTCGACGAAGACGTAGAGGCTGCAGGCGAAGACCGGAATCGAGAGCGCCTCGACCTGCTCGCGGCTCAGGACGGGACTCGTCTCGGGGCGCCGAAGCTCCAGCTTCGCCAGGGGCAGCAGCGAGGTGTAGCGCCAGTCTTCGTGGCGGGTGCTGGGCAGGCCCTGCTCCGCGAAGGCCGCGAGCGACTCGCGACGGCGCGCGGCCAGCCAGGCCACCTCCTCCCCCCGCTCCCGGGCCGCGCTCTCGAAGCCGGCGAGCAGGCGGTCTCGTGCGGCGTCCAGCGCGCTCACGCCGGAGCTCCTGCCGCCTCGGGACCGCTCTCCAGCCAGCCGTAGCCCAGCTTCTCCAGCTCGAGGGCGAGCTGCTTGCCCCCCGAGCGGGCGATGCGTCCCTCGGCCAGCACGTGCACGTGGTCGGGCACGATGTACTCGAGCAGGCGCTGGTAGTGGGTGATGACCAGCATGGCGCGGTCGGGGCCGCGCAGGGCGTTGACGCCGGAGGCCACGACCCGCAGGGCATCGATGTCGAGACCCGAGTCCGTCTCGTCGAGAACGGCGAAGCGGGGCTCGAGCAGCGCCATCTGCAGGATCTCGTTGCGCTTCTTCTCGCCCCCGGAGAAGCCCTCGTTGACCGCACGGGAGAGGAACTTCTCGTCCATCTCCACGAGCTTGGTCTTCTCGCGCACCAGCTCGAGGAAGTCGAAGCCATCCAGCTCTGCCTCGCCGCGGTGCTTGCGCACGGCGTTGAGGGCCGCCTTCATGAAATAGGAGTTGGTGACGCCCGGAATCTCCACCGGGTACTGGAAGGCCAGGAAGATGCCCTCTCTCGCGCGCTCCTCGGGCGCCAGCTCCAGCAGGCTCTGGCCCTGGTAGAGGATCTCTCCCTCGGTCACCTCGACCTCCGGCCGGCCCGCCAGCGCGTTCGCCAGCGTGCTCTTGCCCGCGCCGTTCGGGCCCATGATGGCGTGGACCTCGCCCGCCCCGCTG
>CAZYOL010000046.1:0-23879 GCA_964649065.1 uncultured Spirochaetales bacterium
AGCACTGCGCCATGAACGTCCTCTACTCGCTCCAGCACCTGGGCTACACGATCCCGCCCCAGGCGGATGCGGCGTGGGTCGGCGAGGCGGGGCCCGGCCCTTCCTATCTCGATCCGGGCTCGGGCGGGCCGGAGAACGACTTCACCAATCGCAACACCACCTTCATGACCTGGAACCTGCTCCACCTGGCGCGCATGCTGAAGGACGCCGGCGGCGTCCCGGCCCACGGGAACCAGCGCTCCGAGTGGGACGCCGGCTGTCGCACCGACTTCGACAATCCGGCCTACCGCTAAGCGGCCCCGAGCCGCTGCGAGCCGATGGACGCCGTCTCGGTCGCGCTGATCGCCCTGGCGATCGTGGCCTACGCGGTCGTCTCGGGCCCCGCCGAGCACAGCCCGGTGACGCCGCCCATGGTCTTCCTGGCCCTCGGCGCTCTGGCGGCATCGCTCCTCCAGATCGAGGTGGGGGTGCTCGACGGCCTGGCGGAGCTGACGCTGGTGCTGGTGCTCTTCACCGACGCCTCGCGCATCGACCTCTCCTGCCTGCGGCGCGAGGGCAGCCTGCCGATGCGCCTGCTGGGAATCGGCATGCCGCTCACGATCGGCCTGGGGGCCGCGGTGGCGGTGCTGCTCTTCCCCAGCTTCGGCTGGGCCGAGGCCCTGCTGCTCTCGGCCGTGCTGGCGCCCACCGACGCGGCCCTGGGCCAGGCGGTGGTCAGCAATCCGAGCGTTCCGGTGCGCGTGCGCCAGAGCCTGAACGTCGAGAGCGGCCTCAACGACGGCATCGCGCTGCCCGTCGTGTTGGTGCTGGCGTCGTGGGCCGGTGCGCGGGCCGAGGGCGGGGACTGGCTCTTCTGGCTGCGTTTCGCGCTGCTGGCCGTCACCCTCGGTCCCCTCGTCGGGGGAGGGGTGAGCTGGCTCGGCGGCCGGGTCCTCGGCTGGGCGGCGCGCCGCGGCTGGATCAACGCACCCTTCCAGCGCCTCTCCGGCCTCGGGCTGGCCCTGCTGGCCTACGCGGGCGCCGGGGCCGTCGGGGGCAACGGCTTCATTGCGGCCTTCGTGGCCGGGCTCGTGCTCGGCAACAGCGCCCGGGAGCTCTGCGGCCGCCTCTACGACTTCGGCGAGGCGGAGGGGCAGCTGCTGACGCTGCTGGTCTTCGTCGCCTTCGGGGCCACCCTGGTCCCCGAGGCCGTGGCCGGGGCCGACGCCGCGGTCTGGCTCTACGCGCTGCTCTCCCTGACCGGCGTGCGCATGCTGCCGGTGGCTCTCTCCCTGCTCGGGGCGGGCCTGCGGCCTGCCACCCACGCCTTCCTGGGCTGGTTCGGTCCGCGCGGGCTGGCCTCCATTCTCTTCCTGCTGCTCGTGGTGGAGGAGGGGCTCCTGGCCAGCGGCGCCCGTCTCGAATCGATCGTGGTCTGCACGGTGCTGCTCAGCACCGTGCTCCACGGGCTCAGCGCCTACCCGCTGGCGCATGCCTACGGCGCTTGGGCTGGCCGTCTGAGGCAGCAGGGCGCCGAGCACCAGCCGGCCATGGAGCTCCCTCTGCGCCTCGGCTCACCGGCCCGCCTGCCATGATCGCCATCCTCACCCTGCTGGTGGTCCTCGCGATCTCGCTGCTGGTCACCCGGGTGGCCTCGGTGGCCCTGGTTCACACGGGAATGGGACGCGAGGCGGCGCGCTTCCAGGCCCGCTCCGCCTTCACGGGCGTCGGCTTCACCACCCAGGAGGCCGAGAGCGTGGCCTCTCATCCGGTCCGACGCAGGATCGTGTCGACCCTGATGGTCGCGGGGAGCGCGGGCATCGTGACGGTGATCGCCTCCGTGCTGCTCTCGATGCTCGACCTCCGCAGGGGCGAGACCCACTGGTCCGGGCTCGGGGTCCTGGCGGGAGGGCTGCTCGTCCTGTGGTGGCTGGCCTGCAGCGCCTGGGTGGACCGGCACGTCTGCCGCCTCATCAGCTGGACCCTGCGCCGCTTCACGAATCTCGATCTGCGCGACTACGCCAGGATCCTCCACCTGCGCGAGGCCTACGGCGTCAGCGAGCTGCGCATCGCGGAGGGGGACTGGCTGGCCGGACGTCGGATCGGGGAGGTGGGGATCGTGCGCGAGGGCGTGCTGGTGCTCGGCATCGAGTGTCCGGGCGGTCGGTTCCTCGGAGCTCCGGGGCCCGAGACGGAGCTTCGCGCCGGGGATCTGCTGATCCTCTACGGCCAGACCCCCCGCATCGCCGAGCTGGACCGGCGCCGGGGCGACGCGGCCGGTCTGCGGGCCCACACCGAGGCGGTCTCGGAGCGGCAGCGCGTCGAGCGCGAGGAGCGGCGGGCCTCGGGGCGCTGAGCCGCGCCCGGAGCGGCCTCGTCTCCGATATCCTGGTGCGCGAGGAGGACCCGATGGCGGATTCCGAGTCGACGGCAGCGGGCGGCCAGGCGAGCCGATCCGAGCGGCGCGCGCGCGGCGTCGAGGCCCTGGAGCAGGTCTACGCCGGAATCGTCCCGGCTCCGCCGGAGGGCGCCAGCGCCTTCGCCGACCTGATGCTGTCCCAGGTCTTCGCCGAGGTCTGGACCCGCGAGGCCCTCTCGATCCGAGACCGGCGGCTGCTGGTCATGGGCGTGATCGCCGCGCTGGGCGAGGCCGACACCTGGAAGATCCAGGTGCAGTCGGCCCTGGCGAACGGCGAGCTGACTCCGGAGCAGGCCCGGGAGACGCTGGTGCAGCTCGCCCAGTACGCCGGCTACCCGCGCGTCGCCGGCCTGATCCGCGCCACCGAGGAGGCGATCGCCGCGGCGGCCTGAGCCGGTGGCCCGGACCGCTCCGGTATACTCGGTGCTCGGGCCCGACGGGCCGGGGGAGCGGGCCGTGAGGAGCTGGAGGCGCTGCGTGGAGGCCGCAACCCTTTCCGTCGAGCGGAGCGCGGCCGCGCTGCGTCGGGCCTGCGCTGGCTCCCTCGCGCTGCTGCTGGCCCTCTCGCAGGGAGGCTGCGGAAGCCAGGCGCCCGCGCCGCGGAAGGCCCTGCCCTACGAGGCCGGGGTCGTCGACGGCGGAGCGCTCGACCCGCTGCAGAAGCGAGCGCTCCACTACGACACCGAGATCCGGCCCCCCTCCGCCGGGGAGTACTCGGCGCACTCGCCCGAGGTCATCGAGACCGAGGAGGGGCGAATGCGCAAGATCGTCACCTACTCGCGCGTCTACCACATCGACCAGGTCTACCGCTCCATGGAGGGCCCGCGCAGCAAGATCCGGGTTCCCCTCGGCGACCCCGACGCGGAGCCCGAGCTGTGGTGGGTCAAGGCGGTGCACGCGGAGGTGGTCGACGAGTCCGGCGAGTCCATCAGCCAGGAGTTCATGTGCCACATGGTGGCGAGCCTGGGCGACTGGCAGCAGCGCGATGCCCGGCTGGCCCTGGAGACCACGGATCGCCGCTGGGGAACCCTCTCCCAGGGCCTCTCCCACAAGAGCTATCCGCGGGGCTTCGGCATCCCGGTGCTCTCGAATCAGGCCCTCTCCTACGACTCCCAGGTGCTGAACATCAACCGGCCCGAGGCCGACGTGAACGTGCGCCACCGGATCGTGACCCACTACGTGCGCGACGCCGAGGCGCGGCTGCCCATGCGAGCCATCGCCAACACCTACGCCCAGGTGATGGTGCTGCTCAACGACGACAAGGGAGAGGGCTACTTCGGCGTTCGCGTGCCCGACGACGCGGAGCACGAGGGCATGTCCTGCGCGGTGGGCCAGTCTGCTCCGGCCAACGACATCGTCTCCCACGACGGCTACGGGCGGCAGTACTCGCCGCACTGGGTGGTCGAGCCCGGCTTCGTCGAGAACCGCACGCTGGCCACGCGGCTCATGGACATCCGCTACGACACGCGGATCCACGCCATCGACGTCCACCTGCATCCCCTGGCCCAGTGGCTCGAGCTGCGCGACCTCACCACCGACGAGGTGGTCTTCCGCAGCGAGGCCCGGCAGGTGGAGCAGGGCCTCGGCCTGCGCAGCGTCGAGAGCTTCCGCAGCGAGGAGGGGCTGCCGGTCTACGCCGACCACGAGTACGCGATCGTCAGCGCCTACGACAACCCGACCGGCGAGAACCAGGATGCGATGGCCGTGATGTACCTGGGCATCCACGACCGGAACTTCGACCCGGCGGTGATCCACGACGAGGCGGCACGCCAGGCGCGGCGCCTGGAGCGCGCCCGGGAGCAGGTGCTGCGCTTCCGCGCGGTCATCGCCGAGGATCCGCAGGACGGTCTGGCCCACGCCAAGCTGGGCGGGGCCCTGCTCGCCCTGGGGCGCCACCAGGAGGCCATCGAGAGCTTCCGCACCGCGCGGGCCCTGGAGCCCGAAGACCCCCGGGTCGCGGCGGGCCTGGAGGACGTGCTGGCGCGACTGGAGGCGGGCCGCAGCCCTTCCGGGCCCTGAGCCCGTCAGAGCGCCGGCAGGACGGCGCGCTCCAGCAGCTCCAGGCTCTGCCAGGCCCGGTCCGGGGGCAGGCCTCCGGCCAGGGGCTGGAGGGCCAGCAGCCCGTGCCGGCGGATGTGCTCGACCGCCTCCTCCGGCCGGTAGATGCGGTAGCTGCCGGCCTCGGCCCGCAGCTCCGCGACGCTCGTGGCCCGGCTCTTCACGGCGGCCGAGCCGGAGCCGAGCCACTCGGCGTACGTGCGGGCGTCGTGCAGGAGATAGGGCCCCCAGTCGGCCCAGGCGCGATCCGGATCTTCGGCCACGAAGCAGGAGAGGGGCAGGTCGGGCGGCGGATCGAAGAAGAGCCCGGGCGGGGTGCCGTGCTCGCGACACGCCTCGAGGTAGGCCGCCTCGAGGCCGGGGGTGCCGCCCTGGGTCAGCATCCCCATCCCCAGTCGCGCCGCACGCCTCGCCACCACCGGGCTCCCGCCGCCCATCCACAGCACGGGTCCGCCGGGCGTGGCCGGCAGCGGGGTGACGCGCAGCCGGCGGCCCTCGAACTCGACGGTCTCGCCCCTCCACGCCCTGCGCAGGAAGGCGACGATCTCCTCGAGGCGCCGGCCCCGCCCGCGCATGGGCCGGCCGAACATGGCGTACTCCTCCTCGCGGTAGCCGACGACGCAGACGTAGCTGATGCGGCCCCCGGAGAGGAGGTCTGCGACGGCCATCTGCTCGGCCAGCTCCACCGGGTCGTGCAGCGGGAGCTGGAGCGCGGCCACCTGGATCGGCACGCGCCGGGTGCGGGCCGCAAGGGCCGTGGCCATCGGAATCGGGCAGGGCAGGTAGCCGTCCGGCGAGCCGTGGTGCTCCGAGACCTGAACGGCCACACAGCCCCGCTCCTCGGCCCAGGCGGCCATGTCGAGGGCGGCGGCGTAGAGCGGGGCCGCGCTGGTCGGCCCATCGGCTGCCCGCATGTCGAAGCGCATGCTGAACACGTCAGGCCGGTCCGGACGGCGAGCCGATGATCGACTGGTACTCGACGTAGGGCTCGATGCCCTCGGGACCCAGCTCCCGGCCCAGGCCAGATCGCTTGAAGCCTCCGAAGGGGCTGCGGAAGTCCAGCAGCATGGCGTGATTCACGGTGACCGCGCCGGTGCGCAGGCGTGCCGCCAGCGCGAAGCCGCGTTCGGCGTCGCGGGTCCAGACGCCGCCGCCGAGCCCGTAGGGGGAGTCGTTCGCGATGGCCAGCGCCTGCTCCTCGTCCTCGTAGGGGAGGGCCACCAGCACCGGCCCGAAGACCTCCTCCCGGGCGATCTCCATGGAGTTGTCGACGTCGACCAGCAGGGTCGGCTCGACGAACCAGCCGCGGGGCAGCCCGGGCGGCCGACCGCCGCCGCAGACGGGCCGCGCGCCCGCCAGCCGCGCGCGCTCGAGCATGCCGAGCACGCGGTCGCGCTGGCGGGCCGCCACCAGCGGCCCGATCTGAGTCTCCGGGTCGAGGTTGTCCCCCACCACCAGCGCGCCGATCGCCGCTCCCAGGGCCTCGACGATCTCATCGAAGCGGCGCCGGGGCACCAGGATGCGCGTCTGCGCCACGCAGCCCTGGCCGTTGTTGATCAGGCCCGCACCGATCAGCGGCTCGAGGGAGGAGTCCAGGTCGAAGTCCTCGAGCAGCAGGGCCGCGGACTTCCCGCCCAGCTCGAGCGTGCAGCGCTTGATCTGGGAGCCGCAGATCGCTCCGACCCGTGCGCCGGTCGCGCTGCTGCCGGTGAAGCTCACCTTGTCGACGCCGGGATGCGCGACCAGGTATTCGCTGGCCTCGCGGCCGGCCGTCACGATGTTGACCACCCCCGGCGGCAGCCCGGCCTCCAGCACCGCGTCGGCCAGCAGGTAGGGATCGAGCGGCGTCTCGGGGGCGGGCTTCAGCACCACGCTGCAGCCGGCCGCCAGGGCCGGCGCCAGCTTCATGGCCGCGATGTAGAGCGGCACGTTCCAGGGGATCACCGCTGCGCAGACCCCGACCGGAGCGCGCCGCACGCGCACGGTCTGTCCCATCGCGCCGCTGCGATCCTGCTCCCAGGCGACGGAGGGGGCGATCTCGGCGTAGGTGTCCAGCACCAGGGTGGCCGCCAGCACCTGGGTGCCGAGGGCGCTCTGGATCGGCGAGCCATTCTGCCGGGCGATGGTCTCGGCGAGCGCGGGGCCGCGCTTCTCGAGCGCCTCCGAGAGGCGGCCGATGGCTGCCGCGCGCTCCTCCGGCTCGAGGCGCGGGAAGGGGCCGTGCTCGAAGGCCTCGCGAGCGGCCGCGACGGCGCGATCCACCTCGGTGCGGCCGGCGATCGGCACCTCGGCAAAGGGCTCCTCGCTGACGGGCGAGACGACGGCCAGGCGTTCGCAGCCGCTGGCCGGCAGCCACTCGCCGCCGATGAAGAGGTCGTCGCGGGTCTGCACGGGGAGGACCTCCGAAGCTCGCGCTTGTGATATAAAGCCGACTCCCGACGGGCGCAACCTGCTGTTCCCGCGAGTCGAGGAGGATCCCATGAAGGCCGCCGTCATGCGCGCCAATCACGCACCGCTGCAGATCGAAGAGGTCTCGCTGGCCAAGCCCGCCCCGCACGAGGTGCTCGTGCGCACCGTGGCCTCGGGGATCTGCCACAGCGACCTCCACGTGATCGAGGGAGGGCTGCCGATGCCCCCGCCGACCATCCTGGGCCACGAGCCGGCCGGCGTGGTCGAGGCCGTGGGCTCGGAGGTGCGCGACTTCGCGCCGGGGGATCACGTGATCGGCTGCATCTCGGCCTGGTGCGGGGCCTGCCCCAACTGTCTCAAGGGGCGGCCCTACCTGTGCGCGGGAGGCGAGTCGCTGCAGCGCGGCGCCGACGAGGAGCCGCGCATCTCGAAGGACGGCGAGGCCATTCCCCAGTTCGCGAATCTCTCCTCCTTCGCCGAGGAGATGCTGACCCACGAGCGCGCCCTGGTGAAGATCGACCCGGAGATGCCCCTGGACCGGGCCGCCCTGATCGGCTGCGGCGTCACCACGGGTCTCGGCGCCGCCCTCAACACGGCCCGCGTCGAGCCCGGGAGCAGCGCCGTGGTGATCGGCTGCGGGGGCGTGGGCCTGGCGGCCCTGCAGGGCTGCCGGATCGCCGGCGCGGGCCGCATCATCGCCGTCGACACCGAGGCCTGGAAGCTCGACCTGGCCAAGACCCTGGGCGCCACCGACGTCGTGAACGCCAGCGAGAGCGATCCGACCCTGGCGGTGTTGGGGATGACTGGAGGCGGTGTCGACTACGCCTTCGAGTGCATCGGGCTGGCGCCCACCTGCCAGCAGGCCATCAATATGGTCAAGTCCGGCGGCGCCGCCGTGCTGGTGGGCGTGGTGCCCATGGGCACCATGGTCGAGTTCCACCAGGCGATGGTGGTGCTGCAGGAGAAGCGGATCCTCGGCTCGATGATGGGCTCCAATCGCTTCCGCATCGACATGCCGAACTACGTGCGCTTCTACCTGGACGGTCGCCTGAAGCTCGACGAGATGATCTCGCGGCGCATCGCTCTGGACGAGGTGAACGACGCCATCGAGGCCCTCAAGAAGGGCGCCGTGGCGCGCTCGGTGATCTCCTTCGGGGGCTGAGTCGCCTCACCACATGCAGGGAGCCCGCTCCGAGAGCGGAACGGCCCGCAGGCGCAGCAGCTTGCGTTGCCACCAGGGAACGCCGGTCAGCTCGGCGTCGGCCTCGGCGTTCTCCACCACGCGCAGCTGCCCGTCGCGTTCGAAGGCGACGTGGGCGCCCCGGACCTCGGCCTCGGCCAGCTCGCGCAGCCGCGTGCGCAGCGCCAGGTAGGGCAGGGCGAAGTCGTAGCGGGGCGGGGGAGACGCCTCGGCCCAGGGCCGAGGCGTCGGCAGGCGCACGAAGCCGTTGCTGCGCCCGGGACGGGTCAGGCGGTCGAGCGCCGGGTCCGTAGAGGCCTGGATGCGGACCACGTCGGAGAGATTCCGCGAGATCTGCATCTCCACCGGCAGCAGCCAGTGATTGCTCTGGCCGCCCCCGGTGCGCAGATTGCTGAACATCGCGAAGGCCTGGACGTTCTTGATGCCGAGGTGGGGGGCGAGCCCGTTCGCGAACAGAAGCAGCGGAACCAGCCACAGCCAGGGCTGCGGCACCCGCCAGGCCAGGGCGGCCGGGGGGCGGGTCTCCGGCTGCCGCAGCAGGCGATGGGCCAGGAAGCCCAGCAGTGCGGCGCCGATCACCACCGAGGCGGTGGACTTGGGGATGCCCGCGATGAGGCCCTGGGCGTAGAAGACCGCCAGCGCCGCCGCGAGCGCGAGCCCCAGACAGGCCTCCAGGAAGACCCGGCCCGCGCCCGAGGCGGGAATCAAGCCGGCCGCCGGGGCCTGCAGCCCCGTTCCGGCGCGGCTCGCGAAGAGCGCCGGGGGCACGAAGAGCGTGTAGAAGGCGAAGACCAGCACCGAGAAGCCCGGGTAGTTGAGCCCCAGCATGCTGTGGAAGCCGATGCCCAGCAGCACGCCCGGAATGCGCGTTGCCGGGATCGCGAGCAGCACCGGGATGGCGAGCTCGATGGCCAGGGTTCCATAGATCGCCAGGACCCGGGCCCAGGGTGCGGTGGGGACCCAGGGCAGGGTGCTGCTCAGCTGGTAGAGCTGGATGCTGGCGCAGCTCACCTCCGGATCGAAGAAGTCGCGATTCAGCTTGTGGAAGAAGGCCCAGAAGTAGAGCACCAGCAGCTCGATCCGCAGCAGCGGCGCCAGCGCGCGGTAGAGGGCCGGGCGCGAGAGCCGGCCCTCGGCGAGTCGGGCGCAGAGTGCGGCCGCGAGCAGGCTCAGATCCGCGACCAGGGTGAAGAAGTTGTGGTTGTTCACGCCGGGCATCAGGCCGGCCACGTTGTAGGCCCCGCAGGCCGAGAGCAGCAGCAGCCGGGCTGTGGAGGTGGGCCGCAGCAGCAGGGCGATGGCGGCGGCACAGACCAGCAGGCTGCCGTGCCAGAGGGGGCGATTCGGGGGGCGGGCCGGCTCGTAGAGGGCGGCCAGGGCCGGGGCCCACTCGATCAGGATCGCCAGGGCGAGCAGGAAGGCGAAGACGCCCAGTGCGGGACAGGGGGCAGCGGCTTGCTCGCGCAAGGCGCCCAGCATACCGGAAGGCGAGGTGGCCCGGCCGCGTCGCGGCAGACATTCCCGACCGGGCCGGTAGCCTGTCGCGCGTGTCCGCGACTGCTGCCGTGCGGAGCGCCGGACGCGACGGCGCGCGTGGCCTCCGGGGGGAGCAGGCGGCGGCCTGGCTCTTCTGGGGGCTGTCCTACGCGGCGCTGGTCGCCCGACTCTCGCAGGGGGTTCCCCTGCTCTACCGCTTCTTCAATGCCGACGGGCTCTACCTGCCCGCCCTCTACGCGGATCTCTTCCGGCACGGCGGTCGCTGGAGCGACTGGCAGCTCCCGTCGGCGCCCTTCTACTTCCCCGACACACCGCTCTACCTGGCCCTGCGCGGCGCCCTGGGGAGCTTCGAGGCCGCGACCCTGCTCTACGGACTGCTGCAATTCGGCCTGCTGAGCCTCGCACTGCAGCGCTGCATCGCGCTCGTGCTGCGGCTCGACCGGCCGCCGCCGAGCGTGCTCTACGGCGCCGGGCTCGTGCTGCTGCTCTGCAGCACGGGGCACTTCGACTTCTTCGCCTTTGCCCTCACGCCCACCACGCACATCACCGCGCTCGCCTTCGGCGCGCTGGGCTACCTGTGGCTGCGGCGCTGCGAGGAGCGCTGGAGCTCCGCCTCCTTCGCCCTGCTGCTCCTCACCACCTCGCTGGTGAGCGCTTCCGACCGGCTCGCCTTCGTCAGCTTCGTGGCTCCCGCCGTCGCCTACATCGTGCTGTGGAGTCGCTTCCGGGGCCGACTGCTCCTGGCCGGGGCCCTGGCCGCGGCCGCCCTCCTGGGCCTGGCGGCCTTCTACGCCGAGACGCGCTGGCTCCACGTCGTGCAGCCCGAGGAGGTGGTGCGCCGCGCCAAGCCCTTCGACTTCCTGACCCTGCTCCTCACCTTCGCCGCCAATCCGACGCTGCCCCTGGTGATCGCCCTCTCGCTGGCGGCCCACGCCTTCCTGCTGCGGCGGCGCAGGCAGCTCGAGGCCCCGGCGATTCTCTACTTCTGCGCCAGCCACGCCGCCGTGCTGGTGGCGGCGCCGCTGCTCGCCAGCCGCGGCGATCTGCTGGTCCATCAGCGCTACTTCGTCACGGTCTGGCTCTTCGGGCTGCTGCTCTGGGCTCCGCTGCTGGCCTCCGCGCTGCGCGGGGCGACGCGGGGCGGCCCGGCCCCGCGCTGGGTCTGGGGGGCCAGCCTGCTGCCACTGGCCCTGGGGGCGGCCTTCGCGCTGGGACCGCGCGGGCCCGAGGTGGAGGGGCTGCGCTTCTACCCGGCCGTGACCCGCTGTCTCGACGCGCTGGCCGAGGCGGCAGGCGAGCCGCCGCCGAACGGCATGGCCGACTACTGGCTGGCTCGCCTGATCCAGCAGACCTCGCGTCGCGACCTCCTGATGACCGCCGTCACGCGTGACCTGAAGCCCTTCCGCACGCTCCAGAGCCAGAACCACCTGCGACGGGCGCAGGCGCGCGAGGGCTACGGCTACGTGCTCGGCTGGAGGCTGCAGCCCGCCTCTCTGCGCGCTGCGCTCCCGCGCCCGGCTGCCGAGGTCTACTGCGACGACATCCCCAACCCGAAAGAGGGCCGGCCGCGCATCGGGCGCGTGGCCGTGAGGCTCTACGATCCCTCCGTCCCGGCGCCCTGGGAGCCCCGGTCTCCGCGCCGCCCGGGGGCCGGCGTGCGTCCGGAGCCCAGAAGCCGGGCCGCCAGCGGTGCGGCTGCGAGGGCGAGCGCCGAGAGCAGGGAGCCCGCGACCCCCCAGCGCAGGCTCGCGGGCCGGTAGTCGAACACCACCTGGTGTTTGCCCGGCGGCACGGCCACGGCGCGGTAGAGGCCGTTGGCCCGCAGGATCGGCGTCTCCTCCCCGTCGAGCTCGGCGCGCCAGCCGGGGTAGTCGCTGTCGGTCAATACCAGCACTCCCGCCTGCTCGAGCTCCACGTCGACGACCACTCGCTCCGGCGCGTAGGCCGCAATCGTCGCGGGTCGCAGCCAGGGCCCCGAAGCCTCCTCGGGCTCGAGCCGCGGCGCGCCGTCCAGGAGCACGGTCGAGTGGAAGTCGACGTCGCCGCGCAGCACGTGGTCGAGGGCGGCCTGCTGCGAGACGACGGCGTAGCGTCCGACGGCGTAGGCCCGGGGCAGGGCCTCGCGGTTGTCCCAGCGCAGCAGCTGCACGCCGCGCGTCGGATCGGGGCCGCGGTGGCCCTCGGGCTCGCGCCAGCGCTTCAGCCAGCCTCGGTTCGGCTGGCGCGCCCGCGGCGACGGGGCGAGCACGCGGGCCACCGAGCTCACCTCGTAGAGGCTGGCGTAGCGACGCGGCTCCAGATCCAGCAGGAAGCGCCCTCGCAGGGTGCTGGCACCGGTGCGTCGCGCCAGGAGCGGCCACGGCTCCGGCGCCAGCGGCTCGTAGCAGGAGATCCGGTAGCCGCCGAGGGCCGGGGGTGAAAGGAAGGGGGCGGCCTGGAGCAGCTCGGCGCGCGCGAGGCCAAGCTCTTCGCGGAGGGCGCGCGCGCCCTCCGCGTCGAGGAGCAGCGCCCCATCGCTGTGGTAGCTCTCGGACCAGATCACCGGAAAGCTGCGCCACGAGCCGGAGCGCGCGGTGGCGTGGATCGCGTCTCCCACGACCAGCAGCAGCAGGGCCGTCGCAGCGGCCGCTCGCAGGGGGGGGTGCGACCGGGTCAGGAAGCTGCAGGCCACCAGGCCCGCTGCCGCCGCCCCCAGCGCGCCGGTGACGGCGGAGCCTGCGAAGGCGACGCCGGCGGCCCCCAGGCCCAGGGCGGCCAGCGCGCTGGCCGCCAGGGCCGCACCCGGCCACCACCGCAGGCCGCCAGCGGCCGCGGCCAGACCCAGGGCGGCCCGCGCCAAGAGCCAGAAGAGCCCCACCAGCAGAATGCGCTGCGGGGCGCGGAACCACGCCACTCCCGGCAGCTGCGCGTAGAGCTCGTAGAGCGCTGCGCCGGGGCCCTCCAGGCCGAAGGAGAGCAGCAGGCCGAGGCCGCCGGTCGCGAGGAAGAGGCCGACCAGCGCGCGCTGCCGGCTCGCCGCGACGGCGACCGCAGCCAGCAGCAGGGTAGCGGTGCCCACGTAGCCCGAGCCGTCGCCCCAGTCGAAGGTGACCAGCTTCGGCGACGGGTCGACGGCGTTGGCGAAGAGCTGGCCGGGGGAGACCACCTTCCGCAGGTAGTGGAGCTCCTCCACCGGCGCGCCCTCGCTGCGCACTCCCAGCGCCACCAGCTCCCAGGTCGGCAGGAGCTGCGCCGAGGCCAGCCCCGCGCCCAGCAGCAGCCCGCAGCCCACCCCGACGAGGCGCCACGCGAGCGGTCCGGCCGGGCGTCCCTCCCGAATCACCGTGAGGGCCCGCACGGCGGCGTAGGCCAGCAGCAGCTGCTGGGAGTAGACGGCCAGCTGGGGGAAGCCCGCCACCAGCTGCGAGGCGGTGGCCACGGCCAGCCCGACCCACCAGCCCCAGCGCCAGCGCCGGATCAGCGTCTCGACGCAGAGCAGCAGCCAGGGCAGCCAGCAGATCGTCGCGACCTCGGGGGGCCAGAAGGTCTGGCCGAGCAGGGCGCCGTAGACGAAGAGGATCCCGCCGGCCGCGCAGGCCGGCAGGCCCAGCCTCCAGGCGCGCAGCAGCAGGGCCATTCCGAGGCCCGCCAGCAGGCACTCGAGGAACATGCGCAGGGCCAGGGCCTCGCCCACGGGCAAGAGCAGCGCGAGCGCGTTGGGCGGGTAGAGCGCGCCGACCTGCAGGGTCGCGAGCAGCGGGATGCCGCTGCAGGCGTGGGGATTCCAGAGCGGCAGCTCGCCCGCGCCCCAGCGCGCGGCGGCCTGGGCCGCGAGCGGGTAGAAGTAGTGGAGGGCGTCGCTCGGCAGCACGCTGCCGACCTGCGGTGGCGGCGCGTGGAAGCGCAGCCACAGGGCCGTCACGCCGACCGCCACCGTCGCCAGCAGGAGCGCTGCGGCCAGGCTCCCGGACGGCGCGCGCATGGCGGCGAGCGTACGCAAGGCCCGCGGGAGCGTCGAAGCCAGGGGCAGGGAGGGAGTGGCGCGAGGGCCGCGCCGGCGGCGCTCGCATACCCTGGGGCATGCCCAGCGTCCGAGCGCGCTACCGGCCGGCCGGCGCCGCCCTGGCCCTCTGCGCCATGGCCCTCTTCCCGGCCTGCAGCGCCGAGGTCGGGCGGCCCCACGTGCTGCTGGTCACCGTCGACACGCTGCGGCCGGACTACCTCGGAGCGAACGGCTACGGGCACCCGACCTCGCCCACCATCGACGAGCTGCTCGCCGCCGGCTTCTACTTCGAGAAGGCGGTCACTCCCGTCGGGCGCACCACACCGGCGCTGGCCTCGCTCCTCACGGGCGCCTACCCGCACGCGACGGGCGTGCGCACCCTGAACAGCGATCTCCGCGGCCAGCTCGTTCCCCTGGCCGAGCGGCTGCGCGAGGCGGGCTACCAGACCCTGGCGGTGGTGACCAACGACATCCTGATTCGCGAGCGGGGTCTGGATCGCGGCTTCGACGTCTACGACATGTCGTCCCGGCTGCGGCTCGACTCCCAGACCAGCGAGACGGCACTGGGCTACCTCGAGGCCCTGGACCGCACGCGTCCGCTCTTTGCCTGGGTCCACTACTTCGACCCGCACGTGCCCTATCACCCTGAGCCGGAGGTCATCCTGGACTTCGCGCCGGGCTACCAGGGTCCCTACCAGCGGAGCTTCGGCTACGAGCCCCGTCCGCACGAGAGTCGCTGGCTGGCGCGCTCCTGGCCCCAGGGCCTGAAGAAGCGCGAGGCCACCCTCGCGAATCCGCTGCCCGAGGCGGTGAACGAGCAGATTCGGCGCCTCTACGCCGCCGAGATCCGGGAGACCGACGCCGCCCTGGCCAGCTTGATCGACGGTCTCCGCAGCCGGCTCGAGGGCCCGCTGCTGATCGTGCTGACCGCCGACCACGGCGAGAGCCTGGGCGAGCACGGCTACTACTACGACCACGGCGACTACGTCTACAGCGCGGGCACCCGGGTTCCGCTCGCCTTCGTGCTGCCGCGCGGCCATCCGCTCCACGGCTCGGGCCGCTGCAGCCAGTGGGTCTCGCTGGTGGACGTGGCTCCCACGCTGCTGGAGCTGCTCGGCCTCGCCGCCGGGGAGATGGAGCCGCAGCTCGAGGGCCGCTCACTGGTCCCCTGCATGCGCGGGGAGGCCCTCGCGCCCCTTCCCGTCTTCGCCGAGGCCGGGCACTCCTGGTTTCCGGAGCTGGTGCCGCTGCGGGTGCGGAACGACGTGAGCGGCCGCTTCCGGGCCGTGACGATCGACGACTGGAAGCTGATCTGGCTGCCCTTTCAGAGCCCCGATCGCGAGTGGCAGCTCTTCGACCTGGCCGCCGATCCGCACGAGACGCGCGACCTGTACCGCCCGGACCATCCGCGGCTGCCCGCGCTGCGCGCGGCCCTCGAGGAGTGGCTGGCCCGCGCGCCCGCTGCGGAGGACGGAGAGCAGGACGTCGAGGGCTTGAGCGAAGAGGACCGCCGGGCCCTGGAGGAGCTCGGCTATCTCTAGCCCCGGCGCGCGTCGCTCGCCCTCAGCTGCGTGTCCGCGTGCGCCCGAGCGCCAGTGCGCCGAGACCCAGGCCCAACAGGGCCAGGGTGCCGGGCTCCGGCACGATGCGAGCCCCCGCGATCGCCGGGAACTGCAGGCCGATGCCCGAGGAGGGGATGATGCCGTCGATCCCGGGGCGGTAGAAGCCATCCACGTTCGTCACATTGGGCTGGGTCACGTCGAGCTCGATGCGCGCCAGCGTGAAGGTCACGGGAACCGAGTTCCCCGTGCCCGTAATGGCGGCCAGTGCCCCCATGGATTGGACCTCTCCCGCGGGGTCGTCGATCGCCGCGCCTCCGACGGGCGTGAGCAGGGTGTCCCCGGGCAGCGGGGGGAAGGCGCAGGCGCCCAGGGCGTTGCCCAGGGCCAGCGGGCACTCGACCACCGACACGGCGTCGAAGCGCAGGGTCTCGTAGGCCACCGACAACGAGGCGAGGGTGATCCCTCCCATGCTCGGATCTGCGGTGACCAGCACGTCCAGGAACACCGACGAGCCCACCTGACCCAGGGTGATCGTCGGACCCAGCAGGACTCCGGTCGTGGTCGAGGGCGAAGGGCCCCCGACCCAGATCAGCGAAACGCTGTGCGCCGAGGCGCTGCTCGAGAGCAGCAGGAGCGAGCTGGCCAGGAGAACTCCGGTCGATCGCAGCAGATTCACGGCTCTTCCCTCCCCGTAGTGGAAAGGCCGCTCCGCCCCTGCGGCATCCGCCTTCCCACGCATCCGTGTGTGCAAGGTGTGTGCCCGAGGAGCGATCTGCGCGGAGGCGTCTGGGCGACGCTCCGCCAGCTTCGGGCGACATCGGCCAGCTCCCGAAGGAACGCCCTTACCCAGAAGAGCGAAAGCTCTTCTTCTGGACCGGCGCAACGAAGCGGTGTCAGCAGTAGCGGAGCAGCAGGTCGACGAAGAGCGAGGTCGCGTAGACGAGCAGGGCGATGCCGGCGGCCAGCAGCGCAACCGCCCGAACCAGGCGGTCGCGGGAGCCCGGGCTGGCGGCGGGTGCGGGCTCGCCCAGCAGGCTTCGGGCCAGGGCGCAGACCAGCCCCAGCCCGACCAACAGGTGCGGGAAGTAGTAGCGGGGCTGGAGACTCCCGATGCGCTCGGCTCCGGGGCGCGTGAAGGAGAGGTAGGCGTGGAAGGCGACCAGCAGCACGCTCGCGGCGATCGAGGCCAGGGCGAGGCCGGTCAGCAGCGCGACCCAGGGCCCGGCGCGGCGCAGCGCCGAGCGGCGCCCGGAATCGCCGGCCAGCCTCCGCAAGCCCGCTCCGAGAGCCAGGGCCTCGACCGCCCCGATGCCGACGACGAGCGCCGTGAAGCTCCACAGCGTGGAGGCGCCGATGCGCGTCTCCAGGTGACCCAGGTAGTCCAGGAAGAAGGAGGGCTGCGAGAAGATCCTCCACACCTCGGAGAGCAGGATCTCGGCGGCGCGCCAGGGCTCGCTCCGGATGAAGTCGAGCTGCCGCGCGGCCCTGCCCGTCGACAGCGAGTAGCCCTGGGCGTAGAGCAGGCCCGCCGCGGAGAGGCCCGCCAGGCCCAGCACGACCCCGCGCTGGCGGCGGAAGGCCTCGGCCAGGGCGGCGGCGATGGGTGTCGCCGACAGCGGACGGCTGCGCAGCGGCTCGAGGGCCAGGCCGAGCAGCAGCAGCGCGGGCACGATCAGCGCCAGCACCGGCTTGCCGGTGGCCGAGAGCGCTGCCAGCGCGACCAGCAGCAGCCGGTCGAGGCGCCGCAGGCGGTCTCCGAAGACCAGCCAGCCGCAGAGCGAGAGCGCGAAGGCATTGGTGACGACGTCGATGCTGACGGCGAAGGACTGCTGGAGGAAGAGCGGAGACAGGCAGAGCAGCAGGAGACAGAGCAGGCCCGCCGGCGGTCCCGCACGCTCGGCCCGGGAGAGCCATAGCAGGCGCGCCAGCAGCGCGGCGATCAAGGCGCCGTGGAGCAGCCTCGAGAGGTAGAAGCCGAGCAGCGACGCGACTCCCGAGCTCGGCTCGCGAGGCAGGAAGAGGCGCGAGGCCAGGACACCCGGGTACGACCAGGCGTGGCCGGTCGGGTAGAGCAGCTCGTGCTCGCACTCGGGCTGGAGCCCCTGCACGCGGGCGAAGAGGCCGCGCGGGAGCTGCTGCGTCGGTCGGAACTTCACCTGGACCCGGAAGTGGCGATCCAGGGCCACGTCGGTGGAGCAGACGCTGCCGCTGCCGGTCCACAGCCGCGCCAGGTGGTGGTGCGCCGTCAGCCAGTGGGCGCGCTCGTCGGGCACCTGGAAGGGCGGCAGGACGAAGGCCTGGACGACGCCCAGGAGCGCGAAGCCGGCCACCAGCAGCCCACCCAGCCCCCACCGGAGCGGCTGCAGCCGGGCAGCGAGCATCGGGGAAATCTGCGCGCTTCGGGGCGCCCCCGCCAGCCCGCCGGATCAGCCGCGCCGGCGCCGCAGGTCCCGGCGTCCCCAGATCCAGGCGGCGATGCACAGAGCCAGGAAGAGCAGTCCCTGTGCCAGCACGCTCAGCGCCGGAATGGCGGGCCGGGAGTCCGGGTCGTTGGGATCGGAGCCGGCGGCCACCTCGTCGCCGTCCTCGACCCCGTCGCCGTCGCTGTCCGGATCCAGCGGGTCGGTGCCGGTGTCCCCGGCGTCGACGAAGTCGCCGGTGCCGGTCTCGACGCCGTCCAGCAGCCCGTCGCCATCGCTGTCCGCGACGTCCGGGTCCGTCCCCAGCTCTTCCTCGCAGGCATCGGAGCGGCCGTCGCCGTCGCGGTCCGGGGTCGGCGAGCCGTCGCAGGCGCTGCCCAGCATCAGCCCCACCAGCAGCGGGTCGTGGTCCGAGGCGCGGAAGGCGTCCGGCGCGAAGAGGCTCGGGTCGTTGAAGGTCGTGTCGTAGTCCAGGGCCAGCGGCTCATCGGCGTCGATCGGATCGGTGGCGACCCCGGTCACCACCGCCATCAGGGAGGGGCTGGCCAGGGCGTAGTCCAGGGTGCCCCACTCGCCGTCGAAGACGAAGCTGTAGGCGTCGGAGGAGGCATCGTTCAGGAGGTCCAGGAAGCCCGCGGTCGCGAACTCGCCCAGCGGATCCTCGAAGCGGTAGGCGTTGAGGTCTCCGAGGATCAGGAAGTCGAGGTCGGGGCTGCCCGTCGGGAAGCTGGTGAGGAGCCACGCGATCACGCTGCGTGCGGCGTCGACGCGGCGCGGGTTCCAGAAGCCCTGACCATCGCCCTGGTCGCAGTTCGGGTCGAAGGCCGGGCTCCCCGCGCAGGGTCCTTCCAGGCCCGAGTCGCCCTTGGACTTGAAGTGATTGTTGACGACGGTGAGGGTCTCGCCCGTCACCAGGCTCTCGAAGCTCACCGCCAGCGAGGCGCGATTGGTGTCGGGGCCATCGAAGACCGGGAGCGTCACGCCGGGTGCGCCGATCAGGGCCACCGCCGCGTCGTCCAGGATGGCCGGCGTCGTCCCCGGCGCGACCTGGACCGTGTCGGCGCAGTAGAGGAAGCCCACCTGGATGACGTCGGTGCCCACGAAGCCGCCCGGGTCGACGGCGGCGTAGCTGCTGCAGCCCGCGCTGCCGCCGGCCGCGCTGAGCCGGTCGGCCAGGTCCTTCACGGCGCTCGTCGCGAAGCTGCCGGTATTGTTCTCCAGCTCGACCAGACCGACGATGTCGGCATCGAGGCGCGCCAGGGCCGCCAGCAGCTTCTGGCGCTGGCGGCTCAGCTCGGTGGCGTCGTCGGCGCCGCGGCAGCGCTGCAGGTTGCCGGGCGGGCCGCAGATCGCCGCTCCGGTGTCGATCGTGGTGAAGTAGTTCAGCACGTTGAAGCTGGCCACCACCAGATTGCCGCCCACCGCCGGGGGGCTGCTGGGACGCGGCTTCGCGACTCCGAAGTGCGGCTCCTCGCCGGGATCGAAGCGCAGGCGCCAGGCGTTCGGGCTGTCGCCGTTCCCGCCCCAGGTGTAGCTGAGCACGCCCGTGAGGTGGGTGACCGGGTCGCCGCCCCGCACGGTGTTCGAGGGAGACAGGCCCGAGACCCCCGGAGGCGGCCGCGTCGGGAAGAGCACCGGGAAGCGATTCTGGTCCTGGGTCCGGTCGTCGATCACGATGCGGTTCAGCTCGTTGGCCGCCCGGACCGCGTTGGCCGGGGCGCCCGGACCGCTCACCTGGGTCGGCTGGTCCAGGCGATCGCCGGAGGAGAGGGTGAGCTGCCCGAAGCGACCGAGCTGGAAGTGCTCGGTCACCACCAGCGTCTGCGGGATCGTCACGCGCATGCCCTCGTAGCGCTCGAGGAAGTCGACGCCGCCCACCGGCGCGGGCAGGGGCAGGGTGAAGGCGCCGGCGGTGGGGAGCGCCGCGCTGCCGCAGTCGACGATCTCCAGCGAGCCGCCGAGCTGCGTCTGGTCGAAGAACTCGCTCACCGTCCCGCGCACCGCCACGTCCTGGCCCAGGGAGACGCTGTCCGCGTTGCCGTTGAAGACGAAGATGCCGTCCGAGCTCAGCGGGTCGGCGTCGCCGGCGTCCTGCAGGTAGAAGCCGCGCAGCTCCGGGCTGGCTCCTTCGTAGTCGGCCACCACCACGCCGCGCACCGCCCTCACCAGACCCGGGACGGGCGTGGCATCGCCCGTTCCCTGCACGCTCCCGATCGCCACGATCTCGGGGCTGTCGCAGGCCAGCGTGCCGCCACCGCCGGAGCCGAAGCGGCCCAGATCCGCGACGTCGTCCTGGGGGAAGCCGCTCCACTGAAGGCTCGGGTCGAAGCTGTCCGCCCCGTTCGTGTCTCCCGCGGTCACGCTGGCGCTGCGTCGCAGGGTGTTGTTCGCCGTGCTGGTGTCTCCGCTGCCCCACTCGCCGCCGGGGTCGAAGCCGATCTGGCCGACCACGTCCACGCTGCCGGTGGAGGAGCAGAAGAGCTCGACGGCGTCGTTGCCGTTGTACCAGCTCGAGCCGTCGAGCTGGTCGGCCTCGGCGAGGATCGCGGGAAGCGCGGCACCCGACTGGGCGAGCACGAAGACGTCGCCCGCCGCGATGCTGCCCGAGAGGCCGACCGTGGTTCCGGGGCTGCTGCTGCCGTTGAAGTACATGCGGACCTGGCAGCCGTTCGCGCCCAGGTCGAAGCCGCCAGCGGAGTAGATCTCGAGGGCCTTGTCGTGGCCGGAGCCCTCGACGTACTCCGAGAAGAAGGGGTCCGCCTGGGCGTCGGAGACGAGCGCCAGGCCGGCGGCGAGCGCCGCCCGGAAGACACGAGCGCCGGGACCCGAGCGATCCATCCAAGCCCCCTTTTTCCGCGACGAGATCCAAGCTCGATCGAGATCGGAGCCCGAGGGTGGCAGTGGGCCGTGAAGGCCGAATGAAGAACGCATGACGATGGAAGGCGTGGGCTAGGGACGCCGGGGAATTCGCCCCACCCGGTCGGCCTCCGCGCCGGCGTTGCGGTAGATGCCCCACCAGAAGCCCGAGATGGCCGCGTGGTCGAAGTCCGCGGCCAGCCGGAAGCGGCGCCCCGCTGCGTCGCGCAGCAGCGGGCGGGGGCGCTCGGGCCTCCGCGCACGCTGCCCGACCAGCCAGTCGGGTCCGCTCGGGCCCCAGCGCTCGCGCGGGAGATAGTCCAGTCGCTTGTCGGCCGGGAGGGCTCGGGCGTGGAAGCGCAGCACCACGCGATTGCGCAGGTCGTGATCGCTGCCGACGACCACCTCCGGCCCCCGCGTCCGGCTCGCCATGAAGAGCAGCGCCTGGCGATAGCCGCCGCGGCCGAGCTTCAGGAAGGCCGCGCAGTGCACGCCGTTGCCGATCAGGAAGAGCGCCGTGGCCACGGCGACTCCGGCGCGCGTCCAGCCGCCGCGACGCCAGCCCGCGGCGGCCAGCCCGGCGAGTAGCAGCAGAGCGAGGCAGAGCGCCACCAGGAAGTAGCGGACGGCCACGACCTCGGGGCGCAGCGTGACGAAGAGCAGGATCGGAGCCGCGATGCCCAGCGCGTGGCAAAGCCAGCGGTCGTCGCCGGCCCGTGCCATGCGAAAGAGGGCCCAGACGATGGCGCCGCCGATCGCGGCGGCGGAGGGAAGGGCCAGGCCCGGCAGGACCGGCAGGCCGAAGCCGAAGCCGAGCGTGCGGGCCACCACCTGCACGGCCTCGGTCGGGTCGCCGGAGCCCACGATCAGGTGACGCAGGTCGGCCCACAGGAAGAGCGCGAAGGCCAGGCCGGCGGGGGCGTGGAGCTCGGCGAGCCGCGCCAGCGCCTCGGCCAGCGTTGCGCTCCGACGCAGCAGTGCGTAGCCAGAGCCCGCAGCCAGCCCCACCCAGAAGCTCAGGAAGATCGGGTGCGACAGGAAGCCCAGGATCAGGCTGATCGCCAGCGCGGCCGTCCAGAGCCGGCTTCCGCCCTCGAGCCGCCGCTCGTGGGCGTAGAGCGCGGCCAGCGCGAAGCCCACGGCCAGCGCGTAGCCGCGGGCCTCCGAGGAGAAGTGGATCAGGGCGAAGCTGCCCCCCAGCGCGAGGGCCGCGAAGCAGGCCTCGATGCGATCGCGACGCCAGGCCAGGGCGGCGGCCAGGGCGACGCTGGCGCAGCCGGCGAGCAGCGAGGGCAGCCGGTAGGCCAGCGCGGGCGCCCGCTCGCCCAGGGCGTAGATCCACAGGCTGATCAGGTGGTGATTCGCGGAGAAGTGCAGGCGGAAGACGTCGCCTGCCGAGCGGAGGTCCGAGGCGATCAGGTAGGAGGCCACCTCGTCGAGCCAGAAGTCGTCGCGTCGGGCCGCCAGGCGCAGGGCTGCAGAGGCCGCCACGACGAGCGCGACGAGAAGCCAGGCGCGGCGTCGCTCCACGGGGCTACGGTACCGGGGCCGGCGCTCCTGGCGCTGGCCGCGCGCCGCCGGCGCCGAGGGTCAGCGCAGCAGCTCCAGGGCTCTCAAGGGCCCTCGACGATGACCAGGTCCAGCGGCGGCCCCAGCACGATGCGCCCGCCGTCGACCGTGCCGCGTCGAGGGGTCTCGGGAATGAAGGTGGTGAAGCGATTCGGGGGGGTCAGGGAGGCGAAGGGATCCGGGAGCTCAGGGATGGATTCGCTTCGAGCGACCTCCACGCTCGTGACGAAGCGGAACTCCGTGGACGTGGCGTGGCCCGCCACCTTGATCACACCGCGATTCGGGCACACCGTCGGCTCCGGATCTCCCGCGGACTTCAGCAAGAGCTCGGCGACGGCCTGGAAGTTGCCCTCGAAGGACACCGGGCGCATGGCCCCGTCGGTGAGGGTGGAGGCAGCCGAGCCGCGCAGCTCGAAGGGGGCCGTGGCCAGGCGACGGGCCGTGTCATCCCTTCGGTCGCGGCTCACCCCCAGGGCGACGCCGACGTGGGGCGGCAGCTCGCCGCCCTGCAGGAAGGTGGTGCTGGGGGCGCAGATGATGTTCGGCTGCTCGCTGAAGCTGCCCACGAGCTCTGCGCTCAGCTGGCGGCCGCTGCGGGTCACCTCGTCGAGCAGCTGGAGATCGATCTCGAAGCATCGAGAGCTGACGGTCACCGGCGTGGGCTCGACGACGAACTGGACCCCCACGGGCTGTCCGGTCTCGGGATCGAAGACCAGCTCTGGATTCAGGAGGTCGACCGTCGTCTCGTACGGCTCCCCGCAGGCCGCCTCGCAGACCTCCGGCTCGGGCGTGCAGTCGATGCGGGCGTAGACGCCGCTGAGTGGGCTGCGCCGCGTCGCGTCTCGCCCCAATGCACTCCCGGTGCCGAAGATCAGCAGATCCCGGTCCGAGGCGCGCACCTTGCGCACGGTCGGCACCCCGCCGAGGGCCTGCTGAACGAGGAAGGGGAGCCGCACCCGAGCCCGGTGGTAGGAGATGCCCTCCTCCTGGGCCGCGGCCGGCTCCGCGAAGATCGGCGCGGCGAGCAGCGCCAGGCCGCAGGCCCACAGGCCCGCGCGCGCGCTCCGCGCTCTGATTCCCTCGATACGCATCTGGGATCCTCCCGCAGCTGCTGGGCCGGCGCGAGGGGGGCGGCACCGGAGCCCGAGAACGTAGGTGCCGGTCCGGCACGCGGGGGTGTCGCGCCGGCCGGACCGGCAGCCGGCCGGGCCGGCAGTCTGGCACAGCGGTGCCGCCCCATCGAACCCACCCGACCCGGCGTCCGGTACACGACCGGCGGGTTCGCCGGCTGGGGGAAGGCATGCAGCTCCGGGGCGCCGCCGCCGCGCGCGAATCAGTGCAGCGCGGTGGGGTCGGAGCCCTGCGACGGCAGGGCATGGCGCAGGAGCTCCTCGAGGCTCACCACCTCGAGCGCGCCCTCGTGGGTCGCCCCGAGGTCGACCGGCGGAGCCACGCCGGCCTCCAGGGCCTCCTGCCAGCGGGCCGCGCACAGGCACCAGCGGTCGCCGGGGCGCAGGCCGCGGAAGCCCAGCTCCGGACGCGGCGTCTGGAGGTCGTTGCCGCGGGCGGCCGAGAAGTCGAGGAAGTCCGCGGTCAGCTCGGCGCAGACCACGTGCAGGCCGAGGTCGTCGGGGCCGGTGTTGCAGCAGCCGTCGCGGTAGAAGCCTGTGAGCGGCTCGCGCGAGCAGGACTCCAGCGGCTGACCCAGCACGTTGCGCGGACCCTGCTCGCCGACTCGCTCTCGCATGGCGCCAGCGTACCGGTTGGCGGAGGGCGCTTCCAAGCCGCGCGCGTCGCTTCCGGCCCGAGCTGAAGCGGCAATGCGAAGCCACGTCGTTCTCGCGGCCGGGCGTCTCGAACGCGCGAACATCCGGAGCCGACGAGCGGACTCGAACCGCTGACCTGCTGATTACGAATCAGCTGCTCT
>CAZYOL010000047.1:0-23866 GCA_964649065.1 uncultured Spirochaetales bacterium
TGAACTTGGGTGCCTCAGCGACCGTCGGCGGCCTGTGCCACGCAGCTGAGCGCCCAGTCCGTTAGCCGGCAGGAAGGGGCACTTCGAGATCGCGACAGATCTTCCGCGCGAGATGCTCATTGACCTCGCGGTGGCGCGGAACGGTCGAAGCCTTGCGTGTACGTCGGTTCACGTACACCGAATGGCGGGAGCCTTCGCGGAGCAGCTCGCACCCGTGGGACTCTAGGTGTCGGACCAGATCCCGCCGCTTCACCCGGCTGCGATCTTCAGGGGCTCGCGGATCACCTCGCCTTCGCCGGCTTCTTCCCTTGCGAGCGCACGGTTTGCTTCCAACACCAGCTCAGCTGCCTCGCGAAGGTTCTCGCGCGCTTCCTCGAGAGTGGCGCCTTGCGTATTGGCGCCCGGAAGCTCCTCCACGAAGGCGATGTAACCCTCCGGCACCTTCTTGAACACGGCAGTCAGAGCCATCTCCACCGGATCTCCCCCGCCATCAAGGCCGCGCGGCCTGCCGGCCAACAAGGCGCTGCAGCTGCCGAGCCACAGCGCGTTCCAATCGACCTTTGGTAGCCTTTGGCATTGTAACTCTGGCGCTTCGAGCGAGCCACGGAGGCGCTGTGGCTCGCAGCTGAGCGCCCAGTCCGTTGGGCGGCGAGAACCATGTCGTTGCACCTCCGCCTTTGCCGTGCCACACGGGAGAACTCCGGCGACCTCGCGAAATACGCCCGGGAGTTCGCCGATGCGGGGGAGCCCTACGTCGTACTGCCCGGGAAAGACCCGGACGCGCTTCTCGCGTCGGTTGAGAGATTCGAAGCTGGAGAAGACCTCCCGGAGAATCGGGTGCCCATGACCTGGTTGTGGCTTCTCCGAGGCGACCGGATTGTCGCAAGCAGCCGCCTGCGCCACGAGTTGATCCCGGTGCTACTTCTCGACGGCGGAAACATCGGGTACGAGGTTCGCCCTTCCGAGCGACGGCGCGGCATCGGTCGTGAGCTCGTTCGCCGCACACTCGACGAGGCACGTCGGATCGGACTTCGGCGCGTTCTTCTCACTACCGAGCCGACAAACCTCGGCTCTATCAACGTCATCGTGGCCAACGGCGGGGTATTCGAAGACACCAGTGTCTCCCCGAACACCGGCCGCACGTTGAATCGGTACTGGATCGCGCTGTAGCGGCCCTTCGAGACGTCGATACCCACGAACGCTTCCATGGTAGGCTCTCCGTTGCAACGGGACTCGGACTCTTGGATACGGGCTCTTGGCTCCATGCTGCGCGCCTGATGGACTGGATCGAACGGGTACCGCCGAGACCTTCGACGCGGAGGGCCTGCGGGCACGAGCCCTCGAGGCGAGCATTCGCCTGCCCTCGCGGTCTGGCACTACCTGGGGCAGCCTGCTTGTTGACGGTCTCGCGAGGACCGAGGCGTTTGCGGTCTACCGACTCCGGGTGAAGGGCCGGTAGACAGGTCGTTCTCTACCGCCCGGCTCGCGCGCCGATTCGAGCCACCTCCTCCGGAGGCGCTTCGGCGTCACATGCTCCGAGGCAAAAGCGCCGCCTAGCAAGGCATCGCAGCTGCCCCGTCCCGGCCTGTGGTACCGTCCGCCGTCGAACGCTGGCGATCCGCGCGGTCAGGGGCAGCGGGCCCTCGTCTGCAGCGGAATGCGGCTCCATCAGGCGGCAATGGCGAAGCTTCACCGAGAGCAGCTCGACCGCCTGTACGCGGAAACGCAGGCTACCCAGGACGACTCCTGCGCCGCCGATTGGCACGCCGCGGCCGAGACCGATCTCGCTGCCATCGCGAACTGGATCGCTTCCGTGCCCCTGACGCTCGAGTGCGCCCTCTTCTACGTCTACGAAGGCATTTCTCGTTGCGACCCACTCCCGGAGGCATTCTTCCTCGGCGAACTCGACCGGCTTCTAGATCGAGCACGCACATCGCCGAAGAACCGCTTCGTCTACGAGCAACTCGAGGCCTTCGCGCTACTCGATCGCAGTCCACCCGAGTCCTTACAAACCGAGATCTCTGCGCGACTTCGCGACGCGCTCGGCAGTCCGGCTCCGCAACTCCGCCGCTTCGGGGCCTATCTTCTTGGCGACTTTCTTCAGGCCGAGCAAACGGAAGCTCATGCCCAGCTTCGTCGGCTCGTTCGCGAAGATCCCGACTGGCGTGTTCGCCACCTCGCCCATCGAACGCTCTCGGACCTCCATGGCGACCGCAATCACCCAGGGGCAGAGCCGCCGCCCTCACTCTCCGTGACGGATCGGCTTCGTCTGAGCGTGTGGGGCGAGCTTCGTGCCAACAACTTCGCCGCATGAAACCCTGGCAGCCTCCCCGCCAGGGCTCAGGCTTCCCGAAGCGTGTTAGAATGGAGTCCTTCGCTGGCGTTCACTGAGTGCTCGGTAGGTCGCCGAACGCAGCTGAGCGCCTGATTCTCGGGCAACGATTCTCGGGCAACAGCACGAGCCCCCGGTCCGGAGCGAGACGTGGACTGTAAGCTCTACGCGGTGCGTGTTTTCGTAGCGGACTGGGACCGAGCCATCCGCTTCTATACCGAGACCCTCGGGATTCCCACGACCCTTCGGGACGACAGCTTGGGCTGGGCTCAGCTCGCCACCGGCGAAGGCCAGCTTGCGCTCGAGCGGCTTGCACCGGACGACCCCGAAGCCGCGGGTCTCGTGGGCCGCTTCGTCGGCGTCTCGCTCGAAGTTCCGGACATCGAGGCGACGCACAAGACCCTCGTCGAGCGGGGCGTGCAATTCCTCGCGCCGCCCGCGAGGCAGCCCTGGGGCGGTGTTCTGGCGAACTTCCGAGATCCGGACGGAAACGTGATTACGCTGCTCGGCTCCTCCCGCTGAGGGCGGCAGTTGCCCCACCCGTTGGGCTGCCGGGTGCCTACTCCGTCCATCAGCAGTGCCCCAACGCCAAGCGGGCGGCGAAGCGACGCGTGTTAGAATCAGCCCTGCAGAGCTGCTCCGCGGCTTCTCGGCACTTCGCCGGCTGCCGCCGAGCGCCGTATCCGCCTGGGGGCGAGGGCTTGCATGGCGAAATGGGCCGCGGGTATCGGCGGTGTGCTGGTAGCCGGCGGGCTCCTCTTCTACGTCTGGCTGCCAGAGCAACCCTCGGAGCAGCAGCCGACAGCTGCGCCGCGGAGCAGTGGCCCCTCTGTCGACGCCTCCCGCTCGCCTGAGGTGGATCCTGAAACCCGTCCTGAGATGGACCCTGAAGTCCAAGCCAGGGACGCGCCCTTTCTCGGCGCGAAGGTCACAGTGATCTACACGCCCGAGAGGCACGCTGAGGCGCTCGAAGTGCAGGAGCTCGTCAGCTCCCTCGGAGCCGAGGTGCGTACGACGCAGACGGACTCCCCGCTTGCGAGCGATAATCGCAATTCCCTTTGGTACTACGACCCGAATGACCGCGAGCTCGCCGCGAGCATCCAGGCTGCACTCGCCCCGATCCAGCCCCTGCGGATCGAGCGCGGGGAGGGAGGCTTTCCGCTATTCAACATCTGGTTGACGGAGTAGACGTAGCCTCGCACCTTCCTGCCACATGCGCGCTTCGAGGAGCCGCCGGCGGCCGCCCCGGCAGCCGAGCGCGCTATCCATGAGGCGGTACGACGTGAAGCTCGAGCAGCTCGGACACGATGCGATATCGGATCGCGACCTCTACATGCTCGCGCTGGACCGGATCGAGGAGCTGCCTGCGGACTTCCGCCTTCCCAGCAGGCACTTCGTCTGCCTGATCGTCGGGGACACGCGGCACCTCGGGGAGGGCGATATACATCGCTTCGCTGCCACCCTGCTGCGCGCGGGTGCCGTCTACGTGTGCGCATGGGGCCCGGGCTCCGATCGAGTTCAAGACCTCCTCGACGACGCGATTCTCATGTCGGATTACGAAAGCTCGGGTGAGGCCAGCATTCCCACCACCGCTCACGACGAGGAGATCGGCGAGGCGCTCCACTTCCTGCTCTTCTGCACCGGCGCAGCCCCCGCATACGAGGAATCCTGCCACGCTGCACTCGCCCTGCTGATCGGTTCCTCCGAGCACGTGGCTGTGGTCCAGCAAGCGCTGGAAGATCCAAGAGCCTTCGTCGCAGCCTTCTGCGCAGCTGAGGGCACCGCCTGACGAGGGGCTGAAGCTGGAGCAGCTATCCGTCGGAGCAGCCAAGTGAAGGAGAAGACAACCAGCATGGAACGCAGCCGCATCGCCGAATTCACGGTTCTCGGCGCTGCCATTTGCGTCGCCATGGCGATCTTCGGTCTCCTCCTCGGGCGTTCAGTGGTGCATTTCAAGGAGTACGAGCGCGTCGTCACCGCAAAGGGCCTGGCAGAGCGCGAGGTAGCCGCCGACATCGCCATCTGGCCCATCACCTTCGTCAGTGCCGACAACGATCTCGAATCGCTGTATGGCCAGCTCGAGCGGAAGACGGGCGTCATACTCGAGTTCCTGGAGCGCCACGGATTCGAAGCCGACGAAGTCACCGTGAACGCCCCAGCCGTCAACGACAAGCAAGCGATCGGGAACTATGACCCCGCGACGATCCAGTTTCGCTACTCGGCGACCCAGACGGTCACCGTGTACACGAAGAGCCCCACAAGGGTTCGGGCGGCGACGAGGGACCTCCTCTCGCTCGGCAAGGCGGGTATCGTGCTCTCGCAATCCGGCTACAGGCAGGGAGCGCAGTTTCTGTTCAGCGGCCTCAACGCGATCAAGCCGGAGATGGTCGAGGAGGCGACCCGCAAGGCACGCGAGGTGGCCGAGAAGTTTGCGCGAGACTCGGACAGTCGTCTCGGGAAGATCAAGCAGGCTCGCCAGGGCCAGTTCTCGATCGTGGATCGCGACTCGAACAACCCGCACATCAAGAAGGTCCGTGTCGTCAATACGATTCAATACTACCTCTCCGATTAGGCCCTCCGGCCGCCGGGGATTCGGGCGGCACGCAGTGCATGCAGAGCATCGAGCGACTCGCCGCGCTCGTTGGAGCCGGCCTCCGTGATTGCACCCGGGTCTGGTACCTTTCCGAAGACCGAAGAACGGCGCCCAGCACCCGCCAGCGCGGGCGGGCGCCGTGTCCTTCGGGGCGGCCGCCGCGGAGAGGTGATGCGTCGGACCGAAGACTCGCAGCGCGTTCTCTCCCAGATCGTTTCCTGGGGAGCCAGCCAAGACGACCTGCGCGCGATCGCGGTCGTCGGCTCCCATGCTCGCTCCGATCATCCTGCGGATCCCTGGTCCGATCTGGACCTCGTATTCGTGGCTCGGCGTCCCGGGCGTTTCCTCGATCGGCCCGAGTGGCTGTCCGAAGTCCAGGCGCCGTGGCTCGTGGTGCTGGAGCCCACGGAGGTCGGGGGCGAGCGGATCTTGCACATCACCTTCCCCGGTGGAACGAAGGTAGACCTGGTGGTGGTTCCGAGTGCTGCCTTCTCCCTGGCCACGCGCGTCCTGGCCATGCTGGCGCGCCACCCTTCTCTGCGCGCGCTTCTGCCGAGGGGTATACGCGGGCGCTTGGCCACGCTTGCGGATCTGATGACGCGTGGCTTCCGCTTCGCCCTCGACAAGGACCGGATCGGCGACCGCCTCGAGCTGGCGGAAGCAGCGGCTCCGCCTCACGAGCCTCCGAGCGAGGAGGAGTTCGTCGCCCTGGTGGAGCGCTTCCTGAACCAACAGGTGGCCTTCGCGCTCAAGCTGCGCCGTGGCGAGCTCTTCCTGGCCAGGACACAGGGGGAGTCCCGATTGCTGGATCTCCTGCTGCAGATGATCGAATGGCATACGCAGGTGACCTCCGACCGCTGGTCTCCCGTCTTCGAGCGCGGCCGCTTCCTCGAAGAGTGGGCGCCTCCAGCCGTCATCGAGCGGCTACCCGCGATACTCGCCAGCTACGATCCCCCGGGGATCTGGCGTGCGCGGCTCAAGGCGCTCGCGCTCTTCCGCTCGCTGGCTGAGGAGGTTGCAGGCCGGCTCGGCTATACCTATCCGAGAGATCTCGAGGAAACGGTCATGACCTGGGTCCGAGAGCAGGCGGCTGCCTCCGGAGACGGTCGCCCCACGAGGCGCTGCAGCTGAGCGGCTCGCCCCCCCTGGCCGGCAGAGAGATGGAGTTCTCGCCGCAAGCATTTGCCGAAGCGTTCGCGGAGGCTCCCAGGCCATCTCGCGATCAGATCACGACCCACCAGTGCTGTGAGTGCGAACGGCTGCGCGCGGATCTCGCTGGCTACACCGTGGACGAGCTTCCCGACCGGGTCGTCGAGTACCATGCGGACAGCATCCCGCTCCTGAGCCCAGCAGCGTTCCGCTACTTCCTTCCGCGATACGTGCGGCTGACGTGCGAGAAGCCCGACACGAGTGCCACGGATTTCGTCCTCTTCAATCTCTGCCCCGATGATCGAAGCAGCGAGTTCTGGTCCGGGCGCTGCGACACCTTCACGCGGCTCGAGTGCGAAGCCATCGTCTGCTACCTCTCGCATCGACAGTCGTGGCCCGATGCCGACGTCGACGCGCAATGGATCCAGCCAGCGCTCGAGTTCTGGCGCGAGCTCGCCGCTTCGCGGCAGGTGTTCGAATGAAGTCGCATCGAGCCGCGGTCGACCGGCCGTCGCTCGCCCTCCGCTGTGCCGGGGTGGCCGCAGTCGTCGCCGGGCTGATCAATGCCGTCTCGGACTATCTGTTGCGGGGTGGTCCGACGCCCGTGAGTGGCGCGGAGATCAGCCTCGAGGCTCTCGGTGCCGTGCCCTTCGACCTGATCTTCGCGGGGAGCCTGCTCGGGGCCGCCGTCCTGCCACTGTGGCTGGCCGGGCTGTGGCCCGTCTACGAGGGCCTCCGGCCGGCTGGCGTGTGGCCCGCAGCGATACTCGTGCTGCTCTTCGGCTATGGGATCGTGATCGCCTCGGGCTATCACGGCGCCTACGTGCTCTACGGAACGGGCTACTGGCTCGGCAGCATGGACGAAGCCGGGGGAATCGCCGGAGAGGCGATCGAGAGGATGCTCGCGCACCACGATGCGCTCATGGCCTTGATGGTTCCTCCTTGGGTCCTTGCCTCGGTGGGCTTCACCCTGGTCGTGCTGCTCCGCAGAACCCACTTCCCGCGTTGGATGTCATTCGCCTCACCGATTCTCGTGCCGCTCACCATGCCGCTGGTGGGAGCGCTGCCAGCGCCCTTCGGCGGCTACCTCCGGCCCGCCGCCGGAAGTGCCATCTGGACACTCTTCTTCCTGCTTGCGACGATCACGACGTGGAACCTTCCGCCGGGCCTGAGCGCCACATCCGGCGCACACGGACCGACCCGTGGTAGGCTGCCGGAGTCGTGAGTCCTGTTCGCGTCCCTCGCGTCACCCACGGGAATGCCGCGGCTCTCCGGCTCTACGAGCGCGCCGGCTTCACTGCATCGGGGCCTCGCGGGCCCCTGCGACCCGGGTCGAAGCTTCGAGCCCAGCCCATGATTCTTCGACTCGTCACCCATCGCGAGCGCTGAGCCTGGCGGGCCACGGGATCGAGCGGACCCCGATCAGCGAGTTCGATTGCTGGCTCTGGCACGGGTAGCCTTGCGGGCCAGATGGCAGGTCGCGTCTCGCCCTACGTCCGCAGCAGGCTCGCCGAGCTTCTGTCGCCCGAAGACGCGGAGTGGGCGGTGACTTCACTCGAGTCCACGGCCTTCCCCCTCGCCGCCGCTGGGAGTCTGGGCGAGCAGCGGATCCACCTGGCCATTCTCAAGCTCACCTGCGATCCGTGGGACTCGATCTACGCGGAGCCGAGTCGCCTGGAGCGGTTCCGGGGGGGACTGGAGCTCGCGCGGACCGACTGGCGCGACCTCTTCGTCGCTGCCGGGCTGCAGCACGACGACTGGCCTCGCGTTCTCGCCGAGTGTGGCTACGAGGCTCCGGAGCTGGCGGGGTGCGATGGCCCGCAGCCGGGCGCCTCGCCCGCAGGGCGGCGGACACGGAGCGAGCCCGGGGGCTGGCTGTCGAGACCGGGCTACCAGCTCATCCTGCTGGTTTCTCTCGGCATCGGCGCTGCCGTCTCCGTCGAAGCCTTCCGCCGAGGCGAGAGCTTCGGTGCCGTCGTCCCGGGGCTCGGTACGGCTGGAGTGCTGTTCTTCGTGTTGGCCTATCTCTATCGTCGCTGCCAGCTGTTCGTGCTGAGCGTTCAAGGGCGACTGCCGGCCAAGCACGAGAAGAAGCGCTCGACCTAGAGGGCAGCGGCATGCGCAGTCTCCCCGGGATCGCCGGCTGGTTCGCCTTGGTCGCCGCGACTGCGCTGCTCTCGGGCTACGCGGCCTTCCGGGCGTCGGGCAACGGGCTCGTCGGGATCCTCTTCGCTGGGGTGACGGCTTGGGTCGCCATGGACGTCCTGGAGCGCCGCATGAAGCGTTCCGCCAGGAAGCAGTTCCGGGCCCTGGGGCAATCTCTCGCGGGTGGCCAGCAGGCGGTCATCGTCGAGATTCCCCTATCGGATGCGTCGCACGGCAGCGAGGACGAACGCGAAGGGATCCATCGGATCGCAGACAGGCTGGCAGCAGCGGTCGATCGCGACGAGGTGGGCGAGTACGACGGAGACGAGTTCGGTGCCGGAGTCTGCCGGCTCTTCTTCCATGGCCCAGACTGCGACGCACTGGCGTCGACCGTGCAACGCGTCCTCCAGGAGGAGGCCATGGCCTCGCTGGCAACCGTGGTGAAGCGCTCCGACCCGCCGGGCTCTCGCGAGGCCAGAACGAGCTCGACGGTCTAGCTTGAAGCCCCTGCCCCCTCACCTCCTCGTCTACCAACGGACTCGGGAGTTCTCCCGAGCCACCATCCCCGCTGGCTTGCGCCGACGCCACACGACCCGGGCCGGCGTCTGGGGACGGATCTGCGTCCTCGAGGGATCACTCCGCTATCGCATCCTGGAGCCCCACCCCGAAGAGCACGTGCTGACGCCCGGGTTCTCGGGGGTGGTGGAGCCCGAGGTTCCCCACGAGGTCGAGCCTCTCGGGGAGGTCCGCTTCTTCGTGGAGTTCCTGCGCGACTCGGACTAAGGTCCGGTCGTGCCCGCCGCGACGTCGGCGGCAGGCGTGGATGCCAATGAAGACTCTGTGGACCCTGCTCGTTCTGGTCGCGGCTGCGATCAATCTGGCGCCGGTCCTGGGCGCGTTCGCGCCGGCACGCATGCCCGCGGCCTACGGGGTGAACCTGGAGGATCCGAACCTGCAGATCCTCATGCGGCACCGCGCCGTGCTCTTCGGCCTGGTGGGCGGGCTGCTGCTCGCGGCTGCCTTCCACCCTCCCCTCCGGACCCTCGGCTATCTGGCCGGCTTCGCCAGCATGCTCTCCTTCCTCGTCATCGTCTGGCAGGTGGGCGAGTGCAACACCGAGCTCCGGCGCGTGGCTCTCGCCGATGTCGTGGGCCTCGTGGCCCTGGCCGCGGCCGGCCTCGTCCATGCCCTCTGGCTGCGGAGCGCCAGCGCCTGACGGCCGCGAGACGGCTTCGCGGAGGAGCCCGCCTTGGAGATCCGGCCGGCGACCGAATCGGACCTTCCGGAGATCGCGCGAGTCCACCTGGAGGCCTTCGGCCCCGCGGAAGGCCCCGTGATCGCGGCTCTCGTCGAGGAGCTGCTGCAGGACCAGACGGCGCTGCCCTCCCTGTCCCTGGTGGCCGAATCGGAGGGCCGCCCGAGGGGCCACGTCCTGTTCACCGCGGCTCGGCTGGGCGCGCCCGGCGAGCGCCCCACCGCGAGCCTGCTGGCGCCCGTGGGTGTCCTGCAGGCCCATCAGCAGCAGGGGGTCGGCACGCTGCTGGTGGAAGCGGGGCTCGGGGCCCTGGCCGAGCGGGGCGTCGACCTCGTCTTCGTGCTGGGTCACCCGTCCTACTACCCGAGGTTCGGCTTCGAGCCCGCCGGCTGCCTGGGCTTCCAGGCGCCGTACCCGATCCCCGAGAGCAACGCCGCGGCCTGGATGGTGAAGGCTCTCAGCCCAGGGGCAGCGAATCGCTTCCGGGGTCGCGTCGAGTGCGCGTCGGCCCTGGATCGACCGGAGCACTGGATCGAGTGACGGAGATCGAGGAGTTCGTCGTCTCCTCGAGTCTCGCGGCTCGCCCCGAGGCCCTGTGGCGCCACGCCGTCAGTCCATCGGGGGTGAACCGCGAGCTTCGACCGTTCCTGCACATGACCTTCCCTCCGAACGTGAGAGATCTCGCGGCAGCAGCGAGCTCGGGCTCGCGACGAAGCGTCTCCGTCGTCCCGGGTAGCGCGACGCCTACCGAGGTGCGGGAACCAGACGGCTGGAGCGGGCGGAGGCCCTCGCGGGCGCCCTCGCCGCTCGGGTGCGTACCGTGGCGGATGAGCCACGGGCGGAGCGCGGAGCCGCTCTGGTACACTGCGGCGTGGCGCCAGCAGGATGGCCATCCCCCCGCAGGAGGATCCACATGTCGGAAGAGGCCTCGGTCCAGCCCGGAGACGAGGGCGCGGCCCAGCTGGATCCGGCGCAGGTCGAGTACCTGCGGCAGCGGCTCGAGTCGGAGCAGAATCTCCCGCTGGCCATCGCGGGCGGCCTGGGAGCCTCCCTGGCGGGCGCCTGCGTCTGGGCGGGCGTCACCGTGGTCTCCGGCTACCAGATCGGCTTCATGGCCATCGGCGTGGGCTTCCTCGTAGGCTTCGCGGTGCGCAGCCTGGGAAAGGGAATCTCGAGCAGCTTCGGCATTCTCGGCGCCGTGCTGTCGCTGCTCGGCTGCGCCCTGGGAAACCTGCTGGCCATCACGGCCCTGGTCGCCCAGGATCAAGGGGTCGCTTTCTTCGATGCGCTGTCGCAGCTCACTCCGGGCCTGGTCCAGCAGCTGATGGTCGCCTTCTTCAGCCCCATGGACGTCCTCTTCTACGCGATTGCGGTCTACTACGGCTACAAGCTGGCCTTTCGGCAGCTGAGCGAGGCGGACCTGCAGGGAATGCTGTCGGGAGGATCCGCCGCAGCCTGAGGCCGCGGCGTGGGCTGCCGGTGGCCGCTTTGCCCCCCGGCGCCTGGGGATGGGCCGGGGAGCTGTGATAGCGTCCGGGGATCAGGGGGCGCATCCCGCAGAGGGCGCCGGCTGCGCTCCTTCACGGCCTGTGCAACCCGAGGGAGACCGACCTGGAAGCCGCGACCTCCACGTTCGGCGCAGGGCAGCCCCCCGGCACCACGGCCTTGCTGCGGGGCTCCCGAGGGCGTCGCGGCCTCCTGCTCCTCGCCTGCGCGACGGCCGCCGGCAGCTCGCTGGGCGCAGCCAGTCCGACCCTCCTCCTCGAAGCCGATCCCGAGCTCGCGCGGCTGCTGCGCGCCATGGCCCTGCTCAAGGCATCGATGGTCGCAGTTGCGCTCTCCGTCCTCTGGTGGCGTCTACGCTGGCCGCTCTCCCTGGGGCCCGGCGCGGCCTATCTCCTCGCTGCGGCGATGATGGTCGGCGCCTGCATCTCGATGTGGCGCCTCACGGGCATCGCCGCCGCGGCCCTTCTCTTTCACGTGGGCGGACTCCTCCTCCTCTTCGGAGCCTGGATCGACCGTTCGGGCTCCTGGCGCCCGACGCGCACGCAGAGCTGAGCGGCGGCTTCCGGGCCGTGGGCGTCTGCGTCTGAGCGGAGCCCCGCGGAGACTCGCGCGGAGATCTGCGCCCGGACGGTCTACCCTCCCCACGTGCACGCAACGGGAGCGAGCCAGCCGCGCACGCGCAGCGGAGGCTGCCACTGCGGCGCCGTGCGCTTCGAGGTCGAGGCGGCGGCCGACGCGGCGCTCTACGAGTGCAACTGCTCCATCTGTCGGCGCGCGGGCTACCTGCACTTGATCGTCGCCACCTCGCACTTCCGGCTGCTGCGAGGCCACCAGTCGCTCACGAGCTACGCCTTCCATACGCGGGTCGCACGACACCTCTTCTGCACCACCTGCGGCATCAAGTCCTTCTACGTGCCGCGCTCGCATCCGGAGGGCTACAGCGTGAATGCCCGCTGCCTCGACGACTTCGACCTCGAGCAGGCGACGATCCTGCCCTTCGACGGCGATCGCTGGGAGGAGCACGCCGAGGAGCTTCCGCCGCTGGGAGCCCCGCGATGAGCATGCTCGCCGACCTGCGACGGGTCCGCCCGGAGACCCTGGAGCGGCTGCGCGCGGACCCCAGCGACATCTTCTGGTTCCTGCACGGCAGCGAGCCCTACCGCCCCCCGCGCGGGCTCCTCGCCCGGCTCTTCGGCCCCCGCGAGCCGCCCCGACCCGAGCGGGAGCCCTGGCAGCCCCCGCCCGCCGAGGAGCTCCTCAGCCTCGACAAGACCTGGCACTGCCTCCACTTCCTGCTCGCGGGCGAGCCCTGGGAGGGAGAGCTGCCCGCGGCCAGCCTGCTGGCGGGGGGCAGCGAGCTGGGAGAAGTCGACGTGGGCTACGGCCCGGCGCGCGCGCTGGCGCCGGAGCAGGTCGCGGACTTCCATCGCCACCTCGAGTCCGTCTCGGAGAGCGAGCTGCGAGAGCGCTGCGATCCCGAGCAGATGGAAGCGGCGGAGATCTACGGGGCGGTGCGCAGCCGCGACGAGCTCTCGGCCCTGTGGCCCTATCTGGAGGCCCTGCGCGACTTCCTGGGGCGCGCGACCGCCGACGGCGATGCGGTGATCGTCTACCTCTACTGAGCGCAGCCCGTGAGGTAGGCTTCTGCTCCGAGGCAGCGCATGGAGAACGAACCGATCCGCTTCTACTTCAGCTTTCGCAGCCCCTATGCGTGGATCGCGACCGAGCGCTTCGACGCCGAGCTGGGCGACCTGCCCGCCCCGGTCGAGCGCATCCCGATCTACCCGAAGGCCGGTGGCTTCCCCAACGACCCCACGTCGCTGCCCGACAAGCTCGCCTACATGGCCCAGGACGTCCCCCGGCTGGCCCGCGAGCTCGGCCTGAAGGTGCGCTTCCCGCCCTCCCCCGACACCGACTGGGCCCTCTCGCATGCGGCCTTCTTCGAGGCCGAGTCGCAGGGGGCGGGTCCGCGCTTCATGCTGGAGGTCTACCGCAAGCGCTTCTGTGAAGGGCTCGATCTCGGCGATGGCGAGGTGATCGCCGACGCCGCCCGCAGGGCCGGCCTCGACGCGGAGGCGATTCTCGAGGCGGGCCACTCCGAGGCGCTGCGGGAGAAAGCCGCCGCCGGCTGGCAGCTCGCCGCCGAGCGCGACCACGTCTTCGGCGTTCCGAGCTTCGTCTACGCGGGCCGGCTCTATTGGGGGCAGGACCGCATGCGCTTCCTGCGCGCCGCAGTGCTCCGGAAGTCGACCGCCGCCTAGCGATCCGATGCCCCGCGTCCCGAAACGCAGGTCGGCCGCCAGCAGCAGCATGGCGCCGGCGGCCACCGCGTGCCCGGCCGCCCCTGCGCCTGCTGCGGCTCGACGCCGGGCAGCGCAACGTCCTGACGCTGGACGCCGTGACGGCGCTGAGGCGGGCCCTGGCCCCCGATCCCGAGGCGCCGGCGGTGGTGCTGAGCGGACGACGGAGACCGCGCTCACGAGCTCTCCGGGGCCCGACGCGTGGCGGGACGCAGCAAGGGGGCGGGCACGGAGGGCGTTTCTCGCCGCCGAGCCGAGGCCGCAAACCGCGCAGCCCGGCTAGCCCGCGATGCGCAGGGGGCTGCGGGGAACGCCCTCCCGCAGCAGCGAACGGACCAGGGCGCCGATGCGCGTGGGCGCGAAGGCCTCGGCGCGGTCCGGCAGCTCCGCCACGGCCCACCAGCGGAAGCCGCCGAAGCAGTCGCGCTCGCGCCCGTGTCGGAGGCCGTCGCTGCGGGGCTCGAAGCGCTCGCGCTCGAGCAGGTAGTACTCCTCGCGCTGGAGCACCGGGGGGTCCACCTGGTCCCAGAGCTGTTCGCGCCGCCACAGGAGCGGTCCGACGCCGGCCGCGCGCAGGCCCGTCTCCTCCTCGACCTCCCGCAGCAGGGCCTGGCTCGCGGACTCGCCGCGGCGCAGGCCGCCCCCCGGCGTGATCCACAGGGCGTCGGCGCTCCACGGGAAGTGCATCTTCATCAGGAGCACCTCCTGCTGGGGCGTGAGGATCAGCCCGCGCGCTGCCCGCCTCTCCCGCACCGACATCGCTCCGGCTAGCTCGCGTGAGCCGGTGCGCTGTCGTGGGTCTCGAGGGGCGCCATCGCGGCCAGGCTAGCCCAGCGTCCGTGCCGACCGACCGAGAGGGACGCGGCGATGGCGCGGCCGCTCCGGCATACTCGGCTGCGGAGTGCTGGGCGAAGTGGTCCTCGAGGTGGCAGTTCTCGAGCTCCGACCGGGCCGCGCCGAGGCCTTCGAGGAGGCCTTTCGCGAGGCCCAGGCGATCCTGGCCGCCAGTCCCGGCTACCAGCGTCACGAGCTGCGCCGCTGTCTCGAGCAGGACGACCGGTACCTGTTGCTGGTCTGGTGGGATTCGCTGGAGAGTCACACCCAGGGCTTCCGGGGCTCGCCCGCCTACGAGCGCTGGCGCGCCCTGCTGCACTCCTTCTACGACCCCTTCCCGACGGTCGAGCACTACGTCCCGGTGGCGGGCGCGACGTCCGAGGACCGATGAGCCGGGACGTAGGCGGACCCGAGGTCCTCGAAGCCCTGTCCGCCATCGCGCCGCTGCGGGCGGTGCGCGGCAACGTCGACCGCGGCCCCTGGGCCGAGCAGCTCCCGACGAGCGAAGTCGTCGAGGTCGAGTCGACGCTGATCTACGTCCTGCACCAGCTCGACGCGCTGGACCTCGACCCGGCGGCCGCGGGCTTCCACGCCGTGGTGACGGGGCACTCGCACCAGCCGTCCCAGCGACGCAGGGACGGCGTGCTCTTCCTGAATCCGGGCAGTGCGGGACCCCGGCGCTTCCGTTTGCCGGTGGCACTGGCCCTGCTCGAGGTGTCGGGTGAGCGACTCGAGGCCTCGCAGGTTCTGCTGGACGACATCGAGGGCTCACCACTCTGATAAGATGCTGCGCGATACCCGAAGCGGAGGCAGACGCGATGAAGAGCTCTAGGCTTCAGCAGCTGGGCTTTGCGTCCCTCGCAGTGCTGCTGGGCGTGCTGCTCCCGGGAAGCGCGCTGGCCGACGAGCAGGGCTCCCACTCCTTCCCGCGCCAGCTGCTGCTCTTGTGGCTGCCCCTGCTGGCGATCGTGAGCCTCTGGGCCTGGTTCATTCGCAAGTCGCTGCTCAAGGGCCGCGGCAGCTTCTTCCAGCGCTGGGACGGGCACGCGGACCGGCTCGAGGAGAAGCTCGATCGGGTGATCGAGCTGCTCGAGCGTCGCGAGCGGCAGTGAGCGCCCGCCGGTGTACGCGCGTTCCGTGGCTCGCGACGATCTCGGCGGTCTGGCTCGCGGTGGCCGCGGTCGCCGGCGCGGAGGAGGCGCCGCCCGCGGAGATCCGCGAGCTGCTGGGTCGCTATCAGCGCGAGCTCCAGCAGGCCCTGCGCTCGGGCCTGGCCCGGGGTCCGGTCGCGGCGATCGGCGCCTGTCGGCTGCGGGCGCCGGAGATCGCGGAGGACCTGTCGCGAGACGGTGTACGGGTGGGCCGCACCAGCCAGCGCCTGCGCAACCCGGCCAATGCCGCACCGTCTTGGGTGGAGCCGCTGCTGGCGGCGTACCTGGAGAACCCAGAGGAGCGCGCTCCCAAGGCCGTGAGCCTGGCGCCGGGTCGCGCGGGCTACGTAGAGCCGATCGGGACGCAGCCCCTCTGCCTCGGCTGCCACGGCGCGAGCCTGGCGCCCGAGCTGTCCGCCCGGATCTCCGAGCTCTACCCGGAGGATCGCGCCGTGGGCTTCGAGGTCGGAGACCTGCGCGGCCTCTTCTGGATCGAGTACCCGGTCGGAGGAGACTGAAGCCCGCAAATCGGCTTCCGTGCGAGCGTCGGTCGCGAGTCGATCGGCGGAGGAGAGGAGCTCATGGCACCCCAACCCGAGTCCGTCGCCCGCTTCCTCCAGAGCCGTCGCCTGGCGGTGGCCGGCGTCTCGCGCGACGCGCAGCAGCCGGCGAACGCCATCTACCGCAAGCTCCGCGACGGGAGCTACGAGGTCTTCCCGGTCAATCCGAAGGCCTCCGAGGTCGAGGGCAGCCGCTGCTACCCGGATCTGGCCTCGATCCCGGGCGCCCTCGATGGGGTCGTCGTCGCCACCCCGCCCGAGGCCTCCGTCGAGGTGGTTCGCGAGTGTGCGGCCCGGGGCGTCCCCCGGGTCTGGCTGCACCGCTCCTTCGGGACGGGCAGCGTCTCGGAGGCCGCGCTGCGCGAGGCCGAGGAGCGAGGCATCGAGTGCATCGAGGGCGGCTGCCCGCTGATGTACTGCGAGCCCGTGGACATCGGCCATCGCTGCATGCGCTGGTGGCTCGGGCGGCGCGGACGCGTCCCGCGCTGATAGAATCGGCTCGTGCAGCCCGTGACGGTTCGCGACGTCGCGGCCGAGGAGCGCGATCGCGCCATCTCGGTCGAGGTGATGGCCTTCGGCTCGGATCCGGTATTCCGCTGGATCTACCGGGAACCCCACGACTACCTGAGTCACTTCCCGGACTTCGCGCGCGCCTTCGGGGGAGCCGCCTTCGAGCAGGGCACGGCCTACGTCGGGGGTGAGTTCGGCGGCGTCTCGCTCTGGCTGCCGCCCGGCGTCCGGGTCGACCCGGCTCCGGTGGTGGCGCTGATCGAGGCGAGCGTCGGTGACCAGGTGCGGGCCGGTCTCCTCGCCATCCTCGAGCAGATGGAGCGCTACCACATCGAGGAGGAGCACTGGTACCTGCCGATGATCGGCGTCGATCCGGCCCACCAGGGCCACGGCATCGGCTCGGCGCTGCTGCGACACACCCTGGCCGGCTGCGACCGCGAAGGCCTGCCCGCCTACCTGGAGTCCTCGAACCCGGCCAACGTCCCGCTCTACGAGCGCCACGGCTTCGAGGTCCTCGGAGAGATTCGCGTCGACGACTCGCCGACGGTCTTCCCGATGCTGCGGCCTCCGCGCTGAGCCGCGACGGGCCCCTCAGCCCGCACTCGCGATCGACCGATGCTGCTCCTCACAAGGAGGACAGCATGTCGAAGGGCCCCATCGCGTCGGTCGATCTCCAGCCGAGTGAGGCACAGGTCTTCGCTGCGGCCAGCCGCTTCTTCGCCGCCCGCATCGCCACCGGAGCCGTCACCGCGGACTCGGAGCCCGCCGTCATGGATCAGTGCATCCGCTCGGCGATCCGCATGGCGGTACGGGTGGATCGCCTGGTCCAGAGCGACGACGAGGCCATGGGCCTGGGGGCGCACGGTTCGGGTCTCTGAGCAGGGGCAGGCCCGCGGTACACTGCCGCGCGCGTGCAGTCCTTTCGCATCGAGCCCCGCTTTTGCGGCCCTCCCCATTCGGGCAACGGGGGCTACGTGTGCGGCCGGCTGGCCGCCTTCGTCGAGGCGCCGGCCGTGGCCGTGCGCCTGAAGCAGCCGCCGCCCCTGGAGAAGCCGCTCGCCGTGCGCCGCTCGGACGGGGGCGCAACGCTCCTCGACGGCGAAGAGCCGGTGGCCGAGGCGAGGCCCGCAGAGCTGGCGATCGAGCCGCCGCAGTCCCCTAGCTACGCCGAGGCCGAGGCGGCCTCCGGGGCCTTCTCGGGCTTCGACGAGCACATCTTTCCCAGCTGCTTCGTGTGCGGGCCGGAGCGGGAGCCCGGGGACGGGCTGCGCATCTTTCCCGGCCCCTGGCAGGGACGCGTGGCCGCGCCCTGGACGCCCGACGCCTCGCTGGCCGCGGATGCGGACCTCGTGGCCCCCGAGTTCCTGTGGTCGGCGCTCGACTGCCCGGGCGGCTTCTCCTTCCCGACGCCCAGCACGGGTCTCCTCCTCGGGGAGCTGACCGTGTCGCTGCGGGGGCGGGCGCGGGTGGGCGAGCGCTGCGTGCTGGTCGGCTGGGAGATCGCCCACGAAGGGCGCAAGCACCGCACCGGTACCGCGCTCTTCGGCGCGTCCGGCGCCTGCCTCGGACTCGGCCTCGGAACCTGGCTCGAGCCGCGTCCGCGCGGCGGCTGAGCCGCCAGCCCAGCCCGGCGCCGCCGGGCCCCAGGGCGTTTGATAGCCTCGGCGGGTGACGCGGCGGAGCCTCGCAGCTCTTCTCCTGGCTCTTGCCGGAATCGGCTGCGCCTCCGGAAGGCCGCCCGTCGACCGCGAGCTCTACGCCCGGGCGGTGGCCGATCAGCCGGGCTTCCGGGCCGAGCTCGAAGAGTCCTGCACCGAGCTCGTCGAGATCGACCAGACCATCGGACAGGCGATCGCGATCGGGGCCCCCATCTACAACGTCGGATCGCCCCTGGGCTGCTTCCGCATCTACGAGGGGGCCGCCTACAAGCTCCTGTACCGGCTGGAGGGACGCTGCCCGAAGGCCCGCGAGCTGCTGCGCTCGGGCCTGGCCCAGGCCGAGGCCGAGCTGGGGGTGGAGGCCAAGGCATGGACCCTGCGTCGCGCCTTCGACGCGATCCTGGGCGATCCGACCAGCTTCGGCGGCACGCGGCTGTAGCCGTCCGAGCCCTTCTCGCCGCCCTGGGCATCGCCCTCGCCTCCCCCTCTTGGGCCGCCTCCGAAGCGGGCTGGCTGCGCCACGCCGCCGATCGGGAGGCGGTGATCGTGACCACCGATCCGGACGGCTCGCAGCGCGAGACCACGATCTGGTTCGTGCTGGTCGACTCCGAGCTCTACGTGCGCGCGGTGCGCGTCTCGCGTTGGGGAGACAACGTCGCGTCGAGGCCGGACGTGCGGCTGCGACTGGGGGGAGAGGAGTTCGCCGCGCGGGCCGAGCCCGTGAGCGACGAGGAGACCGTGCGCGCGGTCGTCGAGGCCGTCGAGGAGAAGTACACGGACTCGAACTGGTGGGCGCAGCTGCTGCGCGCCGCGCTGGGCGGCATCGACGTCTTCCGACTCCGGCCGGCCGTCCCGGCATCGGGCTAGCGCATTCCGAGCAGCATGCTGGGCAGCAGGACCAGGAAGGCCACGAGAGCCAGCAGGGCGCTCTGGGCGTCCAGAGAGGCCAGCACCAGCAGACAGAAGCCCGCCGAAATTCCCAGCAGCGAGGTGACGTCCAGGGCGAGGCCGTGCTTCTCGGCCCGCCAGCGTGCGCGCGGCAGCGGGCGGGAATCGAGTCGAGCGATCCTCATGTGAAGATTATATGGCAAAAACGTGACGAATCAATGAAGAAGGCCCTAGAACAGGTAACGCCGCATCGACACGTTGAAGAGCGCTCCCAGGGCCAGCAGGCAGGTCACGAGCGCCGATCCGCCGTAGGAGAACAGGGGCATGGGGACCCCGATCACCGGCGCGAGGCCGAGCACCATGGCGATGTTGATGGCGGCGGGCCAGAACAGGATGCCGACGATGCCGATGGCGAGCAGGGCGCCGAAGCCATCCTTGGAGTTCCTCGCGACGAAGAGCCCCCAGAGCAGCAGGGTCAGATACAGGATCAGGGTGAGGCTGGCCCCGACGAAGCCCCACTCCTCCGCCAGCACCGAGAAGATGAAGTCCGTGTGCTGGGTGGGCAGGAAGCGCAGCTGGGTCTGGGTGCCCGACTGCCAGCCGGCCCCGAAGATGCCCCCCGCCCCGATCGCGATGCGCGACTGGATGCCCTGATAGCCCGAGGCCAGCGGATCCCGCCCCGGATCGACGACGTCCAGGATGCGGCTGCGCTGGTAGGACTCCAGGCCGAAGAACCACAGCGTGGCGAGCGTCGCGAGGCCGAGGGCGGCCACCGCCGCCCAGGCCCGCAGCGGAATGCGCACGAAGGCGAAGTAGGTGGAGCCGATCAGCAGCGTGAGCAGGGCCACGCCGAGGTCGCGCTGGGCGATGATCAGCCCGACGGGCAGCGCGATCAGCAGCGCCGGACGCAGCAGGTCGCGCAGCCTGAGGGTCTCGCCGGGCGGGTAGCGGTGGAAGCTGCGCGCGAGGACCAGGACCAGACCGAGCTTGGCCAGCTCGGCGGGCTGCAGGCGCCCCCCCAGCAGCCAGCTCTGGCTGCCTCGGGTCACGGGCGCGATCACCAGGGTCAGGGCCAGCAGCGCCAGGCAGGCCAGGTAGATCGGCAGCGCCAGGCGCTCGAAGTGGCGGTAGTCGACGATGAGCGCCACGAGGAAGGCGACTCCCCCGACCCCCAGCGACAGGAGCTGCCGCTTCACCTCCGGAGACAGTCCCTGCTCCGGATGCGTGGCCGAGATCAGGTTCACGATCCCGAGCGCGAGGATCGCGAGCAGCAGCCCGAAGAAGCTCCAGGCGAAGTTCTGGAGCAGGCGCCGGTCAATTCCAAGCATGACCGGAGTCTCCCTGGAGCCAGGCCACGCCCTGGGCGCCCAGCTCCTCGCCCCGGCCCTCGAAGTACCGGGCCAGCACGCGGCGCGCGATGGGCGCGGCAGCGCTGCCACCGTGGCCCCCGTGCTCGACGAGCACGACCACCACGATCTCCGGATCCTCGACCGGCGCGAAGGCCGCGAACCAGGCGTGATCGCGGTAGCGGATCGGGATCTCCTCCTCCTCGAGGCCCTCGGTGTGCTCGAGGCGCACGACCTGGGCAGTCCCGGTCTTGCCGGCGACGGAGACCTCGGGCAGGCGCGAGAGGCCGCCGGTGCCGCGGGGCTCGTGGACGACGCCGCGCAGGGCCTCGCGGATGCGGTCGAGATGCGGAGCATCCACGGGGACCTGCCCGCGCAGCTCGACCGCCGGCCCTGCCACGATGCTGCCGTCGCCCCGCTCGATGCGCCGCAGCAGGCGCGGCCGCAGGATCGAGCCGCCGTTGGCCAGCGCTGCGTAGGCCACGGCGAGCTGCAGCGGCGTCGTCAGGTTGAAGCCCTGGCCGATGGCCGCCGAGAGGGTCTCGCCCCCCTGCCAGGGCTCGTCGAAGCGCCGCTCCTTCCACCAGCTGGTGGGCACGAGGCCGGAGCTCTCGTGGGCCAGCGCGATGTCGGTCCGGCGCCCCAGGCCGAAGCCGCGGGCGAAGAAGGCCAGCCGATCGATGCCGAGGAGATCGCCGGTCTTGTAGAAGTAGACGTCGCAGGACTGGACCAGCGAGGCGTGGAGATCGACGGGACCGTGCCCGACCCGCTTCCAACAGCGGTAGAGGCGCCGCCCCTTGCGATGGAAGCCCGGGCAGAAGTCCTCGACCTCGGGCTCGATCAGGCCCTCCTGCAGGGCCGCCGCGGCCACGAAGGGCTTGTAGGTGGAGCCGGGCGGATACTGCCCCGAGATGGCGCGACTCTGCAGCGGCCGCCACTCGTCGCCCAGCAGGCGCTGCCAGGTCTCGGCGTCGATGCCGCCGGCGAAGTCGTTGGGATCGAAGGCCGGGCGCGAGACCAGGGCCAGGACGTCCCCGTCGCGGGGATCGAGGGCCACCACCGCACCCATCTTCTCCTCCTCGCCGAGCACGTCGGGCAGGAAGGCCCGAGCGGCCTCGCGCTGCAGCTCGAAGTCCAGGCTGAGCGTGACCGTGCTGCCCGGGCGCGGCTCGATTTCATCGAGCGGTGGACCGACCACCCGGCCGGCCGCATTCACCACCACGTTGCGACCGCCGTCGTGGCCGCGCAGCTCCGACTCGAGCCAGGCCTCGACGCCCGCCTGGCCGATCACGTCCCCGGAGCGGTAGTTCGCGTAGGCTCGTTTCTCGAGCTGCTCCTGGCGGATCTCGCCGATGTAGCCCAGCACGTGGGCCCCCGCGTCGCCGCCGACGTAGAGGCGGCGCGGCCGCTCGTCCACGAAGACCCCGTGCAGCGCGAAGCGGTGGGCCTCGAGACGCGCCCGGGTGTCGAGATCCACGTCCGAGGCCAGCCGCACCGGACGGAAGCGCTGCCGTCCCGAGGGGCTGCCCACCGCCTCCCGGAGCGCCGCCGGCTCCGCGTCGAGGAGCGAGGCCAGGGCGCTGAAGGTGCGGTCGGGCCGGAGCAGCTCGCTGGGCATCAGGGCCACGCTGAAGGAGGGCCGCGTGATGGCGATCTCGCGACCGTGCCGATCCAGGATGTTCCCGCGTGGCGCCTCGAGGCGCACGGTCCGCACCGAGTTGCGCTGGGAGCGCTCGCGCAGGTCGTCCCCTCGCAGGATCTGGAGCTGGAAGAGCCGGAAGAAGAAGACGGCGAAGACCAGGATCATGGCGATCGCCACCAGCGGCAGACGAGCCTCGACGGCCGCGTCGACCCCGGCTCCCAGCCGCGGCCCGCCGGGCCGGTCGTCGAGCGTCACGCCTGGAAGCTCCGGGGCTCGAAGGACACCACCCGCGCACCGGCATCGTCCTTCCCGAGTCGGGCGACGAGGCGGGCCACCAGGCCCACCACCAGCGGTGCGGCGGCGGCGTTGACCGCGGCGTGCACGGCCAGGGCCCCCAGCGGCGGCGCCGCCAGCGGGAGATCGGGCGCGAAGAAGCTGCTGGTCACGGCCAGGCCCCAGGCGTTGGCCGCGCTCCACAGAGCCGCCAGCACGGCCTGGGGCAGGACGCCCAGCAGGTTGAGGCTCGCTCGCACCAGACCGGTCCCGCAGAAGACCAGCACGCGCAGCAGCAGGTGCTGACCGAAGAGCGTTCCGGAGAGCAGGTCGGCGCTGCAGCCGAGCAGGGCCGCCAGCAGCAGGCCGGCGCCGGCGCTGCGCCAGGTGAGCGCGATGGCCATCACCACCAGCAGCCCGAGATCGGGGCAGGCGGCCGGCGGCAGCACCCCGGCCAGGACGCTCTGGACCAGCGTGGCCAAGAGGCCCAGGGCCAGCACGGCCGCCGTGCGTCTCACGGCGCTTCCGCCGGGGCCGCGCTCGCGCCCTCCTCCTCGCTCGCGTAGAGCAGATCCATGGTCGGTCCGCGGCGCAGCATCACGAAGACCTGCTCGAGTCGCCCGTAGTCGACGGCGGGCTCGACCCGCGCCCGCTGCAGCAGCTGGGCCCCGGCCTCGGAGATCTGCGCGACACGACCGATGCGCAGGCCCTTCGGGTAGACGCCGTCCAGGCCGGAGGAGATCACCACGTCGCCCTCGCGGACGTCGCTGCCGCGGGCCACGAACTCGAACTCCAGCAGGTCCGTGCCCTGGCCGCGCACGATGCCGCGGGCACGGCTGCGCTGGATGGTCGCGTCCACCGCGCTCTGGCGGTCGAGCAGCAGCATGGTGCGCGCCGCGGTGGCCGAGGTCTCGGTGACCAGGCCGGCCAGGCCCCGCTCGGAGATCACCGGCATGCCGGACCGGACCCCTCCGCCCCGCCCCTTGTCGATCAGCACCGAGCGGAACCAGGGAGAGACGTCCACGCCCACCAGCTCGGCGGGCAGCATCGGCACCTCGAACTGCTCGCGCATCTGGGCGATGCGCTCCAGGCGGCCGCTGGCCACCAGGGCCTCGCGCAGCTGCAGGTTGTCCTCCTCCAGCTCCGCGATGCGCTGGCGCAGCGAATCGTTCTCCTGGCGGACCTGGACCAGGCCCACGTAGCTCGTCCAGGCATCGATCACCAGGTCGACCGGCACCGCCATCATCTTCTGTACGGGCACGGCGAGGTCGAGCAGCGGCGAGAGCCAGGGCGGCGTCGAGCGCCCGGCACGCTGGTCCGCTGCCATGCTCACCAGCGCGACGGCGATGAGGAGCACGGCGAGCAGGAGGACGCGGATTCCACTGCGAAGCTCGCCCATGACGCTCGCGATGGGCCCGGCGCGACTAGGAGCGGATCGCCACTCCCTTCAGGAGTGAGAGATCGCCCAGGGTGCGACCGGTTCCCATGGCTACGGCGGTCAGGGGGTCTTCCGCCAGCATGACAGGGAGGCCCGTGGCCTCCCGCAGCAACACGTCGAGGTTGCGCAGCATCGAGCCTCCGCCGACCAGCACGATCCCCTTGTCGACGATGTCGGCGGCCAGCTCCGGGGGCGTGCGCTCCAGGGCGATCTTGGTCGCCTCGACCACGGCGTTCACCGGCTCCGACAGGGCCTCCACGGCCTCCTCGGACTTGATCTCGAGGAT
>CAZYOL010000048.1:0-23849 GCA_964649065.1 uncultured Spirochaetales bacterium
AGGCAGCGGCCTTTGGAGCCGCCATTTGCAGGTTCGAGTCCTGCCGCCCCAACCACGCAGCCGACGGCTGCAGCCGCCGGCTACGGGCACCACTCGTACGGCTCGCAGCTCCGACACAGGCGCGCGCAGTCCTCGCGCTCCGGCTCGATCGGGCAGTCGAGCTGCTGGGTCGCGGTCGCGAGCGGCAGCTCGGCGGAGCAGTCCGGATCGTCCTCCTCGATGGCCGGGGTCGGCTCGTCGGCAGCAGCCTCGCCGCCGGAGGGCAGCTCCTCCTGCTTCTCGAGCCGAGGCGGCGGGCGGGACGGCGGCTGCGGCGGCTCGGACGAGCGGGGCCTCGGTGCGCGCTCGGAGCGGGCGAACCAGCGTCCGTCGCCGGTCTGTTCCAGCACGATCCTGCCCTTGGGCGGATTGCTCGCCCTCGCGTAGGTGAGAACGACCTGGAGATCCCGGCCCCGCCTACCCTCGACCTCCAGGTAGTCGGGAAAGCCCTGTCCCCGGAGAAAATTCGTGAGGCGGGGAATCGCCTCGGCCCGACGGTACAGCTCCGGGCCGGGGTCGCTGGGGCGGGCCCCGTACACCGGAAGCTGTCCGTCTCCGGCGAAGTCCTCGAACTCCGACTTCGATGGCGACGTCGCTGTCGGCATCCCCCCCAGGCTCGTGCAGCCGAGCCACGAGAGGGCGAGCGCCGGGGCGACCCAGACCCGACAGGATCTCACCCACCCTCCCCGTCGGCGAGCGTCTCCTGGGCAGCGGTGTGCGGGGCGCCGGCGGGCTCGAGCGCGCTCAGCGCGCCCTCGAGCTGCTTGCGCACGCGCGTGTCGCGCTCGACCGCGAGCCGGGCGACGAGATGCTCGCGCACCGAGTCGTCGCCCACCTGTCCGAGCACCCGGGCGGCCCAGGCGCGGCGCTGATAGGCCTCGTCGTCCAGCAGACCGACCAGATGCGACTCGATGCGCGGGTCGTCGCGCTCCCCGAGGGCCCTGATGCTGGCCATGGCAACGCGTAGCGACGGGCTCTCGGTGGTCAGCAGCAGGACCGAGGTGGCGTAGGGGCTGGCATCGGGCGCCAGCTCCTCGAGAATGATCTCGTGCTTCCAGTCGAAGGGGATGTCGTGGCTCTCCAGCAGCTGGAGGTGCTCCCGATAGCCCGGCGGGAGGTCCGGCTGGGCGGGCGCCGTGTCCTGGCCCCGGGGCGCGGGCGCCTCGGCCCGGGCCTCGTTCGCCTCCGGGGCTGCCGGGGCTGCCGACTCGCCGGCCCGCTCCTCCCGGCTCTGCGTGGCCGCGGGCTCCGGCTGCTCGCCTTCTCCACAGGCGACGCAGGCGGCTGCCAGGGCGGCAGCGAGTGCGCCGGGGCCGCGGGATCGCCCGGGCTGGCAGGTCCGCTGCCTCGCAAGCGTTCTCCTCGTCGGCATTGTCGCGAGCAGTATAGACCTGGCCGCATGCCGAGAAAGCCAGCGACGCCGGCTGGCTGCGTCCGCGGCCGCGCCCGTTCTCGCGCGCCGTCGAACCCGATCCAGACGCCCGGGAGCCGGCGGGCATTAGCGCTTGACCCGCGGGGGGGCGAGCGGTGATGATCCCCTCGTTTCGGCTCGGAGGGGTGAGGTGAGGCGCCGTCGGATGCACAGGCTGCCGGACTGTGAACTGGGTCATTGGGCAGCAGCGGGAATCGCTTTAGGATTGGCAGTGTTGCAGGTGACGGCGGGCTGCGCCGGCGGAGCGGCGGCGAAGCCGCGGCGCGCCTGCATCGAGGTGACTGCGAGCGAGACCTTGCACTTCTACGATGGGCAGCCCCACTCCTTGACGCTCTTCCTGTACCCGCTGTCCGGAGCCCTGGGCTTCGAGCAGGCCAGCATCCTGGACCTCCTCGAGGGGGAGTCGCCCCCGGGGGTGGTGGGGCCGCGGGCGCACGTCACCGTGAGCCCCGGCGAGAGCCGGCGCATCGAGCAGGCCTTCCCCCAGACGGCCGCCTTCACCGGCGTCGTCGCGAACTACTACCGGGAGGCCGGCGATCCGGAGGGCAGCCGGCGGGCCGTGGTCCCCGCCCGTTGCGGCTGGCGCACCCCGGAGATCCGGCTCTCGCCCAGCGACCTCGTGATCGACCGATGAGCCAGCGCAGCCTCAACCCCGTCGCCTGGACCGAGGGGATGTTCCTGCGGCCCCAGCACCTGCAGCACGAGGCTCGCTACGGCGACGAGCGGCTGCGCTACCACCTGCACACGCTGGATCCCTTCCACTGGGGAGTGCGCGAGCTCGAGATCGACCAGGACGCGTTGGCCGACCACCGCATCTCCCTGCTGCACCTCGAGGCGGTGCTCCCGAGCGGTCTGATCGTTCGGCACCCGGGCAACGCGATCGTCGAGGAGCGGGAGTTCGATCCCGCCGCGGAGCAGATCGACGTCCATCTGGCCGTCCGCCGGCTCGCCTCCAACGAGCCGAACCTGGCGGACCGGGCCGAGCGCTCCACGAGCACCCGCTACTCGGTCGATTCCCACGAGATCGCGGATCTGGCCCGGGGCGGCTTCGAGGCCCCGATCGAGCTGGCCCATCCCAACGTCCGGCTGCTGCTCTCCGGGGAGGAGGATGCGCTCGATCTCTACGAGTCCTTCAAGGTCGCCGAGATCGTCGCGACCGGCGAGCTCAAGCGTCCCTTCGAGCTCTCGAAGACCTACGCGCCGCCGCTGCTTCGCACCCAGGCCCACGAGCCCCTGCAGGACGAGATCATCAAGGTGGTGAGCCAGATCGCCGCCAAGCTGAGGGTCGTGGCGGGCCGGACCACGACCATCGCGGTCGGGGATCTGCCGCGCATGTGGATGCGCTACTCGCTGGCCCGCATGACCCCGGTGCTGCGCCACCTGCTCGGAACCGGGGAGACGCGGCCCTTCGACCTCTACACCGCACTGGTGGAGACGGCGGCGGCGCTCGGCGCCTTTGCCGGCGAGGAGGCCGCGGACCTGCCCCGCTACGACCATCGCGACCTCTACGCCTGCTTCCGAGGGCTGATCCGCTTCATCGACCTCCATCTGGGCGAGGCCCTCCCGTCCCGCTTCACGGAGCTGGTCATGCCCTTCGACGCAGCCAAGAAGATGTACGCGACCGAGGCCCTGAACACGCAGCTCGTGGACCCTCGGAACTTCTACTACCTGGGGATCCGAGCCACGAACATGGACTCGCAGGAGCTGGCGAAGCTGGCCGTGGACCACGGCAAGGCGAGCTCGCGAAGCGGGGTGACCACCCTGGTGATGCTCAACACCAAGGGCCTGCGGATCGAGCACCTGCCCGCGGCGCCGACCGAGATTGCCGGCCCCGCCGGTCTCGAGTACTTCAAGCTCGAGCCCCGAGGAGCCCAGTGGAACAAGGTGCGGGAGGACTTCAGCCTCGCGCTCTCCCTCGGCAAGCTCGAGAACGCCGAGGTTCGCCTCTACGTGGTCGTCCCGGAGAGCTGATCCGTGGAGGCGCCGCACCTCGGCCGGCTCGCCAGCGCCGTCATGGGCTACGTCCTGCTCTTCGCCGAGTCGTCGAACGAGCAGCGCCCCACCGTACCGGCGCTCCGGAGCCACCTCTTCGGGCTGCTGGACGGCTTCAGCAAGCACCCTTCGGTACAGCGCTTCGCGCCGGACGAGGTCGAGGAGGCGCGCTTCGCCCTGGTGGCGTGGGCCGACGAGGTGATCCTCACCTCGGACTGGCCGGGGCGCGACGAATGGCTCCGCGAGCCCCTCCAGCTCTCCCTGTTCCGGACCAACCGGGCCGGCAACGAGTTCTTCGACCATCTGGCGAGGCTGCGCCCGGATCAGAACGACGCCCGCGAGGTCTTCTTCCTGTGCCTCGTGCACGGCTTCGCGGGCATCTTCGCGGCTCGCGACGAGGACGGGGCGCGCTCGGAGCTGATCCGGCAGCAGTTCGAGCTGCTGCGCGTCGCGGGCCACGCCCGCGACGCGGCGACCGCCTCTCCGCTCACCCCGCCCGCCTACGACGTCGCCATCCAGCTGCGCGAGAGCGAGGGGCGGGGGCTCTGGCCGACCGCGCTGGCCTGGTCCGGGCTCGTCGCGATCACCTGGCTCGCCCTCTGGGGCGTGCTGCGCTGGCTCGCCGGCGGCGTTCCCCTGCCGCCCGGGCTCTGATCCGGTGGGCTCCTTCCTCCGCCAGATCTGGCATGCGCTCACCTATCCCCTGGTCAGCGCCGTCCGCTATCCGTACCTCTGGGTGCCCGCCCTGACCCTGACGGGCGTGCTGGCCCTCGGAGGTGGCGTCTGGCTGCTGCTGCGCAGCTGGGCCCTCGCCCTCGTGATCGCGCTGGCTCTGGTGCTGATCGTGCTCGTCGTGGTGCTGCTCACCACGATCTTTCGCCAGGAGCGGGAGGAGAGGCTCCAGGCGGGCGTCGACGATCCCGACGATCTCGAGGCCAGTCGGCGCGAGCGCGCCGAGGAGGCCTGGCGGGAGGATCTCGAGGCGCGCTTCCGCAGTGCCACGGAGGAGATCCGGAGCTCCCGCCTCGGTCCGCAGGGTCTCTACGAGGTGCCGTGGCTGCTCGTGATCGGGGAGACCGGCGCGGGCAAGACCGAGGCCCTGCGCCAGTCGGGGCTCGACCTGCCCGCCGAGTACGCGCACGTGCTGCGCGGGGGCAGCACCCGGGACTGCGAGTGGTGGCTCACCAACCAGCTGATCGTCCTGGACACCTCGGGCCGCTACCTGGAAGCGGGCGACGAGGCCCGCCAGCAGTGGCGGCGCCTGCTGCGACTGCTGCGCCGGAGCCGGCCGAAGCGGCCGCTCGAGGGCCTGGTGGTGGCGGTTTCGGCGGCGGGCCTGCTCTCGCGAAGTCCGGCCGAGCTGGCGCAGGCCGGACGTGAGCTGCGCCTGCGCATGAACGCGCTGACCGAGACGCTGCGGGTCGACGTCCCGGTCTACGTCCTGGTGACCCAGAGCGATCGCATCGAGGGCTTCACGGAGCTCGTGAGCTCCCTGCCTCCGGAGCGCCTGCGCGAGGCCTTCGGCTGGACCAACTCGCGACGCACCTGGGCCGATGCGGGGCAGCTGGCACTCGCCGGCCTCGACGGCCTGCGGGAGCGGCTCGAGGACCTGCTCCCCGAGCTCGTGATGCGCGAGGCCGACGTCCGGCGCCGGCGGCGACTGTTCCTGTTTCCGGAGGAGTTCCAGGAGGCCTGCCGGGCGCTCGCGGACCTGCTGCGCGCGGCCTTCGCGCCGACCATCTACGACGAGATGCCCTTCCTGCGCGGCGTCTATTTCTCGAGTGCGCTGCGCCAGGGGGAGACCGTCTCCCCGCTGCTGCGGCGCCTGGGCTGCGACTGGGCGCGCACCCCGCTCCAGCCCCAGGCCGGGCCGGCGGGCGGCTGGTACCTCTACGACTTCTTCCGCGAGATCGTGCTGGGCGACCGGGACATCTCGCTGCCGGCGCGCTGGCTGGGCCGGCGCACCCGGCGGGCGATCGGCTGGGCCGTCGCCGGGGCCGCCCTCGTGAGCCTCACCTTCCTGGGCTTCGCCTTCGTCGACAACCTGCGCGCGATCCGTCGGCTCGCGGGCGAGTCGGAGGCCGTGATCGCCGGCGCCTCCAGCCTCGCCGCGCTCGAGCACCTGCGGGAGACCGTGGTCGCGCGAGACGCGGCCCCCTTCCCCCTCGGCCGCCTCGGACTCAACGGGCCCACCCGCTACGCGCTCGACCGCTCGCGGCGGAGCTTCGCCTGGGCCTTCGGCCGCGAGTACGAGGAGCCCACGAAGGCGAAGCTGATCGGGACCGTGCGCTCCTACGACCGCGACTCCTTCGAGGCCCTGGCCGAGCTGGGCCTGGACGTGTCCTGGCTGGCGCATCGCGCCGACGAGGAGCAGGCCTCGCGGCCGAGCCTGGTGGCCTACGCGCCCGTGGGACGCGACGAGGCCGACATCGCCGCCTTCCGGAAGGGCTACGACGCCTTCGTGCGCTGGATCCCCAGAGAGGAGATTCGCAGCCGCATCGGTCGCGAGCGGGACGTGGTGCACGCCGGTGCGGGGCGCCTGCTCGACCTGTCGCGTCTCGATGCGTGGAGCGAGCGCAGCGCCGAGACCCACCCCCCGATCCGCTACCGCGACTTCGGGATCCGCGTCGGGAAGGACCAGCTCCTGTCGAGCGTTCCCGGAGCCTACACCCGTGCCACCTGGGAGAGGCTGGTGGGGCCGCTGATCGAGGCGGTGGAACAGACCGGAGGAGCTTCGAGCGAGTCGGTCGGCGCCTTCCGCGAGGGCTACACCAAGCGCTACGACATGCTCTGGCGCGGCTTCCTGGTGGACGTTCCCATCCTTCCGCATGCGGACCGCCAGGTGAAGGACTCCCCCTACGTCGCCTTCGTGGAGGCCCTGGACCACAACCTGCGCGCCGAGCTGCCGCGTGCGATCGCTCCGCCGGCCTTCGTCGGCGTCTTGCAGGAGGTTCGCCGAGAGCAGCCCGACGAGGCGGAGACCGAGCGGCAGCAGCGAGCCCCCTGGCAGTCCTACACCGCCGCGCTGGAGCAGGTCCAGGCCGACGTCACGGCGGCGGTGAGCCGGCCCGAGCGGGCCCTGGGCCTGGCCGTCAAGCTCACCCGGACCGAGCCGGTCTCCTTCGACTCGGCGCTCGACGGCTTGCGCGAGCTGGTGCCGATCGAGGCCGACACCGAGGCCACGGCCAAGCTCCAGGAGGTGCTCTCGATGCCCTTCCTGAACGGGGCCTCGGCGGTCCTGGAGGCGGCCACCGACGAGCTCGATCGGCGCTGGCGGGAGCGCGTGGTGGGACCCTTCGCGGGGGAGCTCGACGCCTCCGAGCTCGAGGGGCTCTACCGCGAGGGCAGCGGGGAGCTGGCTCGCTTCGAGAGCGAGGCCCTGGCTCCCTTCTACCGCGAGGGCGCGCCGGTGCCCGTGATCGGCAAGCGGCGGCTGCCCTTCGGGCCGGCCTTCCTGCGCTGGATGGATCTCGCCGAGGATCTGCGCCGCTCGCTCTTCCCGGGTCAGGGCAAGGCCCCCGAGTTCACGGTACGCCTCGAAGGCGTTCCGTCGCGGCTCACCGGCTCCCCGGGATTCTTCGTCACCAAGCGCGAGCTGCGCCTGAGCTGCGCGGACAAGGCCCAGACCTTCGTCTACCGCGAGGGCGTGGAGTCCCACGTCTTCCGCTGGACGCCCGACTGCAGCCAGGTGACGCTTCGCGTCTGGGTCCGCAGCCCCGGAGGCCAGGAGACCGAGCTGCGGCCCCCCCTCGAGCGCAACGGAGCGCTGGCCTTCCCCATCTTCCTGCAGGAGGCGGAGCGGCTGTCGGCGCGGCGCCTGCAGCGGCGGATCCAGTACGACGAGCCGCCCGTGGAGCTGACCCTGGAGTACCGGCTCCGCAGCGGAGAGGCGATCCTCGACATCGCACACCGGCCGCCCCCGGACTCGCTGAGGAATTGAAGATGCCCGGACCTCGCGCCCAGGCGGTGCTGCGAGCCGCCGCCCTCCTCGGCCTGGCGGCGGCCAGCTCCTGCAGCAGCTGCCGTCCGCCGCCGGATCCCGACGGCGTCGCCGAGGCGGCCAGCGAGCTCGAGCTCGGCAGTCTGCGGGCCGACCAGCTGGACTGTCGGCGCGGGGACTGCGTCGACTGGTACTGGATCGAGCTGCCGGAGTCCGGCGACCTCGCGCTGGAGCTGCGCTCCGCCGCCGTCGAGATCGATCGCGAGCTGACCCTGTCGCTCATCGATCCGGAGGGCCGGCTGGCCGGCGACGCCCGCGCGGTCGGGGGCGTCGAGGCCGGCCTGCGCCGCGAGGTGGGGCCGGGCGTCTACCGGATCTCCGTCGCGACCCTCGACGCCGACCGCAAGCCCTTCCCCTATGCCGTGCGCTCGGAGTTCGAGCCGACGCCACCTCCGCCGCCCCCTCCGCCGCCGCCCCGGCCGCGCTTCGAGACGCTGCGCGCCGAGGTCCTCGAGATCGACGGCACGACGGCCGTCCTGATCGATGCCGGCACCGAGGCGGGCGTGCGGCGCGGCATGCGCGGACGGCTGATCGAGGCGGGAAGCACCCTCTGCGAGATCCGCATCGAGGACGCCTTCCCGGAGGGCAGCCGAGCGCGGATCGAGGGGAAGCTCCGGGGAGCCATCACTCCGGACACGCTGGTGGAGATCCTCGTTCCGGTCTCGGAGGGCGGCGGCTCTCCGGGCCCGTGATTGGAGTCGAGCGATCGCAACATGGGTCTTCAGCTGGTGCGGATCGAGGGCGGAGAGCGTGGAACGGTCTTCCCTCTGCACGAGAGGGAGATCGTGATCGGTCGGGACCCGAGTGCCGATCTGGTGGTCGACGTGCCCCGGGTCTCGCGCCGGCATGCGCTGCTCCAGCTCGTCGACGAGCGGCACCAGCTGACCGACCTCGGCAGCTCCAACGGCACGGAGGTCAACGGCGTTCCGCTCCGGAGCCCGGTGCTCCTGCAGGCGGGCGATCGCGTGAAGCTCGGGGGCGAGGCGGAGCTGCTCTACGAGCGGAGGGCGGCGGGCGGGAGCCTGCTCCGGGTGGCGATCCTGGTGGCCGGCCTGGCCGTCTGCGGGATGGGGATCTGGGCGGCCGGTCACTTCCTGACCCGCGCACCCGGACTCCCCGAGCGCGCGATCGAGCTCGCGAGTCAGGGGCTCGAGGCGGCCCGGGAAGGCGATCAGGCGGCGGCGAAGGCGCGCCTGCAATCCGCGGCCGGCGTGCTCTTCCGCGAGGGAGAGCTCGAGGGCGTGCCGCGCAGTCAGCTGCTGCGGGTCGCGATGCGGCGTCTCGGCGGGGCGCTCGAGGGAGATCCGAACCTGTGGGGCGTCTTCCTCGAAGCCCTGGAGGCCACGCGGCCGCAGCCCCCGGCCCCCAGCCCGAAGGTGGGCTGCCGGCTGGACCGGGTCGCCGCGGCACAGCTGCGCGCCTGCCTGGGAGAGCAGATCGAGCTGGTGCTGGTGGCCCTCTGGCAGGACCCGGGGGTCCTGCCGCCGGAGTTCCACCGGCAGGTCGGCGCCCAGCTGCGCCGGGAGCATGCCTTTCTGGAGCGCGCCCTGGAGCGCGGTCGGCCCCTGGTTCCGAAGCTGCGCCAGGCCTTCGAGGAGGCGCGCATGCCCCCTCTGCTCCACTACGTGGCACTCATCGAGAGTGGCTATCGGGCGGATGCCGTGAGTCCGGCCCAGGCGCTGGGTCTGTGGCAGTTCATGCCGGCCACCGCCAGACACTACGGACTGCGGGTCGGCAATGGGATCGACGAGCGACGCGACGTCGACAAGTCGACCCGAGCCGCCGTCCGCTACCTGAAGGGCCTCGCCTTCGAGTTCGGGGGCGATGCGCTGCTGCTCGCGCTGGCCGGCTACAACCGGGGCGAGAACGGCGTGCGGCGCGCCCTCAAGCAGCTGGACGATCCCTTTCGCGAGCGGAGCTACTGGGTGCTGGTCGAGCGCGGGCTGCTGCCTCGCGAGACCGCCCTCTACGTGCCGCGATTCGTGGCCGCCGCGGTCGCCGGCGAGGCCGGGCTCCCGGACCCGGCCCGGCTGGCCGAGGCCGGATACTGACGGCGATGCGGCGTCGAGCATCGCGGGGGCGACCCCACGGGGGCGCGGCTGTCGCGCCGGAGAGAGAGCCTCCCGGCGGGGGTTTGGCTGGTAGAATCGAGAACGGCTGGTGAGGTGATCGTGTCGATCCTCGACTTCTTTCGGAGGCTCCGAAACGGACGGAGTCCGTCGCCGCGGGGCGTGCGGGGAGAGCGGGGCGTGCATCGAAGCGCCCAGGACGCCACCGTCCAGATCTCGACCCAGGGCTTCCCGCAGCCTCGCGAGCCGCACGCGGAGCCCCGGCCGGCCGTCCCGAGCCAGCCGGAGCCGGCGCCGCAGCCCGCGCCGGCCTCGCCTCCCACGCTGGTCCAGGCTCCGGCTCCGCCGGCCCCCCCAGCGCCGCCTGCGCCCGCGGCCTCGCCTGCGCCGCCTTCGCGGGCCGCGGGAGAGGCCGCCACCGAGTACGTGGACCTGCGCAGGGTGCTGCGCACGGGCGTGGTGGGCGTGCTGGTCGCCGTGGAGGGGGAGCTGGAGGGGCAGGCCTTCACGATCTTCGACGGCGAGAACAAGCTCGGGCGCTCCCGGGAGTGCGAGATCGAGCTCCCCAGCCCCAAAGTCTCCAGGGAGCATGCGAAGATCCTCCACCAGGACGGGGTCTTCGCCGTGGCTCCCCTGTCGGAGCGGAATCCGACCCTCCTCAACGACGAGGCCACCGAGGGCTCGGAGCTCCGCGACGGGGACACCCTGCGGGTGGGGCGGACGACCCTGCGATTCCGAACCCTCGTCTAGCCGTGCGCAGGGCGCTCGAGATCGCGCTCCTCGCCCTGCTCGGGGGCTGCTGGCTGCTCCGTCCCGGAGGGGTCGCCGCCCAGGGCGCGGACGAGAGCTTCGAGCTGCGCGCCGTCGAGCGCGTTCATCTCGACGACATCCACCCGGGAGTCGAGGGCGAGCCCTTCGTCGAGCTCTACGTGCGGGCGCTCACCCGCTTCGGGGAGCCCGTCGAGGACCTGCAGCCCGTCGACCTGCTGGTCCGCGACGCCGGCAGGCTGATCGATCCCGGGGACATCGAGCTGGCCACCCTGGCCAGCGCCGGACGCGGCATGACCTGCGTCGTCGCCATCGACACGAGCCGCACGATGAAGGGCCAGCCCTTCGAGCGCGCCAAGGCCGCCGCAGTCGAGTTCCTGGACCTCCTCGAACCCCGGGACCGGGTGGCGATCGTGGCCTTCTCCGACGAGGCCGAGCTCCTCGTTCCCTTCGAGGCCTCGAAGGCCGCCGCTCGCGTGGAGCTCGGAGGGCTGCAGGTGAACGAAGCATCCCTTCAGACGGCGCTCTTCGACGCAGTGCACGTGTCGGTCGAGGCCATCCGCACGGGGAGCGATCTCCCTCGACGCTCCTTCGTGATCCTCTTCTCCGACGGCAAGGACGCGGGAAGTCGGCGGTCGCTCGAGGAGGTTGTGGAGACGGCCAGTCCCGGCGAGACCCGGCCTCCGACCCTGCTCTTCACGATCGGCTACGACCGCTTCGGGGGCGAGGGCTTCCCGGTCCTCGACGAGCTCTCCCGCCAGACGGGCGGCGACTTCCTGCGCGCCTCCTCGACGATCCATCTCTCCTCCTTCTTCGACCAGATCTGGCGCCAGATGATGCGCAGCTACGTGGTCCGCTACCGCGGCCGCATGAATGGCGAGCTGCATCCCGTCGAGATCCAGATCGACGGCCGTTCGGATTCCAGGACGGTTGCCTATCCCACCATCCGCGGGCCGATCTGGCCCTACCTGGGCGTCGTGGCGCTGGTGGCCGGGGTCGCGGTGATCGCCTGGCTGCTGGCGCGGCGCGGCGTGCCCGGCCGTCTCGTCTTCGACACCGGCCCCCGCGCCGGCGAGGTCGTGCGCCTCCAGGCGCCTCGGACCCGCATCGGAGCGCTCGCCGACAACGACGTCGTGATCGACTCCCAGACCGTCTCGCGCTACCACGCCACGATCTACACGCGGGGGCGGAAGGTGGAGATCGAGGACCTGAACTCCGCGAATGGCACCCTGGTGAACGGGCACTCGATCCGGACGAGCCCGCTACAGCCCGGCGATCGGATCCGCATCGCCGAGGTGGAACTGGTCTTCGAGCGATGACGGCAGCTCGGTCGGCGTACTTGAGCGACGTGGGCAGGACTCGCTCCGAGAACCAGGACGCCTGTCAGGAGTTCTGCGACGCCGCCGGAGCCCGACTGCTGGTCGTCGCCGACGGCATGGGAGGCCACCAGGGAGGGGCCACCGCCAGCCGGATGGCGATCGAGGCCACCGGCGAGGTCTTCTCGAGAGCCGGCGCCCCGAGGGGATCGGAGCTGCTCCGCGAGGCGGTGCAGAGCGCCAACGAGCGGGTGTACGAGACGGCCTCTCGACACGCGGAGCTCCGGGGCATGGGCACGACCCTGGTGGCCTTCCTCTTCGAGGCCGACGGGAGCAACTGGGTCGCGCACGTCGGGGACAGCCGGGCCTATCGGCTGCGCGACGGACGGCTCGAGGCCATGACGGCGGATCACTCGGCCGTCGCCGAGCTCCAGCGTCGCGGTCTGATCTCCTCCGAGGAGGCCGCCGTCCACCCGCGCCGAAACGAGCTGCTTCGCTCGGTCGGCGTGGAGCCCAACGTCGAGGTCGACGTGGCGCCCTTCGAGGCCCGGCCCGGCGACCGCTTCCTGCTGTGCTCGGACGGGCTCTCGGGCGTGCTGAGCGAGGAGGAGATCCGCCAGGTGCTGGCCACCGAGAGTCCGGAGCGCGCGGTTCGGCGGCTGATCGACACCGCGAACGACTGCGGTGGGCCCGACAACGTGACCGTGATGATCACCGAGATCCCCGCGGAGGCGGCTCCGGCCTTCGCCGCCCCGGACCCCGGGAGCCCCCCGAGGCGCTCCAAGCGCTCGCTCCGCAGGGTCCGGCGCATCGCCGCCGCCGCCGCCATCGTGTCGCTGCTCCTGATCGGGGCCCTGCTGCTGCTGCTCACCGGCGAGGATCTTCGATGGATCCCGTGACGCTCTCCCAGATCGGGCCCTACACGGTTCGCCGCTTCGTCGCCGAAGGGGGCATGGCCTGGGTCTTCGAGGTCGCGGATCCGAATTTCGAAGGCAGGCGACTGGCGCTGAAGATGCTCAAGCCGGCGGCGGCCGAGGGCGAGGAGTTCCAGCGCTTCGTCGACGAAGCGCGGATCCAGGCGGCCATCGATCACCCGAATCTGGTCACGATCTTCGACTTCGGGCGCGACTCGGAGACCGACTGCTTCTACTACACCATGAGCTTCGTCGACGGCCCCAGCCTGGCCCAGCGGCTGGCCGAAGACGGCACCCTCGGCTCCGACGAGGCCGTGAGGATCTTCGACAGCGTCCTCGACGGCCTGGCCGAGCTGCACCGGCGGGGCATCGTCCACCGCGACATCAAGCCGGCCAACATCCTGATCGGCTCCGACGGGCGCGCCCGCCTGGCGGATCTCGGCATCGCGCGCAGGCTGCAGGAATCCGGGCGCACCCGCACCGGGACCGCCATCGGCACCATCGCCTACATGTCGCCCGAGCAGGCGCGAGGACTGACCGTCGACTCGGCGAGCGACGTCTTCTCCGTGGGGCTGACGCTCTACGAGGCCCTGGCGGGCCAGTCGCTCTACGCCGGGGTCGAGAATCTCGACTCGACGAACAGCATGGAGGTGCTGGGCTACCTGGTCTCCCTCGCCCGGACCGGGGAGGGCATCGACATCCGCTTTCCGGTCGAACGCGAGGCAGGGATCCCGGCCGCCCTCCGCGCCCTGGTCGTGAAGGCCTGCCAGTTCCATCCGGAGGATCGCTACGCGGACGCCGGTGAGATGCGCCGGGCGCTCAAGCACGCCCGCGAGGCCCGGCCCCGCGCCCCGAGCGAGCCCACGACCCGCTGGCCCCTGGTCGGGGCCGGCCTGGCGGTGCTCCTGGGCCTGGGCACCTGGTGGCTGATCCAGCACGAGCAGCTGCGCAGTGGCGCCGAGGCGGCCCTGGCCGCCGTGCAGGGCTTCGAAGCCCGGGCGCCCTCCCTTCTCGAGCGGATCGCAGGGCTGTCGCCCGCTCCCTCGGAGATCCTTCTCGAGGAGCTCGGCGACGGCCTCGATCAGGCGGAGGCCTACCTCGACGACTGCCGGCAGGAGCTCGCGGCCGGCTCGTTCCAGGTGGCGGAGCGGAGCTGCGAGAAGGCTCTGGGCCGCTACCGGGAGCTGTGTCAGCAGGGCGTCGCAGGCGTGGTGGGACAGCGCGCCGACGAGCGCAGCGCCGAGCTTCGCGTCCAGCGGGAGCTGCTCGTCTCGGCGGGCGCGGCCAGCAACCTGCTGGAGGCCTGGAGCGGACTCGAGGAGCAGGTCGCCGCCACCCAGCCCGCCGCGACGACCGACGCCAGCGCCACCTGTGAGGTCCTGGAGGCCCAGCTGGCCCGGCTGGAGGCGGCGGAGCAGGCGCTGGTCACGGCCGGACGGCTCGAGACCCGGCTGGCGAATCTGTGGCCGGAGCTGGCCGAGGCGAGCCGCGCCGCGGCGCTCGCGGCCAGCGAGGAGGCCGTCGCGACGGTGAAGTCCCCGCCCTACGAGCAGGCGATGGCCGCGGGGCGCGAGGCGCTCGCGCGCGCCGAGGGGCTGCAGGAGGCCGAGGACTTCCTGGCTGCGCGAGAGGCCTACGACGAGGCCGCCTCCCAGTTTCAGGCCGCCGGCCGGATCGCGCCGGCGGCCGGGGCGCGCGCCGAGGTGCGGGCCTTCGAGCAGACGATTCCGGAAGGCGGCATCGGAGAGTGGTCGATCCGGATCGCGCGCGCCGACGAGCTCTTCGCGCGGGAGCAGTGGGCCGAGGCCCTCCGCGGCTACCGGGAGGCGCTGCGCGGGGCGCGGGCCTATCTCGAGGCCGCCGCACAGCAGGATCTGGCCCAGGCGGCGCGCGAGGCCGCCGAGTCGGCGCGGGAAGGCGCTCGCCAGGAGGGCGCCGAGCGCTCCGCTCCGGAGGCCCTGCGGGCGGCCCAGGCGGCCTTCGACCGCGCGGCCGCAGCCCTCGAGGCCGATCGAAGCGAGGAGGCCTCCCGGGGCTTCGAGGCGGCGACGCCTCTGTTCGAGAGCGCCCGGCAGGCGGCGGGGGCGGCGCTGGCCGGCGCGCGAGCCCGGTCGGCCGAGGCCGGGCGCGAGCTGGCCGAGCTCTCGGCCGACGGCCAATGCGCGCGCATCGAGTCCGACACCGCAAAGGGTCGGTGCCAGGCGGCCTGGGAGGCGCTGGCGCGGGCCTCGGCGGCCCTCGAGGCCCTCGATGCTCCCACCGCGGAGTCCGAGCTGGGCGTCGCGCTGGCCGCGGCGCGGGAGGCGCGCGAGGCCGAGCGGAAGCTCCAGGCCGAGAAGCCGCAGCCTCCCCGCATCCTGGCGCGCTCTCCGCGCCGAGAGGAGATCGAGGTCGAGCAGAGCCGCAGCCTGCGAGTCTCCGTCGAGGCCGAGGACCCCAATCCCGGAGAGGTCCTGACCTACGACTGGGTCTTCCGCGGGACGCCGCTCCCGGGACGCGGCCCGGTCCTCGACTTCGTGCCCGCCGAGGGCGGGCTGCTCGGGCTCACCGTCTCCGATCCGGGGGGCCTCTCTGCGAAGGCTTCCTGGAGGCTTCGGCTTCGCCGTCCGGAGCCGGAGCCTCCGCCCGGGCCCAGCGTGGCGGAGCGCGACTGGAAGGCGGAGGTGCAGCAGGCCCTCGAGCGCTACGCCGGCTGCATCAGTGCCCGGAGCCTGTCCTGTCTCGAGCAGGTCTGGGCCTTCCAGCCCGGCGACCCCTACCGCACCTACTGGAAGTCGAAGTTCTCGAGGTCGGATGATCTGGACGTCTCCGTGACGATCCAGTCCCTGTCGCTTCGCGACGACGGACGCGTCCAGGCGGTCTTCGATCAGCTCCAGGTGGCCTGGAAGGCGGGCCTCAAGGGCCGTCCGCGGAGCAAGAGCACCACGCGCTGGACCTACGAGGCCGTGCTGGCTCCGCCGGAATCCGGCGAGCAGTGGCGGATCGTCCGCAATCGCGTCCTCCAGGACAGCTGAGCCAGCGCTGCGGCCTCAGGCCAGGTGGTCGTCGTCGACCTCCTCGGGATCCTCGGGGTCCTGGGGCGAAGGCGGACTGCCGGCCCCGGCGGCGCCGCCGCTGTTCAGCATCAGCAGCGGGCTCCCGTTGATGGCTACCCCGGATGGGCCGAGCGTGATGAAGTTGGCGCCGCACTTGAGGGTCAGCTGCATGCCCGCCTCGATCACCACGTTCATACCGCCATTCAGGTAGATCTCGCGGTTTGCCTCCAGGGCGTAGACGCCGCCCACGGTCTCCGCGCGATCCGCATCCACGCGGAAGGAGACGCTGCCCCCGACGCGCTGGCGCCAATCGCCCTGGACGCGGCCGTGCTGCGAGCCTTCGCAGAGCTCCCGCCGGTCGTTTCGCACGATGAGGTGCTGGTCGTGATCCACGGTGAGGCGCGCGTCGTGGCCCACGCGCTCGTCGAGGTCGCGCTCGGCGTGGAGCAGGATCTGCTCCCGATCCTTCGCATCCTCGAAGCGAAGCTCGTTGTAGTGCTTGCTCGTGCCTCCCTTCGAGCTGCGGCTCTTCAACGTTGCGCGCGTCGCGTGGCTCGGGAGCTCGTAGGGCGGCATCCGCTCGGCGTTGTAGAGCCGACCGATGACCAGGGGGCGATCCGGGTCCGCCGCCTCGAAGTCGACGATCACCTCTTCGCCCACGCGCGGCAGCTGGACGGCGCCCCAGCCCTTGCCGGCCCAGGTCTGGCCGACGCGGACCCAGCAGGAGCTGTGCTCGTCCCGCTTTCCCCGGCGGTCCCAGTGGAACTGGAGCTTGACCCGCCCGTACTTGTCGACGTGGATCTCCTCTCCCCGGCGGCCCACGATCACGGCGGTCTGGACGCCGTGGGCCCGGGGCTTCGGGATCCGCCGCGGCCGGAAGCTCAGGTCCGAGGGCACGAAGGAGACCGAGCCGTCGTAGATCCAGTCGCGGTCCTGCTGGTTCACGCTGTGGCAGACCTTCAGCAGCAGGTAGCGGCGGTTGAAGTCGTCGCGGTAGTGGTCCACTAGGTCGAAGGTCGAGCCCGGCACGAAGCGCGGCTCGTCGGCCTGGGCCTCGATGAGGACGGACTCCATCTCCTCGCTCTGGATGCGCATGCGCGAGTAGCGCTCGCCCTCCTCCTGCCGACCGAAGCATCCCGGGTACTCGAAGACCTCGATCCGCTCCGCTCCGCCCGGCGTCTCGGCGGCCGTGGCTTTGGAGCGCATGTCGTCGCTCGGCGACTCGAAGTTGTAGTCGGTCGTCGCGTAGCGCCCCGGCCGGACCACGCGCTGGACGCTCAGGCCGGACAGCTCCGCCGGCTTCGCCTCGGGCCCTCGCGCGGCGGCGTAGCGGATCCGCGGGTTCTCCGCGAAGGCCGGAGCCGTGGCGGGCGAGTCGAAGAGGACCAGGCGGTGCTCGTTCCTCTCGTGCTCGAAGTAGAAGCCGATGCCCTCCTCGGCGAGCAGCCTGGCCAGGAAGCCGAAGTCGCTCTCGGCGTACTGGACGCAGTAGCTGCGCGGAGGGTAGTTGCGGGTCAGGTCGCTTCGATAGCTGCTGATGTCCCACTCGCCGAAGACCTCCTTCACGATCTCCGGCACGGAGCAATCCTGGAAGGCTCGGTAGTCCGCGTTCTGGTCCAGGAACCAGGTCCAGGGTACGAGAGTCGCGCTGTAGTGGAGGCCTTCGCTGTCGGGCTCCTCCTGGCAGAACCGGGACACCATACCGTGGAACCAGCGCTGCTTGTCCCCGAGCTCGAGCGAGATGGCCACGTTGCTGCCGAGCAGCGAATCCAGGCTCAGCTCCTCGCGTTCGCAGAGCAGGCGGGTCTCGATCTCGAAGGGCCGGGACAGGCCCTCCTCGACCCGTAGCTTTCCCACCACGAGGACGTCCTCGCCGAGGGGCGTGTAGATTCGACAGGGCGTTTCTTGCTGGGAGAAGGGCACCGGCTGGAATCGCGAGCCTAGGAGAGCTTGAAGCGGAGGGTACCGCCTTCGTCCACCACGGCCTCCACCCGATCGAAGCCGCGGCCCTCGGCCATCCGACCCAGCACTTCGCCCGACATGGCGGGCAGCAGGCCGTGGGTGAGGATGCGATCCACGGCCCGGGCGCCGCTCTCCGGCTCGTCGCACTGCCCCGCCACGATCTCGACCAGGCTCTCGTCGAAGGCGAAGTCCGCCCGGTGGCTCTCGCGAAGGCGCCGGCGCACGCGCTCGAGCTGGAGCCGGACGATCTGCCGCAGCACCTCCGCCGCCACGGGGAAGTAGGGCACGACGACGAGCCGCCCGAGCAGGGCCGCGGGGAAGCAGCGGAGCAGCTCGGGCCGGATCGCCTCGGCCACGGCCTCGGGATCCGGCCGCTGCTCCGGGTCGGAGCAGGCCCGCAGGATCGTGTCCGAGCCCACGTTCGATGTGAGCAGGATGAGCGTGTTCTTGAAGTCGATCTCCCGTCCTTCCGCGTCCTCGAGGACGCCCTTGTCGAAGACCTGGAAGAAGATCTCCATCACGTCGGGGTGGGCCTTCTCCACCTCGTCGAGCAGGACGACCGAGTAGGGACGGCGTCGCACGGCCTCGGTGAGCACTCCGCCTTCGCCGTAGCCCACGTAGCCCGGCGGGGAGCCCTTCAGCGTGGAGACCGTGTGCTGCTCCTGGAACTCCGACATGTTGATGGTGACGACGTTGCGCTCGCCCCCGTAGAGTTCGTCGGCGAGGGCCAGGGCGGTCTCCGTCTTGCCGACTCCGCTGGGCCCGACCAGCAGGAAGACGCCCACCGGGCGCGAGGGGTTGTCGAGCCCCGCTCGCGAGGTGCGGATGCGACGCGCGATGGTGTCGAGCGCGTGGTCCTGGCCGATCACCCGCTCGCGCAGGCGATCCGCCAGGGAGAGCACGGAGTGGATCTCGTCGGCCACCATCTTGCCGACGGGAACCCCGGTCCAGCGGGAGACGACGTCTGCCACGGCCTGCCCGTCCACCTCCGGCAGCACCAGGGCCTCCTCCGCCTGCAGCTCGCGGAGCTCCCGCTCCAGCTCCGCCAGCCGGGAGCGCTGCAGCGTGGGCGAAGAGCGCTCGCCTCCCTCTTCGGCCTCCTCGGCCTCCCCCGCCAGGCGGCTGCGCAGGCCGCCGATCTCGCCGACCAGCTCGCGCTCCTTCTCCCAGCGGGCCTCGAGGCCCTCCATCCGCTGCTCCACCTCCTTGCGCTCGGCCAGCAGCGCGCCGAGCCGATCGGCGTGAGAGGCGCCGATCCGCTCCTCGCGCTCGAGGAAGCGGATCTCCCGATCCAGGGCCTCCAGGCGCCTGCGGGCGTCCTCGATGGCCGCTGGCACCGCTCCCTGGGCGATCGCGACCCGGGCGCAGGCCGTGTCCAGCACGCTCACGGACTTGTCCGGAAGCTGCCGCGCCGGGATGTAGCGGGCCGAGAGCTTCACCGACTCCACGATCGCATCGTCGCGGATCCACACCCTGTGGTGCGACTCCAGCTTGCCGGCCATGGCCCGCATCATCTCGATCGCCGCCGGCTCCGCCGGCTCCTCCACCTTGACCACCTGGAAGCGGCGGGCGAGGGCGGCGTCCTTCTCGAAGAACTTCTTGTACTCGGCCCAGGTGGTGGCTGCGATCGTGCGCAGCTCGCCTCGGGCGAGCGCGGGCTTCAGCAGGTTCGCGGCATCGCCCTGGCCTGCCGAGCCGCCGGCGCCGATCAGGCTGTGGGCCTCGTCGATGAAGAGGATGATCGGATGCGCCGAGCCCCGCACCTCCTCGATCACCTGGCGCAGTCGGTTCTCGAACTCGCCCTTGACGCTGGCCCCTGCCTGCAGCAGGGCGAGGTCCAGGGTGTGGAGGGCCACGTCGCGCAGCGGCGGCGGAACCTCCTCGGCCACGATGCGCTGGGCCAGGCCCTCGACGACGGCGGTCTTCCCGACCCCGGCCTCCCCCGTGAGAATGGGATTGTTCTGCCGCTTCCGGCCCAGGATGTCGATGAGCTGGCGAATCTCGCCATCGCGCCCGAGAACCGGGTCGAGGCGATCCTCGCGCGCCTGGGCCGTCAGGTCGTAGGTGAACTGGGCGAGGGCGCCTCCCGCTGTCGAGGGGGCCGCCGCGGAGGCCGTGCCGCCGCCGATCCCGATCACTTCGCGATCCTCGGCCGAGCCCCCCACGATCGCGACGAAGTCCCGAGCGAGGGTGTCTCGATTGATCTCGCGCAGCCCGGAGTGCACCTCGACGAGACGTCGGCGCAGGAACTCGTCCGAGAGCACGGCGAGCAGCAGGGCTCCCGACCGCACCCGGGCCTGGCCCAGATTGACGGAGGCGAGGATCCACGCCTCCCGAGCGGCATCGAGGATCACGGTTGCGAGCTCGGGTCGCCGCGTGTTGCCCGTCTTGAAGCCCTCGAGGGCGCGCTGCAGCGAGGCGAGCACGCGAGCCGGATCCAGCTCGAAGTGGCGCAGGATGCGCGGCAGATCCGAGTCGTCCTGCTCGACCAGCTTCAGCAGCCAGTGCTCCAGCTCGACCTCGTAGTGGCTCATGGCGATGCACTGGCCCGCCGCCGCCTCGAGGGCGCGCCGCGCGGTGGGGGTGAGCTTGCCGATCAGCGTTCGCAGGTCGATCTCCATGGCAACTCCTCCGGGCCGTCAGGCGGCCCTCGCATGGCCGAGGATGGCATCGTCCCGATCCCCGACGGGTCCCGTCTGCGCGAGCCACGTGGTCCATCCGAGCCTGGGGCCCCGCGCGGGATCGCCGCCCAGCCGCAGGGGCGGAACGTCCTCGCCCCGGAGCACGAGCTGGACTTCCGCCTCCAGCTCGTCGCAGGTCGCCAGCCGCAGCAGCTCGCCGAGCGCGACGAAGCCGCCGCCCGAGGGCAGCAGGTGCTCGTAGGCACGCCGGTCCAGGGGGCCGATCCGCAGGCGGAAGCAGCTCTGGACCAGCCGGGCGCTCTCTCCCAGGACCAGGTCCTCGGCCAGCCGGCTGTTCGCCAGGCCCAGGCGGCTGCGTTCCTCCTCCTCGATCGCAAACCAGCGGCTGCGGAAGGGCACGACGCGGGCCGCTGCCCCGAAGAAGGTCTCGACGAGGCCTTCCAGGGCCGAGGCGGGAACCGGCGCCATGGTCAGCAGACCCGCGCGGGCCAGCAGGCTCGGATCCTCCAGGCGTTGGCGCCCTCGCAGGCCCCCGGTCTCCAGGCCGAGCAGGGCGTAGAGGGTGGTCTCGAAGCTGTTCTCCGGATCTCCCAGCTCGAAGCGGATGGGCAGCTGGTACTTCTCCCAGGCCCGGTAGAAGAGCGAGAGCAGCCGGTGGTTGAGGAGGTCGAGGAAGTCGCGCAGGGCGGGGTTGCGGCCCCGCAGCTCGCGTACCAGCTGGGCGTAGACGTTCGGCAGCGAGCCGAAGCTCGCCGGCGTCGCGACGCCGAGGAAGGCGACGGTCATCTCCGCGGGAGCGTCCTCGTGGAGCTCCAGCGAGCACAGGTCTGCCTTGGGGAAGACGGCCGAGACGTCCGAGCGGAAGCGCACGACCTCGGACCGCGGGTCGGCGTGGCGTCCCACCCCCCGCCGCTCCGGATACAGCTTGCGCAGCACCCGGACGGCCTGAAAGAACTCGAAGAGCGACGGCCGCTCCTCGAGCAGCTGCTTCAGAGGAGCTGAATCTCGCCAGCCCGTGGAGCCCATTTCTTCAGGCTTCCCCTCTGGCGGGAGACCGCCACCGTCTGAGTGAAGGAGTTCACGGTTGCGTAGAGGGCCAGGAAGCGCTCCAGCACCGAGGCGAAGAGGAAGAGGCCAGAGCCCGTGTACTTCTCCTCGTCGAAGTCGAGCCTGATCTCGATGCCCCGCGCGAAGCCGGGTCCCTCTTCGGTCCGGATGCGCCGCAGCTGGGTCCTGGAGCGCAGCCCCGTCAGCCCCTCGATGCGCCGCCGGTTGACCGGGCCCTCGGAGAACTCGTGGAGGCGCAGGATCTCCCGAAGCGCGTGCAGCGGAGCCTCCGGGTCCTCCCCGTCGTCCACCCTGGCGAGCGAGAGGTAGTTGAGGGCCAGCTGCGAGACGAGGCGCCAGCGGGTGTCCCCCGCGAGCGTCAGTCGCTGGGTCCTCGTCGGCTTGGTCAGGCAGGTCACCTGCCGCACCTCCGGCTGCCCCTGGATCTCGAAGTCGCCTTGGGGGTCTCCCACCTGCAGCCGGCTCGCCAGATCCCGGTTCGTGCACAGGGCCTTCACGTTGAGCACGTCCGAGGGGGGGGCGTAGGGGTCGAAGGTCCCGTCGACGATCCGCAGCCAGACGTCGGTGCCCGGGTCGTCGCGCCGCAGGGAGGGCCGCCGCGCGGAGTGCCAGAAGCCCACGTCCGCGCCGAGCTGGCTTCCGTGCCGCAGGGCGTAGAAGGGACGGAAGTGGAAGGGCTCCGCGTTGCCCGCCTTGGTGGCCGTCACCTCGGTCACCCGATAGACCTCGTAGGACTCCGCGGCCCGCACGTCCGGAACCACCGGGTACTCCACCGAGGTGTGGTGCAGCCGGATCGGGTCGATCGCCTGCGGAAAGAGGTTGATGGCAGGCGTGCAGCCGAGGCGGAAGTTCTCGGGCCCGACCTGGATCGCGTCCGGCGTCAGCGGCTCCTCGTGGAGGACCGCCAGGTCGATGCTCTCGAAGTCCTCCGCTCCGGGAGCCAGGTCTAGGCCGCAGAGGTCCACGAAGAGGAACTTCTCCGGAAAGGCGAAGTACTCCTGCAGCAGGCGGTAGCCGAGGAAGGACTCGGGACCGTAGTCGAGGATCCCCTCGTCCTTCTCGAAGCCCACCGGCCGGATGTGCTCCGCGCCGAGCACCCGCGGCGTTCCTTCGGCGCCCTTGCGCAGGAAGAGGCCGACCGGGCGGCGCGCGAAGAGCTCGTAGAGGGAGTGGACGACCCCGCTGCCGGCCTCGAGATAGAAGCGAAGCTGGCGCAGCGGCAGCTTCGAGATCGGCTCCTCGGTGGTGGATCGCAGCCGCAGCCGGAGGGCCGACTGCGCGATCCGCCCGAGGCCGCTTCCGAGCTCGGTCGCCGGAAGCAGCTCGGCGCGCTCGACGCGCAGCGGCCACAGCTCCACCGGATAGGCGGTGCGAAAGCGGCATCGAACGTCGCCCACCGGCCGCGCCCGGAGCAGCGCGTGCCGCTCGATGCGCAGTCCCTCGCTGGCCCGCCCCTGCTCGGGGTCGAGCGCCAGCTCGACGATCGTCATCGAAGGCACCGGAGCCAGGTAGTGCGGGTAGAGCAGGTCCAGGAGGGCCTCGCTGACCTCCGGGAAGTCGTCGTCCAGCCGGAGCTGGATGCGCGCCGTGAGCATCGACACCGCTTCGATGAGCCGCTCCACGTGCGGATCCTCGCACTTGGTCGGCTCCAGGAGCAGGCGGCCCGCGATCTCGGGATACTTCTGGGCGAACTCTCCCGCCAGCGAGCGGATGAACTGGAGCTCCCGCTCGTAGTAGAGGAGCAGCTGGTCGCGCTTCATGCCGCCCGACGCACGGTGGCCGAGAGCGTGGCCGACTCGAAGTCGGTGTCGTAGGCGACCGGCTCCGTGATGGGCTCGACGTGGAGGATCGCCTCGATGCGGAAGCGCAGCCGGAAATCGTCCAGGCCCTGGGATCGCAACGGCACCACGTGGACGCTGTGCGGGAGCAGACGCGGCTCGAATCGGCGGATCGCCTCCTCCAGCAGCTTCGCGATCTCGTCGGCGTCGGCCTTGGTGGACCAGGAATAGCTGCTGAGATCGGGAATGCCGTAGCCGAGGATGGAGCGGGAGGCCTCCTTCAGCCGCTGGAGGCCGGGGGGCTCCATGCGGTAGGAGTTGAAGAGCCACTCCAGGTCGCGGGCGACGCCGTTCTTGATCTCCCGCACCGTCCAGGCGCGTCGCGCCTCGCTGCCGCTTCCGGGCTCGGCCACCAGACGATCGACGAGCGACGGTCGGATATCGAGCTGTGTATGCCGCTTCGCCACGTCGAAAGGTCCATGCGCCGAGGCTGCCCCGGGTGCCGGGCGGCACAGGGGGCAGCCTCCGGGCCCGAGCGGGCCCGGAGGCTGGCGTCAGCCCATCAGCCCTTGATCTTCTTCGTGATCGCGTCGAGCTTGATGATCTTCGGCGACTTCGGCTGGCCCGTGCGCTTGTCCGTCTGGGCGAACTCGAGCTTCACCTCGCCGTAGCTCACGGTGTAGACCTCGGTGCCGAGGCCCTCGCCCTCCGAGTTCTGGTGGAAGTTCATGAAGTCCGCGCCGATGATGTGGGCCTTCCAATAGGCCACGTCCTCGCCGCCCGCCTTGCGCAGCTTGCCAACCTCGACCTTCCCGTCCGCCTACTGGTTGCCGC
>CAZYOL010000049.1:0-23671 GCA_964649065.1 uncultured Spirochaetales bacterium
GCCCGAGCGGCGTGGATGCCGGTCAAAGGGTCCGCGATGGCATCCCCGCAGAAGCGCGGAGCCGCGGGTCCGCCGGTGCTGGCCGCAAGGCCCGCCGCCACACCCGCGTCGTCGCCGCAGGCCCCGGCCCGGGCCTGCGGGCCCGAGCGGCCGTAGCCGGTGATGGCCACCCAGCTGAGGCCGCGGCGAGCCGCGACCAGCGCCTCGGCGTCGAGGCCGAGGTGGCGCAGCGCGCGGGGTCGCGCGCTCTCGATCACGATGTCGGCCCAGTCGATCAGGCGCCGCAGTGCGTCGCGTCCCGCGGCGCGCCGCAGCTCCAGGCCGACGCTGGCCTTGCCCGCGTTCAAGCGGTCGTAGAAGCCCGCGTGACCGTGGCGGGCGGCGTCCGGCCGCTCGACGCTCTCCAGCTTCACCACCTGCGAACCGGCCAGCCCCAGGAGCGACGCACACAGCGGCCCCGCCCACAGCGCCGACAGGTCCAGGACCCGCGGCGGGGCGACGCGCTCTCCCGCGCGCGGGCCGAGGAGGGCGACCCGCGTCGCCGCGGCGGGCCAGCGCTCGAGCCGCCGCGCCGGTGCCACCGGTAGGCCCAGCAGCCGGGCACGCTCCACCAGGTCCCCGCAGCAGCGCCGCGCGACCCGCTCGGCCAGGTCGTCGGAGACCGGCGCGTCGTCGGCGAGCCAGGCGGGCAGCAGCCGCCGGTCGTCGCGTCGCGCCAGGTTGAGCGCGAGCCAGCCGTCGGCGGCGCGCAGCAGCCGGCAGCTGCCCCCTGGCGCCACGCGACCGCGGCGGCCCAGACCGAGCAGTGCCGCGCGCTCTCCGAGCAGCTCGGGGCCCTCGAGGGAAGCCGGTAGGCCAGCGGACGCGAGCTGTCGGAAGGCGGAGAGCTGTGTCCGGGCATGGGAGGCGACCGGACCCGGCGGCAGCAGCGGGAGTCCGTCGGGAAGCCCGGTCAGCGGCATGGCGCCGGAGCGCGCCCAGTCGAGGTTGGAAGGCAGCACGCCCGGGCGAGGGTACCGGACGCAGACGACGCACCCGGGGGCGCGTGCGCCCCCGGGCGGTCGCGCGTCGGGGTCAGGCGCTGGGGAGGATCACCGTGTCGATCACGTGGATCACGCCGTTGCTGGCCTCGATGTCGGTCTGGATCACGCGGGCCTCGTCGACCCGCACGCCGTTGGAGGTATCGATCGCGATCGACTCCCCCTGCACGGTCTTGGCGGAACTCAGGCCGGCCACGTCGGCGGCCATGATCCGGCCGGGCACCACGTGATACGTGAGCACGGCCGTGAGCTTCTCGCGATCGGCGAGCAGCGCGTTGAGATCGGCCTTCGGGATCTTCGCGAAGGCCTCGTCGGTCGGCGCGAAGACGGTGAAGGGACCGTCGCCCTTCAGCGTCTCGACCAGACCGGCCGCCTGGACGGCCTGCACCAGGGTGCTGAAGCTCCCCGCCGCGACGGCGACGTCGACGATGTCGGGCGTGGCCTTGGCGGATGCCTTCTCGTAGTTGCCGGCCTGGGCCAGCGATCCGATGGCGAGCGCCGCAACCAGCGCCACGAGCCAGAAATTCCTGCGAAGCATGGACAGAACCTCCTCGGGTTGGGTTTCGGAAAGCGTTCCCCGTGATCGGAGGGCGTCAAATCGATTGCCAGGTTTTTACGCGATGAAATCTAGACTAAAGCGCCTTTTGTAGGTGATCCGGGCAGTTGAGACACCGTCAGCCCCGCGGGCACGGCTCGGAGGTCGTGTACCCTACGCCTCCGGAGGACGCACCGATGGCCAAGCTCAAGCCCGGAACCCGCCTCAAGAGCGCCGTCTGCGCGACGGAGGTGATGGTGATCGCGGCGCCGGATGCCGACATCGAGGTCACCTGCGGCGGCTCGCCGCTGATCGGAGCCGCCGAGTCGGCGAGCGGCGGCAGCCCTGCAGGCGACGCGGCCGCGGGCACCCAGCTCGGCAAGCGCTACGTGAACGAGGCCGGCGACCTGGAGCTCCTGTGCACCAAGCCCGGCGAGGGCTCGCTCGCGGCCTCCGGTGCGCCCCTCACCATCAAGGGAGCCAAGCCCCTGCCCTCCTCGGACTGAGCATGAATCTGCTGATGCTGCTCGAGATGGCGGCCTCGGGCTTCGGCGAGCGCACCGCCCTCGTGAACGAGACCGAGCGCATGAGCTATGCCCAGCTCTTCGCGGCGGCCGGCGGCGCGGCCCGGGCGCTGCGGGAGACCGGGGCCCAGCGGGTCGCAGTGCTCGACGTGAACAGCCTGGCCGTGCCGGTGGGGCTCTTCGGCAGCGCCTGTGCCGGCCTGCCCTTCGCCCCCCTGAGCTACCGCCTCGCCACGGGGGAGATCGAGCAGCTGGCCCGGCAGCTCGCCCCGGCCGTGCTGGTGACCGACGCCCAGCGCGCCCCCCAGCTGGGGCACCTCGAGGGCATCGAGGTGTGGAGCCGCGAGGACTTCCTGGCGCGCAGTCGTGCCAGCGACGCCCCGCCCGAAGAGTGGCCGATGGATCCCGAGGCCGCCGCGGTCTGGCTCTTCACGAGCGGCACGACCGGGCCGCCCAAGGCGGCGCTGCTGCGCCACCGCCACCTGGTCTCGTACATCCTCGGCTCGGTCGAGTTCGGCTCCGCCGCGGAGGAGGACGCCGGGCTGGTGAGCGTACCGCCATACCACGTGGCGGCCGTGGCGGCGATCCTCTCCTCCATCTACTCGACCCGCCGCATGGTGCAGCTGCCCAGCTTCGACGCCGCCCGCTGGCTCGAGACCGCCCGCCGGGAGCGGGTCACCAACGCCTTCGTGGTGCCCACCATGCTGGCCCGAATCGTCGAGACGCTCGAGCAGACCGGTGCCGCCGCGCCGCCGCTGCGCGCCCTCTCCTACGGAGGCGGCAAGATGCCGCTGCCGGTGATCGAGCGCGCCATGCGGCTCTTCCCCGAGACGGGCTTCACCAACGCCTACGGGCTCACCGAGACCAGCTCGACGATCTCCCTGCTCGGCCCGGAGGAGCACCGCCAGGCTCTCGCCAGCCAGGACCCGAAGGCCCGCCGCCGACTGGTGTCGGCGGGACGCCCGCTGCCCTCCGTCGAGGTCGAGGTGCGCGATCCCGAGGGCAAGGCGCTGCCCCCGGGCCAGACGGGGGAGATCCACGTGCGCGGCGAGCAGGTCTCGGGGGAGTACCTGGGCCGGGGCTCGCAGCTCGGTCCCGATGGCTTCTTTCCGACGCGCGACGGCGGCAGCCTCGACGAGGAGGGCTACCTCTTCGTGGAGGGCCGCATCGACGACATCATCGTGCGCGGCGGAGAGAACCTGTCCCCCGGCGAGATCGAGGACGTGATGCGCCTACACGAGGCAGTGGCCGACGCGGCGGTGGTGGGCCTGCCCGACGAGCAGTGGGGTGAGGCCGTGGCCGCCATGGTGGTGCTCGCACCCGGCCGGGCCGCCGACGCGGAGGGGCTGCAGAGCTTCGTGCGCTCCAGGCTGCGCTCGTCGCGCACGCCGGAGCGCATCGTCTTCCAGGCCGAGCTCCCGTACAACGAGACCGGCAAGCTGCTGCGCCGCCGGGTGCGCGACGCGCTGCTCGAGGACGGGTCATAGGCGCCGGTCCCCTGCGCCTGCTCGGCCTGCGGCAGGCGCTGGCCGAGCTCTGCTCGCCCTTCGCCTGCGAAGAGATCTCTGCGCTCCTGGGCCCGCCTCTCTTTGGTGTCGACCTCGACGCAGACGCCGGCGAGAGCCGGCCGCAGGAGCTGACGGCGGCCTGCAACGCCCTGGCGCGTGTGCCCTGCCCCACGGCCGCGGTCTGCGCCGGGCCGCCCTCGCCCGCCGCCCGCCGCCTGCTGCCCCACTTCGACGTGGCGGTCGAGGACGCCGAGCAGCTGCGAGCGATTCAGGAGAGCGCCGCGCGAGCCCCGCTGGCCGCGGCGACCCTGGTGCAGCTGCTCCGCCACGGCGAGGGGCGCGGCATCGAGGCCGGACTGATGGCCGAATCCTGGGCCTACGCCAGCCTTCAGGCGGGGCCCGAGCTGGCGGCCTGGCTGCGCGCACGCCCCGCGCCGCGCAGCCCGGCGAGCCAGGGGCCCGCCGTCCGCGTCGAGCGCCGCGGCGCGCGGCTCGAGGGCGTGCTCGACCGACCCGAGCGGCACAACGCCTTCTCCGCCGCGGTGCGGGATGGGCTGGCCCAGGCCCTGCAGCTGGCCCTGGCCGACCGGTCTCTCGAGTCGATTCGCATCTCGGGAGCCGGGCCCTCCTTCTGCAGCGGGGGCGATCTCGACGAGTTCGGGAGCCTGTCGGATCCGGCGACGGCCCACGCGATCCGCTCGGCGCGCAGCGTGGGCCGGCTGCTGGCCGCCTGCGCCGACCGCACCTGCGTGGCGGTGCACGGGGCCTGCATCGGGGCGGGGGTCGAGCTGCCCGCCTTCGCGGCCCGCGTGGAGGCGCATCCGCACAGCTTCTTCCAGCTGCCCGAGCTGGGCATGGGCCTGGTGCCGGGGGCCGGCGGAACGGTCAGCCTGCCCCGCCGCATCGGGCGTCAGCGCACGGCCTGGCTGGCGCTCTCGCAGCAGCGCATCGACGCCCCGACCGCCCTCGCCTGGGGCCTGGTCGATGCCGTCAGCGAGCGGGCGCCAGCAGCGGACGGCTGAAGGCCAACAGCTCGCGGTGGAAGGCCTCGGGCGCGTCGAGGTAGGCGGGGTGGCCGGCGCCCTCGAGCACGAGGAGCCGGGCCTCGCGAAAGGCGTCGGCCAGCGGCTTCGCCTGGGAGACCGGGAAGACCCGATCCTCGGAGCCCCAGACGACCAGGGCGGGGACCGGGCTCTCTCGCGTCTCCGCCGCGAAGGGCGCCGCCCCGGCCGGCGCCACCGGCACGAGGCCGGCCAGGCGCTCGGGCTCGCGACGCAGCAGCGCGAAGGCGAAGGCACCGCTCATGGAAGGCGCCACCAGCACCGGGCGCTCGAGCTCGAGGGCGCGGATCAGCCCGAGCAGCAGGGCGGCGGGCTCCGCCTGGGCGCGCGGCGAGCGACCGAAGCCGGGCAGGTCGACCGCGACGGCGCGCAGGCCCGAGGCCGCCAGCGCCTCCAGGGTGCCGAGCCCGCGCCAGGTCTCCGCGCTGAAGCGCGCGCCGTGCAGCAGCAGCAGGCCCGGCCCGGACTCCGGGCCCGCCCGCAGCCCGTGCAGGGTCGCCGTGTCGACCCGGACCTCGAAGGAGTGGACCTCCACGGGCGGCGAGGCTCCACCGAGGCCGGCCCAGGCGACGAGGCAGAGCGGGGCCAGCGCCGGGCCGAGCCTCAGAGAATTGCCCCCTTCTCCTTGTGGCCCAGGATGTCGTCCCAGGACAGGCCCAGCTCCAGCAGCACCTCCTCGGTGTGCTGCCCCATCTCGGGCGAGGGCCCGAACTCCGGCGGCTGCTCGTCGAACTGCACCGGGTTGGCCACCAGCTTGAAGTGGCCCTTGTCCCCGCCGTCCACGTCGACCAGGTAGCCGTTCTCGATCGTCTGGCGGTCGTCGTGCAGCTCCTCGGCGGACTGCATCGGCGCCCAGGGTCCCTCGAGGGTCTCGAAGACCTCGCCCCACTCGGCCAGGGTGCGGGTCGCGAAGATGCGATCCAACTCCTGGATGCAGGACTGACGGTTCTGGAAGCGGGCGCCGAAGCTGTTGTAACGCTCGTCCTCGATCCACTCGGGCTTGCCGACGTGCCGACAGAAGTCGGCCCAGTGCTTGTCGGCCTGCAGCATCATCAGCAGCAGCCAGCGCCCGTCCTTCGTGCGGTACAGGTTGCCCACCGGGTTCGGATTGAGCGTGCGGTCGCCACCCGGCCGCGGCACCCCGACCTCGGGATCGACCAGCTTGCTGGCGACCACGTCCGGAGCCAGCACCCACATCGCCGTCGAGAGCAGGGAGACGTCGACGACCGAGGTCTTGCCGGTCAGGGCCCGCTTGGCGATGGCGGCCGCCACCCCGCCCGCCACCGTCATGGCCCCGATCGAATCGCCGAAGGCGGCGCGCTGCATGATCGGCGTCTCGGCGGAGGGCGGGGTCAGTGCATCCGCGATGCCGCCTCGCGACCAGAAGGAGGTGGCGTCGTAGCCGCCCTTGCCCGCATCGGGCCCCCGCGAGCCCTGGCCGTGGCCGCGCACGTAGATGATCTCGGGGTTCACCGCCCGGATCGCCTCGAGATCGATCTGCAGGCGCTGGCGCGCGTCCGGCAGGAAGTTGGTGAGGAAGACGTCGCTGCGCCGGGCCATCTCGTAGAGCAGCTCGCGGCCGGCGGGATGGGCGATGTCCAGGCCCACGCTGCGCTTGCCGCGATTCGACTGCTGCATCATGAAATCGACGTTGCCCTCGGTGGACTTGAAGCCGACGGCCGCCAGCCCCCGCTGCCCGTCGCCGGTCACGGGATGCTCGATCTTCACCACGTCGGCTCCCCAGTCGGCGAGCACGGCCCCGGCGGCCGGCACGAACCACCACTGGGCGACCTCGAGCACCTTGATCCCCTGAAGCGCGTCCTGCATCGCGACCTCCCGTCGGCATCATCATACACTGTCGGAAGCCGATACACTGCGCGGCCATGGCGCCGACGAGGCCCGTCGGGGCGCTGGGAGCCCCGTCCCGGGCTGCGACTCTGGCCCGGGTGCTGGCCGTGCTCTGTCTCTGCGGTGGCGGCCTGGGCTGCGGCGATGCGCAGCGGCCGAACCTGTTGGTCGTGGTGGTCGACACGCTGCGCGCCGACCACGTGGGCTTCCTGGGCTACGAGCGAGACACCACGCCCGCCCTCGACGCCTTCGCCCGCGACGCCGCGGTCTTCCTGAACCACCACTCCCACAGCTCGCGCACCGGGCCCTCGGTCGCCAGCCTCTTCACCGGCCTCTACCCGGGCGCCCACGGCGTGCTGAACCCCCTGAGCGGCTTCGACGCGAAGGGACGGCTGGCCGCGTCGCACCGGACGCTGGCCGAGCGACTCCGCGAGGCCGGCTACGCGACGCACGCGGTCGTCTCGAACCTGAACGTCAGCGCCCGCTTCGGCTTCGACCAGGGCTTCGGGGGCTACGAGTTCCTGCCCGGAGCCCTGACCGGGCAGGACGTGAACCGCCGGGCCCTGCACTTCCTCGACGGCGAGGCGGCGCGTCGCGGCCCCTTCTTCCTCTACCTCCACTACATGGAGCCGCACAGCCCCTACCGCTTCGGCCCGCGCTTCGCGGACCTCTTCACCGATCCGGGCTACGACGGGCCGCTGCGCGGCGAGCACGAAGAGCTCGATGCCATTCTGGCGGGTCGCCTGGAGCCCGCGGCCGCAGACCGGGAGCAGCTCGTCGCCCTCTACGACCAGGCGATCCGGACTTTCGACGCGCGCTTCGGCGAGCTCTGGGAAGCCCTCGTGGCGCGCGGCCTGGCCGCGACGACCCGGGTGGTGCTGCTCTCGGATCACGGGGAAGAGCTCTTCGACCACGGCGCCGTCCTCCACGGCTACACGCTCTACCAGGAGCAGCTCCGGGTGCCGCTGCTGATCCGCGTACCGGGGGCCCCTCCGCGCCGGATCGATGCGCTGACCCGCACCGTCGACCTCTTTCCGACCCTGCTCGAGTGGGCTGGCGTGCCCGCTCCGGACGCGATAGAAGCAGTCAGCCTGGCGGGCCTGCTGCGCGGCGAGCCTCGCGAGGCGACGCAGGAGGTCTTCGCCCGCGTGCAGCTGAGAGCGGTGAGAACGGTACAGCTGCGCTCTCTCCAGCACGGCCGCTGGAAGCTGGTCGAGAGCCTGCTGCCGCCGCGGCGGCTGGAGCTCTACGACCTGGACAGCGACCCCTCGGAGAGCCGCGACCTGGCCCGCCGCCACCCGGAGCGGGCCCGGGGCCTGCACGAGCGAATGCAGGCCCTGGACACCGGGCCCGGCCGCGTCGAGCGGGTGCGCCTGCTCGAGGCGGAGCGCGAGGCGCTCCGCGAGCTGGGGTACCTGCCCGCCGAATGAGTGCCCTCACGCCTCGGCTGTACGCCCGCGCAGGGCTCCTGCCGCTGCTGCTGGTCCTCGCCTGGGGCCAGGCGACGCCCACCGAAGCCAGGGCACAGGCCTCGGAGGCCGAGTCGATGATGCGCGACTCGAAGACCGGCTCCCAGGACCGCGGGGCCGAGCGGCGCTGGAGCCGCCCGGAGCTCGCCGCCAGCAAGAACGACTGGATCCTGACGAAGTCCGGCGAATGGGTGAAGGGTGACCTGATCCGGCTCCGGGACAAGAAGGTCGAATTCGACAGCGACGAGTTCGACGAGGTGAGCGTCGACTTCGTCGACATCGTGATCTTCGTGCTGCCCAAGCCCCACTCCTTCCGCATCGAGGGCCGCATCGTGCACCGGGGGCCGGCCGAGATGTACGAGGGCGTGATTCGGGTGACGACGGAGGACGGCGTCGTCGAGATCCCGCGCGAGAAGCTGGTGGGAATCGTGCAGGGATCGGGTGGCGAGTGGGAGCGCTGGTCCTTCGACCTGGGCCTGGGCGTCGCCGCCCGCAGCGGCAACACCAACACCGCGGACCTCACTGGGCGCGGCGACATCTTGCGGGAGGGCGCCCTCACGCGCTGGGGCCTCCGCTACACGGGAGCCATCAGCAGCAACGAGGTGGTCGATACCGGCGAGCAGCAGACGACCGCCAACAACCACCGGGTCAGCTCGGCCTTCGACTTCTTCCTGACCCGCAGGCTCTTCGTCACGGTGCCCTTCTTCGAGTACTTCACCGACCCCTTCCAGAACATCCAGACGCGGATCACGCCGGGCGGGGGCATCGGCTACCAGGTCGTCGACCGCAGCTGGCTCGACTGGGAGCTGACCTTGGGCGCCGGCTACCAGTTCACCGAGTTCGTCCCCACGCTGGGAGAGCCCATCGGCAACGACTTCGCGCTGATCCCGGCCACCCAGTTCAACCTCGACCTGCCCTTCGGCATCGAGTGGGACAACGGCTACCGGCTCCAGATCATCGCGACCGACATCGGCAAGACCAACCACCACCTCGAGTCGCTGCTCTCCATCGATCTCTTCGGGCCCATCGATCTCGACCTCAGCTTCGTCTTCGACCGCATCGAGGAGCCCACCGGGGGCGTGCTGCCCGACGACTTCCGCTTCTCCGTGGGCCTGGGCCTCGACATGTGAGCCGACCGGCCGGCGCCGGCGCCGGCGCCGAAATGGGGCACACTCCGCTCGGGCGGCGCCCCATCGGACCCGGCATTGTTCCCGATCCGCGACGACAATCCCCAGATCCTCACGCCCTACGTCACCGTGGGGCTGATCGTGGCCAACGCCCTGGCCTGGGTGCTGGTGCAGGGCCTGGGTGCCGAGCAGCCGCTGGTCGCCAGCCTCTGCTCCCTGGGCCTGATCCCCGCCGAGCTGCTGGGACAGCTGCCCGCGGGCACCCAGGTTCCCCTCGGCCCCTACGCCTGCCGTCTCGGCGAGCCCAACCCCTGGACCCTGCTCAGCTCCATGTTCCTGCACGGGGGCTGGCTGCACATCATCGGCAACATGTGGTTCCTGTGGATCTTCGGGAACAACGTCGAGGACTCGATGGGCTCGGCGCGCTTCCTGCTCTTCTACCTGCTGTGCGGTCTGGCCGCATCCGTGCTCCAGATCCTGTCGCATCCGGGCTCCTCGGTGCCGATGGTGGGAGCCTCTGGGGCCATCGGTGGCGTCATGGGCGCCTACGTGGTGCTCTACCCGCGCGTGCGGGTACACATGCTGCTGTGGCTCGGCTTTTACGTCACCCGCATCGTGGTGCCGGCCTACTTCATGCTCGGCTACTGGTTCCTGATCCAGCTGCTGGGCGGCGCGGTCTCGATCGGCCGCACCGGAGGCGGCGTCGCCTTCTGGGCGCACGTGGGGGGCTTCGTGGCCGGCGCGCTGCTGATCTTCCTGTTTCGCGACCGGCAGCTTGTGCGCCGCCACCCCTACGCCGGCTGGAGCCGGTGACACCCCGGCGGGCGGCGGGGCTGCTGCTGGCCCTCCTGGGCCTGGCCTGCGCCCTCTGGCCCGCAATGGCCGGCCAGGTCCTGCTACAGGGACGCGCCTCGCGGGCCGCCGCCCAGCGGGTCGACGTCGCCCTCGAGCGCTGCCAGGACACCTTCCTGACCCTGAGCGCCGCCAAGGCCGGCCTGGCCGTGGTCGAGGGCAGCAGCCTGGGGGTGGGCTTCGACCTGCAGATCGGCGACCTCGTGCAGCCGGTCTTCGACCTGCTCGACTTCTTCTGGCGGCTCTTCCTCTTCGCCTTCCTGCTGCTCGGGGCCTACAAGCTGCTGATGGAGACCGGCATCCTGGGCCTGGGCATGGCGCTGCTCGGAGCGGCGGGGGTGCTGCTGGGGGCCGCCGAGTGGCTGCCCCGCAGCCGCGAGCGCCTGCAGACGGCGGCGCGCCTGGCTGCGCTGGCCGGGCTGGTGGTGGCCTACCTGCTGCCGATCTCCCTGCTCGCCACCCACGCGCTGGCCGAGATCTACTTCCGGCCCCTGGCCGAGCGCTATCGGCTTCAGGTCGACGGCTTCGTCGACGAGCTGGAAGAGGCGCGGCGCTGGGTGCTCGACCCGGAGGCCGCGCCGCCCTGGTGGCAGCCCGGGGAGCGGGTGGCCGACTTCCGCGAGCGCGTGAGCGCCGCGGCGCAGCACATCGCCCGGGGCTTCGACGCGGCCCTGCCCTCCCTCAGCCTCTACGCCGTGCTGGTGCTCTTCGATCACCTGGTGCTGCCCTTCACTGCGGCCTACCTGCTCCTTCGGCTGGCGGGGCTCGCCCTGGGGAGCTGGCTCCCGGCGCCGGGGCGGCGCTGAGGGCCCGTCCGACCGGCCACGTCACCTGCGGGCCTCCGGAGGCACCCACCGAACGGAGGACTCCCTCGTGTCCGGCAGCCCCAGCCTCGCATCGAGCTCCAGCGCTTCCCCTTCGGACCGGCCCCGGCTCTGGGCCTTCGGCGGAGGCAAGGGCGGCGTCGGCAAGACGCTGGTCGCGTCGAGCCTGGCGGTGGCCTTCGCCCGGCGCGGCCGGCGCTGCGTGCTCGTCGACGCGGACCTGGGCGGCGCGAACCTGCACGGGGTCCTGGGGCTGCGCGGCAGCTCGCCGACGCTGAGCGAGTTCCTGAGCGGCGAGGTGCCGGCCCTCGAGGACGTGGCCTGCCCCACCGCCGTGGAGGGCCTGCGGCTGGTGAGCGGGGCGAGCCCCACACCGGACACCACCAATCCGGTCTACGCCCGCAAGCAGCGGCTGCTGCGCCACCTGCGACGCCTCGATGCCGACGAGGTGCTGGTCGATCTCGCGGCCGGCAGCACCTTCAACGTGCTCGACCTCTTCCTGGCGGCCGACCGCCGCGTCCTGGTGGTGACGCCGGAGCCGACCTCGCTGGACAACGCCTACCAGTTCCTGCGCGCCGCTTGGTTCCGCTCGCTGCGGCCCACGGCCACCGAGCCGCGGGTGCGGGAGGCCCTGCGCCGGGCCCTCGCGTCGCGCCCCGGACGGGCGCCGTCGGGACCGCGCACGCTGGTGGCCGACGTCTCGCTGGTCGACCCGGAGGCCGGGATGGCCCTCGACCGGGTGGCGCGCGCCTTTGCGCTGGAGCTGATCCTCAACCAGACCGAGACCCCCGAGGAGCGACGCCTGGCAGAGCGCATCTGCGAGGAGGTCGCAGAGGGCCTGGGGGCGCGCCTCACGCCGCTCGCCTGCCTCGATCGCGACGAGAGCGTGCGCGCCGCCGTGGGCCTCGGTCGGCCCATGCTCGAGGTGTTCCCGGAGAGCCCCTTCAGCGAGGACGTCGAGTCGCTGGCCGACGCCCTGCTGCCGCGGGCGGCGCCGCGCAGCGCCTTCCCCCCCCGACTCGACCTGCGTCAGCCCGGGCGCAGCCTGCAGCGCATTCGCGAGGCCCTCGGACTGGACCTGGGCTTCATCCGACGGCGGACGCGAATCCGCTACCTGGCCTCGCTCGAGGCCGAGCGCTACGACGAGCTGCCGCCGGAGCCCTTTCTCAGCGCCTACGTCCGCACCTACGCGCACGAGCTGGGCATCGAGGAGTCCGAGGAGCTGGCCGCCTGCTTCGTGGAGCGCTCGCGAGCCCGGCTGGGCTCCGCCGAGCCCGCGGGCGCGGCCGGCCTCCACTACTACGCGGAGGCCCCGACCGGGCGGCGCGGGCTCCGCGGCTCGACCCGCTGCCCGAAGCCGGGGGGAAACCGCGCCGGCCGCGCCGCGAGCGAGGCGACCGGGTGACCCGTCTGCGAAGGCCGCGTGCGCGTCCGTCGAAGTTGTTGCGAAGGGATCCGCAACGCCGTTTTCGCCCTTCCACTGCCCGGCTCCGTCGGGTAGAAGTGCCGTCAGCGGTCGGCACCCCGGGGCGGGGCAGGCCTTCGGGTCGGCTCCGCCCCATCCTCCTCGAGCCCCGCCCCACGCCTTCGAGAGCCTCCCCGGCCTGCCGGAAGGCGCCCGCGCGGCCGTACGCCCCCCGCGCTTCCAATGGACGGGGCTTGGCAGTAGAATCGGCCACCGACTGGGGGCCGAAAGGAGGGTGCATGGGTGCCGCGACCGCGGCCGCGCTTCGCTGGAGTCGCCGGAGTCCGTGGCGACGGGCTCGGCAGCTCGGCGCCGTCGCCGGCCTGCTGCTGTTGGCGAGCCCGGCGGCGCTGGCCGATGACGACGAAGAGAGCCCCTATGCCCGGAAGGGCACCTACTTCGGGCTGGGCTTCGCGGCCACGATCCAGAGCTTCCAGGATCTCGGCTTCGTCGGATTCGACTCGGCGGGCAGCAACTGGGGCTACAACGCCTTCCTCGGCTACCGCTTCCACGAGCGCGTGGCCGCCGAGGTCGACGTCTCGGGCGGGGTCAACTTCCCGCTCACCATCGAGACGCCTCCGGCCACCTTCCAGACGACGAGCGTCGTACCCATGCTGGACGTCCGGGGCTACCTGCTGACGGGCCGCTGGCAGCCTTATCTGACGGCGGGCGTCGGTGCGGCCATCTACTCGAACGACATCGAGACTGCCGGCTTCGCCGTCAAGCCGGGCGTGGGGATCGACCTCTACGGCAACGAGTGGTGGGTCGTGAACATCGAGGGAGGCTACGTGCTGCCGGTCACGGGCAGCGCCTTCAACCTCCAGTACGGGTACATCTCCTTCGGCCTGCAGTGGCGCCTGTGAGCCGGGCGCCACACCCCACTCTTCCCCGCGCCCAGCTCAAGTCGGGGCCCTGCCGCGCCGATGCCGGCTCCTGAGGCCGCAGGTCCCTGCCCAGGGCGCCGGCCACGGGAGGGTTTCCGCGATGGACCAGGACGCCAAGGGCTGGGTGAGCCGAACGCTGGGGCCGGAGGCCGCTGGCTCCCGGTCTCAGGGCACGGGACTGACGACCTTCATCGACCAGGGCGCCCGCTTCGAGGGCACCCTGCGGCTGCGCGAGACGGCCCGGATCGACGGCGAGTTCAAGGGATCGATCGAGAGCGGGGCCGCGGTGCTGATCGGCGAGTCGGCGGGCATCGAGGCGGACATCCGGGCTCGCGAGGTCTTCGTCGTCGGCGCGGTGGCAGGCGCCATCCACGCTTCGCGCCAGCTCGTGCTGCGTCCCACCGGCCGCGTGACCGGCGAGGTCGAGACCGCCTGCCTGGTCGTCGAGAAGGGCGCCTGGCTCAACGCCACGACCCGGATGATCCATCCGGGCATGGCCCAACGGGTGGAGCCGGCCGTCGAGAAGAGCGCGCCGGCGGCCCGGTCGAGCAGCTCCGCCGCGTCGTAAGCCCGCCGGGGGGTTGTACCCTCCGAGACGATGGGCAGGAACGGCATCCTCCACAGCTCGCGCCGCCTGGCGGATCTCCTGCCCATCACGCTCCGAGGCGCAGGCGTGGCGCTGCTGGCCGGCCTGGCTCTCTGGACCTACGGCTACGGCAGCCTGGATCTGGTGGCCTTCGCGCTGGGCGCCGGAAGCCTCGGCCTGCTCGCCCTGTGCGCGCTGGCCGTCTCGCTGACGGGGCTGCTGCTCGCCCGCCGGCCGCCCCCCTCGGCCCGGGCCTCCACCCTCGCGCGCCTCGAGGCCGACTCGCCGATTGCGACGGGCTTCGCCCTGCCCGCGCTGGCAGGCCTGCCCCTGGTCTCGCTCCGCTGGCAGTGGCGCGAGCCGTCGGGCGTCGAGTGCCGCCCGCGCCTCGCCGGAGAGCAGCTCCTCGAGGAGGTCGTGGCGCGCCGGCGGGCCTTGGTGCCGTCCCTGCGCCGCCGCTTCGAGGTGCGCGACGCCTTCGGCCTTGCCGCGGTCGCCTGGGAGCGCCGCGAGCCCACGCCGGTCGCCGTCCTGCCCGCCGTCCGACGCCTGCAGCGCATGCCGCTGCTGCAGTCCTTCGCGGGCGCCGACGGGCTGCCCCATCCGGCGGGCCGGCCGGAGGGCGATCGCATGGACATCCGCCGCTACGCCCCGGGCGATCCGGTGCGCGACATCCTGTGGAAGTCCTTCGCGCGAACCCGCCAGCTCAACGTGCGCGTGCGGGAGCGCAGCATCGAGCGCTCCCGCCGCACCCTCGCCTATCTGGTCGCCAGCGAGCGCGACGAGGCCGCCGCCGCCGCGGCGCGGGTCGCCCTGGAGAGCGGCGCCCTGGGAGGCGCCTGGGCCTTCGGGGCCGACGGGACGCCGGGCGTGCAGGAGGATCTCGCCGACGCCCTGCGCGCGATCGCCCGCTCGGGGTGCGCCTCGACCCGGTGCCGCGACGGCGCCGGTCTCGACGCCTTCCTGCGCGAGGTGTCGGGCGGCGCCGCGGAGAGCTGCGTGGTCTTCGCCTCGGCCCACTCCGGCCCCTGGCTCGACGGCGTGCTCGAGGTCGCGCGCCGCCATGCCGGGAAGGTCTCCTTCGTGCTCGGCACCGACGGGGGAGCCAGCGCGCCGGCGGAGGCCCCGTGGTGGCGCTCCTGGATCTTCGCCGAGCTCCGCGACCCGGGCCTGGATGCGGGCCAGCTCCGCGAGCTGCTCGGCCAGCTGGCGCGCGAGGGACACCCGGCCCTGGTGGTCGACCGCAGCACCGGACGCAGCTTCGGCCAGGCCGCCCAGGGGCTCTCGAGGCTGGTGGCGTGACGCCCGGGCCGTCCCTCGCGAGCTGGCGTCCGGGCGCCACCGCGCTGCTGCGCGCGGTGGTGCTCGGCACCTCGACCTCGATCCTGTGGTGGCCCGTGACCCTTCGCAGCGGCGCGCTGCTGGCCGGGGTCGTGGCCTGCCTGGCCGCGCTGGCCGCCGACGCCGCGGCCCGCCCGGGACGCGGGCCGGCCCTGCGCCTGCTGCCCGTCGCCCTGATCGCATTGGCCGTGGCGGCCGTGGGCGGAGCCCTGGCGCGGCTGCTGGTGCGCGTGTCGGGCGTCGCCGAGCTGCTCGGTCCGGTGGGCACCCTGCAGCTCAGCGAGATCGGCCTCTGCGTGGCGGTCACCGCGCCGGCGGTCTTCGCGCTGCGCCTGGCCGCGGCGCGGCGCCCCCTGCTCTCGCTGCTGGAGGTGGCGGTGGTCGCCTCGGCCTTCCTGGCCGGCTTCTCGGCCCACCGGGAGGGCATGGTCCACCGGCCGCTGGCCCTGGGCGACTTCGCCTGGTCGCGCGGCCTCGACCCGACCGTCCTGTTCCTGTGTCTGGGCGGCCTGTGCCTGCTGCTGCTGGCGACCCTGCTCCTGGCCGAGGAGCGCGTGCGCCGCATCCCCCTGCACCTCGGAGCGCTCTTGGCCGTGGCCCTGCTGCTGGCCGTCTTCGTGCGGCTCTCCGGCCTCCCGCAGCCCCGCCCTCCGGGCGACCTGGGCCTCACCGGCAGCGGCTCGGGCGAGAGCGAGGAGACCGCCTCGGGCGGGCGCAGCGGGCATCAGCTCGAGAGCCTCGATTTCAAGGACGAGTACCAGAAGAACGGGGGCCAGGCGCCGGTGGCCGTGGTGCTGCTGCACGACGACTACTCGCCCCCGACGGGCACCTACTACTTCCGCCAGTCGGTCTTCTCGGAGTTCAACGGCCGGCGCCTGGTCCGCACCACCCGCCCCGACGTCGACCTCGACATCGTCGAGCGCTTCCCGACCCGGCGCCTGGAGCTGCCCTGGCAGGCCCTCTCCACCTCGGAGCGCATGCCGCTGCTCACGACCACGGGCCTGCTGGTCGATCACGTCCGCCCCTTCGCGCTGGACTCGCCCATCGAGCTCTCGCCGGCCCAGAACCGGGATGGCCTGCGCTTCCAGCGCACCTACGAAGCGCAGTCGATGGTGCCGATCCTCCAGTACGACGCCCTGCTGGGCTCGCCGCCCGGCGACGAGGAATGGAACGCTGCGCAGTGGCGCCACTACACCGAGGCCCCAGCCGACCCGCGCTACGCCGAGCTGGCGCAGGAGTCCCTGGAGGTGCTGCTGCCCGAGTACCGGGAGGACGCCCTGGCCCGGGCGCTGGCCGTGAAGCTCTACCTCGACGGCAACGGCATCTACAGCCGGCGCAGCCAGCACTCGACCGCCGAAGACCCGACCGCCTCCTTCCTCTTCGGCGACCTGACCGGCTACTGCGTGCACTTCGCGCACGCGGCGGTCTACCTGATGCGCGCGCTGGGCCTGCCGGCGCGCGTCGCCTCGGGCTACGCGGTCCCCGAGTCGGACCGGGGCAGCGGCTCGGCCATCATGATCCGCGGCCTCAATGCCCATGCCTGGCCGGAGGTCTATCTGGCCGGCGTCGGCTGGGTGGTCGTCGACCCGGTCCCGGAGCGCAATCTCGAAGAGGCGGCTCCGCGCCCCGACGACACTTTGCAGAGCATGCTGGGCGAGATGCTGCGCCGGGGCGTGCGCGGCCAGCCGCCCTGGGAGGACGCCGCGAGCGATCCGATCGGCCTGGCGGACGTCGGCCGCGGGCTCGGGCTGCTGGTCGCCCTGGCCATCGCGCTGGGCTTCGCGGTCAAGGCCTGGCGCGGGCTGGCGCCCCGGCTGGCGGCCGCCGCGCAGGGGCATCGGCTGAGCTACCGGGCGGCGCTGGATCGACTGGCCGAGCTGGGTCGATCGCGCCGCTACGGCGAGACCCGGGAGCACTTCGCGGAGCGCGTCGGGCCGCTGGCGCCTTCTTTCGCCGCACTCACCGCGCTGCACCTGCACTGCGCCCTGGGTGGTGCAGCCTCGCCCCCGGCCGGAGAAATGCAGGGGCTGCGGATGCGCCTGCACCGAGAGCTCCGGGCGCAGGTCCCGCTGTGGCGGCGAGCCCTGGGCTGGATCGACCCCTTCGCCTGGCTGCGCAGCCGCTAGCGAGCTGCCGAGGAGAGAGCATGAGCATTCGAGAGCTGCCCCCCGCCCCGACGGTCGAGAGTGACCTGGCTCGGGCGGCGGAGGTCGGAGGGCGGCTGCGCGCGCGCCTCGGCGCCCAGATCCTGGGGCGGGACGACGTGATCGAGCTGGTCGTGGTGGCGCTGCTCGCCGACGGCCACGTCCTGCTGGAGGACTATCCCGGCTCGGGGAAGACCACCCTGGCCAAGGCGCTGGGCGGCGCCATCGTGGACGACCGCGATCTGGACGACGACCCCATCGCGCCCTTCCGCCGCATCCAGTTCACGCCGGATCTGCTGCCCTCGGACGTGACGGGGGTCTCGGTCTTCGATGCCACGACCCACCGCTTCCACTTCCGCCACGGTCCGATCTTCGCTCACGTGCTGCTGGCCGACGAGATCAACCGCACCTCGCCCAAGGTCCAGGCGGCTCTGCTCGAGGCCATGGGCGAGAAGCAGGTCACCGTCGACAACGTCACGCACCCCCTCGATCCGCTCTTCTTCGTGATCGCCACCCAGAATCCCCTGGACCTGGCGGGGACCTATCCGCTGCCCGTGGCCCAGCTCGATCGCTTCCTCTTCAAGATCCGCATGGACCATATCGAGCGCGACGCGGAGCTCGAGGTGCTGGCGACCTATCGGGAGCGGCGCGACCCGGAGCGCGGCGAGCTGCAGCGCGTGAGCCGGAGCGAGGTGCTGGCGGCGCGCAGGGACATCGAGGCCGGGGTCGGCATCCACGAATCGGTGAAGGAGTGCCTGGTCGACGTCTCGCGGGCGCTGCGCGAGGACGAGCGCGTGCTCCAGGGCAACTCGACGCGCAGCCTGGTGCTGATGCTGCCCGCCCTCCAGGCGCGGGCCGCCCTGCGCGGGCGCGACTACGTGGCCGGAGAAGACGTGGAGGCCCTGGTGCCGCGCGTGCTCGGCCACCGGGTGGAGCTCGCTCCGGGCGTCCCGGCCCTGGAGCCGGTGCTGGGCGACGCCCTGGCGGGCCCGCTGGACCGGCTGCAGCGCTCGACCCTGCGGAGGGGCTGAGGGGTGAGCGCTACCTCTCGCGCGGCCGGCCTCGTCCTGACGTTCTTCTGCGTCGCCGGGCCCGTGGCAGCCGCAGAGCGGCCTCCCGAGCCCCCGCCGCTCGAGGTACCCGAGGTCCCGATGGACGACCCGTGGCAGGACCTGGTGCGCGAGCTGGAGGCCTTCGGCAGCGGCCTCACGCCCGGCCTCTCGGGCGACCTCGACGCCGCTGCCGGCATGGCCGCCCTCGACGAGGGCAAGCTGGTGCGCGCCCGGGAGATCGGCGAGCGGCTCCTGGGCGCCGACCCCAGCTCCTACGCCGGTCACTGCCTGGTGGGCCTGGTCCAGCGCCGGGCGGAGGGCAACCTGCCCCGGGCCGTCTTCCACCTGAAGCGCTGCCTGGCGCTCTTCGAGCAGCAGCACGGCGAGCCCGGTCCGGACACGCCCTGGTACTGGCACCTGCTGGCGACGGACAACCTGATCGAGCTGCACCAGGACATGGGGCGCCAGGTCCAGGCCCTGGCCTACATCGACGAGCTCGACCGCTACTACGAGGGCGACCACCGAGCCTATCGGGGCTGGCCCCTGGTCGAGCTGGGCCGCTACGACGAGGCCCGCGCCCTGGCGGCCGAGATCCTCGCCAGCTCCGAGAGCTCCCACGACCGCACGCGCGCCTGGATCACGCTCTGCTACCTCGAGGGCGAGCTGCTGAACTTCCAGGAGTCCTACGAGGCCTGCCGCGAGGCCCTGAGGACGGACCCGGACGTCTCCTTCGATCCTGTGACGCTCACCAACGCGGCCGAGTCCGCTCGGGGCGTGCTGCGCATGGACGAGTCCGAGCGCTGGCTGCTCCAGGCCACCGAGCACTTCCGCCGCGGCACGCTCTCCGTGCCCTGGATGGATCTCATGAACATGTACGTCGACCAGGGGCGGGCCCCCGAGGCGGTGGGCGCCATGCGCGAGATGTTCGCGTGGCGCGCGCGCCAGCCCCCGGACGTCGACGTGCAGAACTGGACCTACCAGGATCTGTCCTCGGCGATGCTGCTGCTCGTGGCGGGCCATCCGGTCGAGGCGTCCCGGCTGACCCGTCGCGCCCTCGACCAGCCCGATCGGGTGGGCCGCAACAGCGTCGACCCGGTGCAGCTCGAGGCCGCCGGCATGCTGCTCGACCGGGCCGCCAACCTGGCCGCCGCCGAGCTGCGCGCGGAGGAGGCCAGCTACTCGGGCTTCTGGGCCGGCTGGCGGGCGCGCCTGGCCTCGTGGGGCCACCGGCTGCGGGCCTGGCGCTCGGGCCGGCGCGTGATCGCGCTGATGGTCCACGAGCGCGTGCTGCTGACGCGCTTCGCCCCCTACCCGCCCGGCTTCGTCCGGGTGCCCGAGTGGATCGAGCCCGACCTCGTCGAGCTGCTGGGATCCGGCGTCGTCGAGTCGGCCCTGGAACGCGCCCGGGCCCTGGAGCTGGTGGATGGCCAGCACGGCTACGCCGCGGTCTTCGCGGCCGAGATCGAGGCCTCCCGGACGCACCGGGAGCGCGCCCTCGGCCTGGCCGAGGCTTCGCTGGCCCGGCTCCCGCGCTTCGAGGCCCTGCTGCGCGCCCGGGTCGCGGCGCGGGCCGCGCAGGTCGCGGTCGAGGCCGGCGAGCTGGAGCGCGCGGCGGAGCTCTACGACCTGGTCTTCCAGCTCGACCCCGGGGCGATTCGTCGCCTCGGGCTCTCGGTGCCTGCGCAGCTGGCCGGGGGGGGATCGCCGCTGGCCCGCGAGACCCTTGCACGGCTGCGGCGCTCGCCGCGGCTGCACCGCGCCGAGCAGGGCTTCAAGGTCACCGTGGAGGAGCGCGAGGAGCAGGGCGCCATGGCCTGCCTGCTGGGCTGGAACGACGTGGTCCTGGCCTGCGCCAGCGTGAAGCCCGAGCCCGGGGAGGCGCCCCGCGACGCGGCGCGCCGCCTGGCCCGGAGCTTTCACGCCCGGGCCTTCGCGCCCCGCGTGGACCTGAGCCAGTCGGACCTCGCCACGCTGGACGGCTCGACCACCGTCGGAGGCGACGACCAGGGCGAGCGACTGCGCTTCGTGCTGCGCGACTTCCGCGGCGAGGCCGCCGCCCCCCCCGCGGAGGACTGAGCGCTGCCGGCCCAGGGCCTGCGCGTCGGCGAGGACGGCGTCACGCGCTGCGCCTGGGGGGCCGGCAGCGAGCTCTACGCCCGTTACCACGATCGCGAGTGGGGCTTCCCGAGTCGCGACGACCGCCACCTCTTCGAGAAGCTGTGCCTCGAGGGCTTCCAGGCCGGCCTGGCCTGGATCACCATCCTGCGCAAGCGCGAGCGCTTTCGCAGCGCCTTCCAGCGCTTCGAGATCGAGCGCGTGGCGCGCTTCGACGCCCGCAAGGTGGAGCGCCTGCTGCGCGACCCGGGCATCGTGCGCCACCGCGGCAAGATCGAGTCGGCCATTCGCAACGCGCGACGCGTCCGGGAGATCGTCGCCGAATTCGGCTCCCTGGCCGCCTACGTCTGGCAGTTCGAGCCGCCCGAGCGCGAGCGACCGCGGCGGCCGACCTGGCCCGCGCTGCGCAAACTGACCGAGAGCCCCAGCTCGCGGGCCCTGGCGGCGGACCTGAAGCGCCGAGGCCTCGGCTTCGTGGGCCCCACCACCATGTACGCCTACCTGCAGTCGGTGGGGGTGGTGAACGACCACGTCGAGGGCTGCGAGGCGCGGGAGCGCGCGGAGGCCGCGCGGCGCCGCTTCCGCAGGCCGCGCCCCAGGCGCTAGGCCCGCCGGGGACGAGCGCCACACCGGAACGCGACTCCTTCGCGCCGGCAGCCCCTATACTCGCCCGCGACATGATCCAGCGGCTGCTGTCGTCCGTGTTCTGGGCTTTCCTGGTCCTGACCTCCCTGCTCTTCTTTCCGATCGCGCTGGGGATCTGGCTGCTGACCCGGCCCTTCGACCGGCGCCTGGTCTGGCTCCACCGCTTCACCTGCTTCTGGGCCGCGCTCTACGTGTGGATGAACCCGGCCTGGCCGCTGACCGTCCGCGGGCGCGAGAAGATCCGCCCCGGAGAGACCTACGTGATGGTGGCCAACCACCAGTCGCTGCTGGACATCCTGGTGCTCTTCACGCTCTTCCGACACTTCAAGTGGGTCTCGAAGATCGAGAACTTCCGGGTGCCCTGCATCGGCTGGAACATGCGCCTGAACCGCTACATCCCGCTGCGCCGAGGCGACCGCCAGAGCGTGATCGAGATGATGGCAGCCTGCGAGGCCACCCTGGCCGAGGGCAACTCCATCATGATGTTTCCCGAGGGCACGCGCTCGACCACCCGGACCATGCGCCCCTTCAAGGCGGGTGCCTTCGAGCTGGCCCAGAAGACCCGGCTGCCGATCCTGCCGATCGTGATCGAGGGCACCGGCAACGCGCTGCCCAAGCGCGGCTTCACGCTGCGCGGCCGGCACCCGATCCGGATCACGGTGCTCGACGAGATCCCCTACGAGAGCTTCCGCGAGGAGGGGCCCGAGCCCCTGGCGGCCCGCGTCCGCGAGGAGATCGGCAAGCACCTGCCGCCCGGAGCCCTCTAGCCGGGGGCCCGGCTCAAGCGGGGCCGCCGTCTGCCGAAGTCTCCGCCATGCGCCACGCCCCGACCGGCCCGGGCAACGCCCTGCCCCTGGAGGCCCTCGCCGGCGACGCCGAGCGCCTCTCCGTAGAGGCCTTCGAGGCCAAGCACGGCAGCGCCTTCCTGCTGCTCTCGGCCGCGGCCCGGGCGCGCGGCGAGGGCTCGACCTCCACCCACCTGCTGCTGCAGGCCGAGGATCCCGGCGCCCACACCGCGGAGCTGGCCCTGGTCGTCTACGCCCTGCGCCAGAAGGACGGGGGCGCGCACCTGATCAGCATCGGGCGCAGCCCCCGACACGATCTGGTGATTCCCGATCCGAGCGTCTCCCGCTTCCACGCCTTCGTCAAGCGAGACGACGCCGGCGCCTTCCTGATCCAGGACGCGGGCTCCTCCAACGGGACGGCGGTCAACGGCGAGGCCGTGCCGCCGCGCGGGGCCGGGTCGCCGCTGCCCATCAAGGCCGGCGACACGCTGCGCGTGGGCCAGGTGCAGTTCACCTTCATCCACGCGAGCGCCCTGCGCGACTTCGTGCGGATGGCGGGGGGCTGAGCCGGAGCCCGGCTCCCTCGTGGAGCCCTTCACGGGTATGCTGGCGCCATGCCGGACTCCGATCCCCGGGGCCTGCTGCCCTTCCGGGTCTACGGCGCCTCGATCTCCTACTACACCGGCAAGCTCGAGGGCTATCTCCGCTACAAGGAGCTGCCCTACGAGCGGGTGGCGATGGGCCGGCGCGAGCGGGCGCGCATCGGTCGCGTGACGGGAGCCCACCAGATGCCGGCGCTCGAGCTGGCCGACGGCCGGCTCCTCACCGACACCACGCCGACCTTCGCCTGGCTGGAGCAGCGCTTTCCCGAGCCCGAGGTGATTCCGCGCGATCCGCTCCGGGCCTTCGTCAGCCGCTGCCTGGAAGACTATGCCGAGGAGTGGCTGTGGCGACCCGCCATGCACTACCGCTGGAGCTACCCGGGCGATGCCGCCCTGCTCTCGCGGCGCATCGTCGACGAGGTGCTGCCGGACCTCCCGCTCCCCGGCTGGCTCAAGCGCCTCGGCATTCGCCAGCGCCAGCACGGCGGCTGGGTGCGGGGCGACGGCGTGAGCCGGGAGACCCGGGATCACGTCGAGGGCGTCTACCTCGGCTGCCTCGATCGGCTCGAGGCGATCTTCCGCAGCCGGCCCTACCTCCTCGGCGAGCGACCGACCCTCGCAGACTTCGGATTCTTCGCCTCGATGTTCCGCCACTTCGGCCAGGATCCCACCGCCGGTCACCTGATGCGTGAGCGGGCCCCGGCGGTCTTCGAGTGGCAGGCGCGGCTCTGGAACGCGCGCGGGAGCCAGCTGGGAGGGCGCCCGCTGCTGCCGGGCATCCCGGGCGACTGGTCCCCGATCCTGACCGATCTGGGCTCGGCCTACCTGCCCTTTCTCTGCGAGAACGCGCGCGCCTGGCGGGAGGGCCGCACGCGCTTCGACGCCGAGCTGCAGGGCGTCCGCTACCGCCGCATGCCCGTCTCCCAGTACCGGGTCTGGTGTCTGGAGCAGCTGCGCGCGCACTTCGAGGCGCTGCCCGCTCTCGCGCGGGACCGCGCCCGCGAGCTGCTCGAGCAGCACGGCTGCTGGAAGCCGCTGTGGTCCGTCCCCGAGCTGGACTCGCGCTACGACACACGGGGCCGGGTCCCCTTTGCGGGCCGCCGCGTCCACTACGACAACGCGGCGCAGGAGTGAGGCCGCAGCGGATGCGCACGGCCGCCGCGCCCCGTGCGGGAGGACCGGCCCGGCGACTTCCACCGCGGCGCCACGCCCTTCCTGCACTTCCACTACCCGGTCGACGGAAGGCTGTTGGCCGACCTGCGAC
>CAZYOL010000050.1:0-23529 GCA_964649065.1 uncultured Spirochaetales bacterium
TGGTGGCGCGCACCGCGGCGGCCCAGCCGCCGGACCGGGCGCTCCCGAGGGGGCTCTCGGAGTGGCGAGCTGCCCTCATGGGGACGGACGAGGCGGCCGCAACTCCCGGAGAGCTGGCCCGGGACGCCCTGGCTCCCGCCGAGGGTCGAGCCGCGCTCGAGCGGGTCTGCGAGAGGATCCGCACCGGCACGCTGGGCCCCTGGCCGCCCGCGGAGGCGCTGCTGCGGGGCCTGGCGGAGAAGCTCGGAGAGCTCTCCCACGGACGCATTGTCGTGTCGGGCCAGACGCGCCTGCAGCAGCTCGACGAGCTGCTCCGCGAGGAGCTGGCGACGCTCTACGCCGGGTCGCTTCGCGAGGCCCAGGCCCGGCGCTTCGAGGAGAATGCCTACCTGCCCTGGAAGGCGGGTCGCGAGGACGAGGCCCGCGACCTGCTGGCCGCGGCGCAGGCCCTGCGGCAGCTGGAGCCTGCGGAGAACCCCGTGGCCCGGACGCTGCTCGAGGTCGCGCTCGGCCCGGCGCTTGCCAATGTGCAGCAGGAGGCGGAGGAAGAGCAGGAGGGCTCGCTGCTGGTCGAGCCCTGAGCCGGGCCGAGGCCCGACACCCACACGCGGCCGCCTCCCCCCAGCGGAGCGACGCGCAGGAGGATCCCGATTTCGATGCGAAGGAGATTCGGCAGAGGACGCAGAGGCCGGTCCGGCGGCGAGGCTCGCCCGCCGATCGACGCCGCCCGTGCCATGGCCCGGATGGTGGAGCTCGGTGTCGCAGAGGCGGCCGAGCTTCAGCCCGTGGAGGTGGCGGGAATACCCCCGGACTACGCCGCGTTGGGACGCGGCACGACCCGCAGCGGCAGTGCCCTGTGGGTGGCCTACTCCCCGACGGAAGGGGGGGACGCCGCCCTGGCGGCGGTGGCCGGTGCGGGGGAGGAGCCGGGGCAGGTCGTCGCGGTCGCTCCGCAGTGGAGCGCAGTGGCTCGCCGGCGCCTCGCCGTGCTGGCGGGCACTTGCGACCTGAGGGCGCTGGCCGCTCCGGGCCTGGTCGACGCAGGCGACCGGGTGGAGGTCGCATCCCCGGCCACTCCGGTGGTGGTTCCCGCCGAGACGTTGGCCGGCGGGCTGGCCGGGTCGACCCATCGCGAGCTGTTCCGGCGCGCGCTGGCCGGTCTGGCCGGGCTGGCCGCCAAGCACGGCGGCGCGCTGCGAGGCTCGGCCCGCGGCATCGAGCTGGTGGTGCTGGCTCGCTGTACCGCCGTGCTCCGCGTGGAGGAGGGACGGGTGTCTCTCGAGACGCTGCTGCCGGAGCGCTCGCGCCTCGGCCTCGAGCCGCACGAGCTCGCCAACGCTCTGGATCGACTCGAGGGAATGCTCCGCAAGCGCCTGAACGACCGACGAGTTCGAGGTGGCGAGGAGGGGCTGCGGGCCCAGGCGGCGGAGGCCCTCGTCGCACGGCTCGAGCTGCAGTCGCCGCGGCTCTGGCCGCTGCCCGGCTCGGACCCGGAGATCCTCGATCTGCTGGGCCTGCAGACGGACGGCGTGCCGGCCCTCGGGGCTGCGCGGGAAACGCTGACCCTGCCCGGACTCGGCGCGATTCTGGACGGCTTCGCGACGCTCAGGCCCTTCGTGCCCGGGCTGCTCGAGCCCGCGGAGCGGGGGCTGCGGCTCGACGCTGCCCGCCTGGTCCTGGCGGCCGGGAGCTACGAGGAGCCGGTGCTGCGCGTGCTCTCCCAGCTCGCAATCCCGTATCGCTGCTTCGACCTGAGCCTGGAAGGAGGACGTGGCCCCGTGCTCAGCGAGCGCGAGGTCGCCCAGGTGGCCGCGGCCGAGGTCAGCCCGGCCGTCACGGTGGAGAAGGCCGAGGAGCCCGTGTCGGCGGGGCCGGCAAGCCAGCGGCCGGAGGCGGTCGAGCCGGAGGTCGAGGCCGAGGAGAAGGGCGGCGAGGGGCCGCCTCGCTTCGAGTCGGTGTCGCTCTTCGACCTGGAGGAGGAGCGCGACGACGCGGACGAGCGGGCGGGCACGGGAAGGCGGCGCCGGCGCGGGCGGCGCCGGCGCGGACGGCGCAGCGGCTCGGGCACGGAGGCCACGGAGTCCGAGGAGGAGCCGCGGCGCGGCGAGGCGGCGGCCGGAGGCGGGCGCGGCGAGAGCCGGCGCGGCAGCCGGCGCCCCCGTCGCGAGGCCGTCGGCGAGCGCGACGAGACGCCACGCGTCGAGCCGCCGGAGGACGACGTCGCCGACGACCTGGACGAAGACGACGAGATGCTGGTCCGGCTGGCCGCCGACGCACCGGAGCCCGAGGCCGAGGAAGCCGAGGAGGCCGAGGTGCCGAGCTACGACGACGAGGAAGATGCCGAGGAGGTCGACGACGAGGCGGACCGGCGCCGCATCGAACGCGAGGCACGGCGGCGCGCCCGGATCGCGAAGGTGCAGCCCGAGCCGGAGGCCGAGCCCGCCAAGCCGCAGCGGCGGCGGGCGGCCATCGTCGCCCACGCGGATCGCGATTCGATCCTCGCGGCGGTGCTGCTGGCCCGCGACGTACGCGTGATCGAGGGCTTCTGGGTCTACCCGCAGGCCGAGCTGATGACCTTCTTCCGCAGCGTCTGCACGGACCTGCGCGAGGACACCCCCATCTGCGTGGTGGGCTTCACGGCCTCCCCGGCCCGGGACGTGATCCAGGCCGCGTCGCTCTACGCGGGGCGCCTCGACTGGTTCGACCACCAGGACTGGCCGCCGGAAGACCTGCAGGCGCTGCAGCAGGCCATTGGCCCGGAGCGATTGATCCAGGCCCCGGGCGTCGGCAGCTCGATCCCCGCCGTGCTCTCCGAGCGCACGCGGCGCAGCCGCTTCTCGGACAAGCTCGTGGAGCTGGCGACCGGCGCCTTCACCCATCACGACTAGGAGCGGTGGGGCGGGGTCTGGTGGCACCGGATCGGGCTGCTGGCCGAGCAGCCCGGCGAGCGGCGCTTCGCCATCGAGCCGCTGCTCTCGGGGCGTCCCAGCGATCTCGCCCGCGAGGCGGCCGAGGTTCCCAGGCCGCCGCCTCCCGAGGAGGTGGACTACGTGGTCCGGCGCGACTTCCGGCTGGTCCACTTCGGAGGCTATTCGCTGGTGCTGGTGCCCGTGCCCGCTGGGGTGGATCTGTACCTGGCCGCCCGCGTGGCGCGCGAGCGCTACGGGGCCGGTCTCTCGGTCGCCTGGCAGGAGGGCGAGGAGCGGCTGGTGCTGGGAGCCGACGAGGTGCGCGGCGGCAAGGGCCCCGATCTCGGCAGCATGGTCGAGCACCTGGCCTCGAAGCACGAGTGGATCCAGGCGCTGTCCGACCAGGACCACGTGGCGCGGCTGCGCGTCCGCGACCTGGCGCAGCGGCCCGAGCGCCTCGACGAGGTGATTCGCGAGATCGGGATGGGGAGAGCCATCCTCGAGGGCTGATCCGACGACCACCGCGAATTTCGTCGAGATCTTCTCGTCCGTGCAGGGCGAGGGCCTTCACGTCGGCGTCCCGACGCTCTTCGTGAGGCTCGGCGGCTGTGACCTGCGCTGTCGCTGGTGCGACTCCCCGCAGACCTGGAAGCCGCAGGGCCGCGGACGCGTCGAGCTCCGGCGGGGGAGCGCAGAGTTCCGCAGCCTGGCCAACCCGGTCGATCTCGACACGCTGGTCTCCGCAGCCGAGGATCTGGAGCTCGCGGCCCATGCCTTCGTCAGCCTGACCGGCGGCGAGCCGCTGCTGCAGCCCGCGGCCGCGGGGGAGCTGGCCCGGCGCCTGCGCAGCCGCGGGCCGCGCATCCTCCTGGAGACCCACGGCCTGGCGACCGCGGCCCTGGAGCAGGTCGTCGAGTGGATCGACGTCGTCTCGATGGACTGGAAGCTGGCCTCGGACGTGAGGCGGGCAGACCGGGGCTGGGAGGAGGCGGCTCCGGGCTTCGACGCCGAGCACGAGCGCTTCCTGGCCGTGGCGCGGCGCGCGAGCCAGGTCGTGGTGAAGGTCGTGGTGACTCCCGCCAGCCGTGACGCCGAGCTGGATCGCATGGCGGAGGCGGTCGCGGCGGCCGATCCGGCGATCCCGGTGATCCTGCAGCCGGTCACGCCCTTCGGGCCGGTCCGCGAGGGGCCCGGCGCCGAGCGCCTGCTCGGCTGGGTCGCGCGGCTCGGGCGTCGGCTCTCGGATCTGCGCGTCGTTCCCCAGACGCACAAGCTCTACGGGGCTCTGTAGTCGCCGGGCAGCGCCCTCAAGTGCAGATTCCCAAGGGCCGAAGCCTTCCCGAGGGAATCGGGATGGAGCGCCGCGAGGAGCCCAGGATCAAGAAGCGCATCTCCTGCGAGCTGAGCGTGGGAGAGCGGCGCTTCAGTGGCCTGGTGCTCGACCTCTCTGCGGGGGGACTCTTCGTGCAGACGGCGGCCAGGGCCAGGCCCGGCGAGCGCGTCCGGGTCGCCCTGAGCGTGCCCGGTCGCAAGGAGGCCCTGGAGGTGTCGGCGCGGGTGGCGCGGGCCAGGCTCGTCCCGCCGCGCCTGCGCACGCTCGCCCACGGCGGCGTGGGCCTGCAGCTCGAGAACGCCCCGCAGGAGTACCTGGAGTTCGTGGAGGCGGTGAAGCGTCCGGTGGTATTGGAGCGGGTCTCGGTGCTGCCGCCGGAGACTCCGAGCCCGGAGCCCCGGGAGAAGAAGCCGCGACTCGATCGCAAGAAGCTCGACAAGTTCTTTCGCCGCGCCCCCGCACCGCGGCGTCGCGGCGAGCCGGGCCCGAGCACGGCGCCGAGCGAGCTGTCGCGCTTTCGGGTCGCGGTGAGCGAGGTCGGGGGCGCGGGGCGCCGCAGCTTCATCGTCCGCTCCGCCAGCGAGCAGGACGCGCGCGAGCAGGCGGCCCGCCGGGCCGGGGGCGAGTGGCGGGTCGAGGGCGTCGAGAAGCTCTGAGCCCGGCCGTTCAGCCGCTTCGCAGGCGTCGCCGCAGCGCCGCGCGCAGCTCCTCGAGGCGCCCCGCCGGGCTCGCAGGCGTGCGACCTCCGAAGCGCAGCTCCAGATAGGCCTCGGTGAGGTCGGCGAAGGCCCGAGCCGGCGGACCGGGCAGGGCGGTCGCCACCTCCCGGGCGAAGTCGTGGGCCGTGGCGTGGCGGGCGCGCTCCAGGCCGCGCCGCTCCAGCAGGCGCAGGGCCTCGCGGTAGAAGCTCGGGACCTCACTCGAGCGCTGGCGCCGCCGGCCCCAGTGCCAGGTCAGGGCGGCGGCGAGCGCCAGCGCGAGGGCCGCGCCCAGCACCGGGCGCCACGGGAAGCGCTGCTCCAGCTGCCAGGGTGTGGAGGAGCGGGGGCGCGCCTCGTCCTGGCGGCGCGCGGCCTGGCCGAAGTCCTTCCAGGCGAAGTAGGCGCGCTTCAGAGCCTGGATCTGGTCGGCCCGATCGAATCCGATGACCCCCTGATACCACCACAGCTCCAGCGCGCTGGCCAGCTCGCGAGCGCGCTCGGACCAGGAGAGTGCGGCGGGCGCCCGCGCGCGCAGGGCGGCCGGCGTGGCGTCGAAGCGCACCCAGCCCGCCTCGGCGAAGTGGACCTCGGCCCAGGCGTGGGCGTCCGAGCGGGTCAGCTCCACGAAGCCGCCGATGCGGTTGGTGCGCCCGCCCGCGAAGCCGTTCACCAGGCGGGCCGGCAGGCCCAGGTGTCGTGCCATCAGCACCAGGGCGCTCGCGAAGTACTCGCAGTGCCCGGCCATGTCTCCCACCAGGAAGGCCTCGACTGGCGAGACCTCGCCCGTGGCAGCGACCCCCGGCGGCGTATCGGTGTAGCGACCCTGGCTCAGCAGGTGGGCCTCGAGGGCCAGGATGCGCTGCGCGTCGCTGCCGAGGCCCTCGGTGATCTCGCGGGCCAGCCGGCCCACCCGCTCGCCGCCCGGGGGCAGCTGCAGATAGCGCTCGCCGTCGCGCCGGGGCACGGCGGCGCGATCGCGCTCGAGCTCCCGGGCGCTGGGCCGCTCGTCGAGGCTGGCCACCGTGTAGCGCAGCCGGACGTCGTGCTGGGCGAGGGCGTAGAGGCCGCCGTTCCGGTCGCGCTCGACGCGGCGAATCGTTCCCTGGAGGCCCCGCACGTCGCCGACGCCGAAGAGCACGCCCGCCTCCACCGGCTCGCGCACGATGCGCTGCACCAGATTCACCGTCGGGTCCGGGCCCACGCCGATGCCGCCTTCCGGGCTGCCGGGAATCGGCCGGCGCCCCGGGCTGATCGCCCAGGAGCGGCCGTCGAAGCGATCGAAGGCCAGGCCCCTCCAGTAGGCCTGCGCCGCCTCGGGGGCCTGGCCGTCCAGGGTCTCGACTCGCATCACGACCGTGGCGTCCTGGCGGATGCGTCCGAGCTCGCCCAGCTCGACCTGATCCGAGAAGCCCGCCGTCGCGACGTCGTTACCGAGGGCCGAGCCCTCGATCACGCTCGAGCGCAGGCGCGGCAGCAGCACGAAGAGGAGCAGGGCGAGGAGCAGGGAGAGGCCCGAGGCGAGGAGGGTCATGCGCAGCAGGCCGGGCGTGAAGGCCCGGCCCAGCGAGTGGGACTCGCCGGCCTCCAGCGACTCGCTGCGCAGCGTGTGGACCAGCAGCGTCCAGACCGCCGCGAACAGGAAGGCCACCAGCAGGGCCGGGAAGAGCGGGCTGTCGGTGAGGTTGGCCGCCAACACCACCTGGAAGAGCGCGAGGGCGACCAGCATGAACTCGGTGCGGCGCGGCCGCGCGTCGAGCAGCTGGAGGGCCTGGGTGAGAGAGGCGAAGTGGGCCAGCGCGATGGTCGAGGGGCCGCCTCGCAGCGCCACGCCGATCGTGACGGAGACGATCGCGAACATCCCGACGTTCAGGGCCAGCGGGCTGCGCTGCCAGCCGAAGGGCCGCGTCCGCCGTGTCAGGGTCGCCAGCAGCAGCAGGGGCTGCACCGCCAGCACCCAGGGGTCGAGCTGATCGGTGATCCAGAGCGAAGCGCTCGCGACGGCCACCAGCAGCCAGGCCGACGACGGCCGGGGCGCCGAGACCTGCGCCCGGAACTCGCGCCGGCTCACGCCGCCCTCGCCGGGGCGGGCCGCTCGGCACGCACCGTCGCCAGGAAGCTCAGCAGTCGGCTGCGCTGCGCCCCTCCGCTCTCGGCGGCCAGGCGCTCGCTGTCGGTGCGCAGGGCCACCCGATAGCCGGCCTCGAGGTGAGCGATCACCTCGGAGGCGGCCCAGCTCACCCGCTCCTCGAAGGCCGGCCCGGGCGCGTGCGCGGCGGTGTGGAGCTGCACCTCGACCTCGGCCTCGTGCTCGCTCTCCAGGCGCCGCACCAGCAGCCCGCCGCGGCGTAGCGAGGCTCGCCAGTGGATGCGGCGCATGGAGTCCCCCGGCGCGAACTCGCGCAGGCCGGAGACCTCGGCTCCCTGGCCGCCGGGGCCGCTCCGGCTCTCGCCGCCACCGCGGGCGCTGCCCAGCTCGGGGACCACCCGCAGGGGCTCGATCGCCGGGTAGACCAGGGCCTCCTCCGGGGCCGCGAGGCGAAGCGCCTTGGAGAAGAGGCCGAAGGGAAAGCGCGTGTAGACCTGGAAGCCGGTCAGCTGGAGGCGGCCGCGGCGCTCCGGCGCCAGCCGGTAGAAGCGCTGCTCGCTGGCCCCGGCTGCGATGCGCAGCGCGAAGACGCGGCCTGCCGGGCGCTCGTCTCCCGCGTCGTCGCGCAGGCGGTCCTCGACCACGATCGCGAAGGAGGCGAAGCGCCGCTGCTCGTTCGTCAGCTCCAGCGCCACGGTCTGCTGGCCGCCGGCGAAGATCTCGCGGGGCAGGCGCCGTCTCACGCGGATGCCGCGCAGGGCCGCCTCCGAGAGCAGACCGGAGAGCACCAGGAAGGCCAGCATCAGGGAGAGCACCAGGTAGAGCAGGTTGTTGCCGGTGTTGAGCGCGGCGAAGCCCACCCCGAAGCTGATGGCGAAGAAGGACCAGCCGGCCCGCGTCGGGCGGAGCGTGCGCGGCGGTCGCAGCCAGGCGCGCAGCCGGCGGGCTACAGCGGGACGGCGACCTGCTCGAGAATCTCGCGCACGATCCATGCGGCCTCCTCGCCTCCCTGCATGCGGCCCGAGCGCGGATCGATCATCACGCGATGGGCGAGCACGTCGACCGCGAGGTCGCGCACGTCGTCGGGGATGCAGTAGTCGCGGCCTTCGACGAGGGCCCGGGCCTGGGCGGCGCGGCGCAGGGCAATGGAGCCGCGGGGCGAGACCCCGAAGGCCAGGGCCTCGTGGTCGCGTGTGTGCTGCACGATCTCGAGCAGGTAGGCAACCAGGGCATCGCTGAACTTGATGCGCTCGGCGACCCGCTGCATGGCCACCAGCTCGTGGAGGCTCAGCACCGGCTCCAGACGCGGGAGCTCGAGAGAGGCCGGATCGTCGCGCAGCACCGCCGCCTCGTCGGTGGGGTCCGGGTAGCCGATCTGGCGGCGCACCAGGAAGCGGTCGAGCTGCGATTCGGGGAGCGGGTGGGTCCCGTGGTGCTCGAGGGGATTCTGCGTGGCCACCACGAAGAAGGGCTGGGGCAGGGCGTGCGCCACCCCGTCGGCGGTGACGGCGCCCTCGCTCATGGCTTCGAGCAGGGCGGACTGGGTCTTCGGGCTGGCGCGGTTGATCTCGTCGGCCAGGACCACGTTGGCGAAGACGGGTCCGCGCTGGAAGACGAACTGCCCGGTCGGGGCCCCGTTCTGCAGCTCGGGGATCGGCGTGCCGAGCAGATCGCTGGGCAGCAGGTCGCTGGTGAACTGGATGCGCCGGAAGCGCGCGTCGACGGAGCGGGCGATGGCGTGGGCCAGCGTGGTCTTGCCGACCCCGGGTACGTCTTCCAGGAGCAGGTGCCCCTTGGCGATCAGGGTCTCGACCGCCCGCCGGACCACCTCGGGGCGGCCGCGCAGGGCCCGCTCGACCAGGGCGCGCAGGCCGTCGGCGAGCTGGGCGGCGGCTTCCGGGGACAGGGGAGGGGGCCTCTCGAGGGTCGACTCGCTCGCGTCCGCGTCACGCACGGGGGGCTCTTCGGAAGGATGAGCGCGGCGCATGAGCTGGGAGGGCCGGCAGGAGCCGGCTCCTCAGTCCGCCGGCAGGATCGAGCGGGGCCGCCCGTCGCGGGCCGCCTCTTCCGCACGGAGGATGAAGGTGGGCAGATCCGAGCCCCCCGCCTCGTAGGCCTGGGCCAGCTGCGGGACCAGCGAGGCGTAGGTGCCCAGCAGGGCCAGGCAGGCGTCGCCGAGCCGGGCGGCCTCGGCGACGCTCGGCGCGTCCAGGCTGTGCAGCGGCAGGGCCCGCAGGCGCGCCCGGGTCTCGGCCTCGAGCTCGCGGCGCCTGGCGGCGCGGGCCTCGCCGGCGGGCTCCGCCGCGTAGAGGGCCTCGACCCGCTGCCGCAGCGCGAGCAGCTCGGCGCGCACGCGGCGCCGCTCGTCGACCCAGAGCCGCTGCTCCTCGCCGCGGCCGAGGCGGGCGAAGAAGGCCACGCTGGCCTCGGCTCCGACGAAGCTCGCCAGCCCCTCGTTCCAGTCGGCCTCGTCGGGCGCGTAGACCGTCGAGTGGACCAGCTCGTGGAGCAGAGTCTCGACCAGGTAGGGCTCCCCGCGTCGCAGCATGGGGGTCGTCACCGGATCGTCGAACCAGCCGAGCGTCGAGTAGGCCGGGACGCCCGAGACGCAGACGTCGAGCCCGCGGGCGCGCAGGCGCGCGGCCTCGGCCTCGGCCCGCTCGGGATCGAAGAAGCCCTTGTAGGGCACGCGACCGACGACGGGGAACCAGAAGCCCGCCGCCTCGACGCGTCCCGGCTCGCTGGCCACGACCGTCGTCACGATCCGGTCTCCCGGCCACTCGGCGTAGCTGGCGTAGCGCTCTCCGACGTTCAGGCCGAGTTCGGCCGCGAAGCTCCGCACCTCCTGGACGCGCGCCAGACTCGCGCGAAGCTCTTGCGGTGTGTCCGGCTCCTCGAGCAGGCGCTCGATCGGCTGCCGGGCTCGCAGCAGTCGCCACTGGCCGCCGGCGACGTGGCCGAGGTAGCAGCCGCACAGCAGCGGAAGGAGGCCGACCACGAGCAGCGAGCACGCGCGGATCGCAGTCCGCCTCGAGCGCGAGGCCGACGCCGAACGCGCCGCAGCCGAGGCGTACGCGGCCGGTGCGGTCGGCCTGGAGGAGCGCGAGGGGGACGGTGCGATCACGCTGTGGATCTACGCTCCCCGGACCGCGGCGGAGGCCGTGCGCCGGGCCCTCGAGCAGGCGCTGCCGGGCACGCGGCCGCAGGTGGCGCCGGTGCCCGAGGTCGACTGGCCCGAGACCTGGAAGCGCGGCCTCGAGGCGCTGCCGATCTCGCCGCGTCTGGTCGTGCGGCCCTCCTTCGTGAGCTTTGCCGCGCGGCCCGGCCAGGCGGAGATCGTGATCGATCCCGGGCAGGCCTTCGGCACCGGGGCGCACGTCTCGACCCGGCTGGCCCTCGAGTGGGTCGATCGGCAGGCGCCCGGGCTCCCGGCGGACTCTCGGGTCCTCGACGTGGGCTGCGGCAGCGGCGTGCTCTCGCTGGCGGCGCTGCGCCTCTGCAGCGCCCGGGCCGTGGCCTGCGACCTCGACCCGCTGGCGAGTGAGGCCGCGCGCGCGAATGCGGCGCGCAACGGGCTCGGGGCGCGCCTGGCGATCTTCCGCGGCAGCCTGGACGCCCTCGCCGCGATCGGCTTCGACCTGATCCTGGCCAACCTGCTGCGGAGCGAGCTGACGCCGCTGCTGCCAGGGCTGGCCGCGCGGCTGCGGCCCGAGGGGCGCGCGGTCCTGGCGGGGATCGTCGCGGCGGACGGCGAGGTCTTCGAGCGCGCGCTGGCCGAGGCCGGGCTCGAGGTGGAGGCGCAGCGCGACGCGCTCGACCCGAGCGGAGAGCGCTGGCGGGCCTGGCTCACGCGGCGCGCACCCGACGCCGCCAGTCCTCGAGCAGGCTCTCGAGGGCCCGGTCGATCGGGGTCCGCGGCTGCCAGCCGGCGGCCGCTCGCAGGCGCTCCGGGCAGCCGGCGGAGCGGTCCGCCGGGCGCACCCGCGCGGGATCGATGCGCACCTGGGGACGGACCCGAGACCGCTCGATCAGGCGCTCCAGCAGGCTGCCGATCCGCAGCTCGCGTCCACTGGCGATGTTGTAGGTATCGGCCGGCGCCGAGCCCGAGAGCAGGCTCGCGTAGGCATCGACGACGTCTTCGACGGCGAGGAAGTCCCGCGTCGAGTCGAGGCTGCCCACCTCCAGCTCCGGCGCCCGCAGGCCGACCTCCATCTCGGCCAGCTGGCGAGCAAAGCTGGAGAGGGCGAAGCGATCCGACTGGCCGGCGCCCGTGTGGTTGAAGGGTCGCAGGCGATAGACGGCGAAGCCCCGCTCGGCGCTCCGCTGGCCCAGAATCTCGGCGCAGGCCTTGGCGCGGGCGTAAGGAGAGGCCGGGCGCAGGGGCTCCGGCTCCGCGAAGGGCGGCTGGCCCGGGGCGAGGGGGCCGTAGACGTCCCCGGAGCCGACGAGCAGCAGGCGCGCTCGGGGCGTCTCCGCCTCCAGCACCTGGATCAGCGCGGCGGCGCCCAGGTAGTTGATCTCCCAGGTCTCGGCCCCGGCCTGCCAGGAGCGGGCGACCGAGCTCTGGGCGGCCAGGTGGACGATGGCGTCCGGGGCGAGCCGCGAGAGGACGCGGCGCAGCGCCTCCGGGTCGCGCACGTCCACCTCGCGGTCGGCGCCGTGGACGTCGCAGCCGTCGCGCCGCAGGCGGGCCGTGAGGTGGGCGCCGACGAAGCCCCCCGCGCCGGTCACCCACACCCGCACGGAAGCAGGCTGCCAGATGTACAGGGCGCGTGCTATGCCAGCACGGACGGGCGCAGGCCGAGCGCCCGAGATGGGCGATCGGTGATTCTCGGAGTCTCGGGCACCAACGGAGCCGGCAAGGGTGAGATCCTGGGCTTCCTCCGGGCTCGCAGCTTTCAGGCCGTCTCGCTCTCCGACGTGATTCGCGACGAGCTGCGCAGCCGCGGTCTCGAAGAGACCCGCGAGCGCATGATCGAGACGGGCAACGAGCTGCGCGAGCGCGAGGGAGCGGGGGCGCTGGCCGTTCGGCTCTTCTCCCAGATCGCCGGAGACCGCGACTACGCGGTGGACTCGATCCGGCACCCGGCCGAGGTCGAGGCGCTGCGGGCGCGGAGCGCGCGCTTCCGGCTGATCTGGGTCGACGCCGATCCCGAGGTCCGCTTCCAGCGCATCCGCGCCCGCGGGCGGCCGGGCGACCCCGACAGCCTCGAGAGGATGCAGAGCCTCGAGAGTCGCGAGCTGGGCAGCGCAAACCCCGCCGCCCAGCAGCTCCACGCCGTCCGCGATCTCGCGGACTACAGCCTGCGCAACGACGGCTGCCTGGAGGGGCTCCACGAGGCCATCCAGGAGGTGCTGCGCGACTGCCTCTACTTCGACCGTCCGAGCTGACACGAGTACTTCATGGCGATCGCGCAGGTCGTCGCGTCGCGCAGCAACTGCGTGAAGTGCAAGGTGGCCGCCGTCATCCCGGTCGAGCGCCGGATCATCTCCACCGGCTACGACGGCACGCCGCGCGGGACGCGCAACTGCAACGAGGGCGGCTGTCCCCGCTGCAACAGCTTCGCCGAGGGCGGAACCCGGCTCGACGAGTGCCTCTGCTGCCACGGCGAGGAGTACGCCATCACCCAGGCGGCCTATCACGGCGTATCGGTACGGGGCACCACGGTCTACATGACGCTGTGTCCCTGCCTGATCTGTACGAAGCTGATCATCAACGCCGGCATTGCCGAGGTGGTCTACAACGCCGGCTACCCGCGCGGCGAGGTCTCTCTCGGGCTGCTGCGAGAGGCCGGGGTGAAGGGAGGCGGGTGCAGCTGGGCGTGGCTCCCCCCGGGGGACTAGCCCTCTCACCGGCAGCTTGCGTTCCAAGCCCTCGCGCGGCCTCGGGTCTTGCGCGTTGCCCGAGCGCTCCATAGCCTTCATCGGTCCCGAGCTGCTGGCGCAGAGGGGCGTCCTTGTCTCAGCTCAGCCTGCCCGAAGCCACCCGATCCGCGGCTGGTGCGCCGCAGCAACCCGCGTCGCCGTGGGACGTGTTCGGGCGCCGCTGGCTCTCCGCACGCGGCTCGGGTGGGAGTGCGGCGCCTCCATCCGTGTACCGCGGCTCGCAGCGGAGCGGGTGTTCCGAGCCCTGCCGGAATCCTCACCGAATCATCACGCCAGAGTCTTCCCGACTCCCGGGCCGTGGTACGCTGGCAGCGGCGTCATGCAGTCCGAGCGGATCGAGTGGGTGGAGCCCAGACGCTCCGAGCTGCCCAGGAGAGCGTGATGAGCCCCCAGCCCGACGCCGGTCGCCGGCGCTCGCAACGCCGCCCGCGGGCAGCCGGGGGCCCGCGCCCGGACCCGATCCCGCCCGAGACTCTGCGCCGCCTCCATCGCGACGTCATCAGCGGCCCCGAAGTCCTCCGCATCCTCCGCCGGCTGCAGGAATCCGGGCAGAGACTTGCCGGTGGGATCGATCACAGGAGCTCGCAGGCGCGCGCCCGGATCGTTGGGCTCGAGGGGGCGAGCATGCAGCTCGTCCTAGAGGGCCTGGAGACCAGTCCGGGCGCCCAGCTGCCCGTGAACTTCACCCTAGACGCGACGCGCTACTTCATGGTGGCTCGAGTGCTTCGCGTGCTGCCACACCTGCAGATCGAGGCCTCGATCCCCTCGTCGATCTATCTCGCAGAGATGCGCGATCTTTGGCGGGTCGAACCGGGTCAGGGCTCGCGAGCCCCGAAGCGCGTGAAGATCGATCTCCCTGCCCGCCCCGATCTCTCTGCAGACGTATTGGACTGGACGTTTCACGGCTTGGCTCTGCGAATCCCATCGAGCGTGGGCCTGCGGCGGGGAGACCGTTTTGGCGTGAGCTTCGTGGACGGCGCAGAAGCGGGTACCCGAAAGCTTGCCGAGGTTCGCAGTGCGGACAGAGGCGGCAAGCAGCGGGATTGGACGCGAGTTGGTGTTTCGACGAGCCGGGTCCCTCGAGACGCGAACCTGAGGGTCCGGCCTGCAGAGCTGTCGCGGGTGCCGGTCGCTCTCGAGGCTCCGGCCGGATCCACCCAGGGCTTCGAGACGAGGAGAATCTGCTTTTTCAACGACGCCGGTGAGTCGCTCTCTGGGATCGTGGATCGGTGGGGGCCCTCCGAGGGGGCTACGGCCGTCGTGATCCCCTCGGCTTGGGGAAAGACCAAGGAAACGCTGCTCCCGCTCGCCGCGACCATCGCGGAGAGCTTTCAGGCTGCAGCTCGCCCGGTGACCGTCCTTCGCTTCGATGGGACACGCCGCAGGGGATCATCATTCGTCCCGGATGAAGACAGATTCGACGGCGGCGAGCACCTGAGCTTCACGTTCTCACAAGCCGTGCGGGACACGCAGGCCGCAATCCGATTCCTGCGGCAGGACGCACAGTTCCGGACCGGTAGGGTCGTGCTGGTGACATTCAGCCTGTCCGCGATCGACGCGCGACGCGTCGTCAGCGCAGACGCTTCGAAAGAACTGGCGGGCTGGATCAGCGTTGTCGGCGTGGGTGACCTCCAGTCGACGCTGCGTGTCGTGTCGGGCGGTGTGGATTTTGGCTACGGGCTGCTTCAGGGCCTGGCTTTCGGCCGGCAAGAGCTCTTCGGTGCGTTGGTCGATATTGATCGTGCAGGCCGAGATGCGATCGAGCACAAGCTCGGGTTCATGGAAGATGCGCGCCGTGACATGGAGCGGATTCGCGTCCCCATAACCTGGCTTCGCGGTCGCTCCGACGCATGGGTGGATCACGAGCGCGTCGAAGAGCTGATGTCGGCTGGCAATGCGGACCGGCGCAAGATCCTCGAGATTCCCACCGGACACCAGCTTCGCAACAGCCGGGAGGCGCGCGCCGTATTCGCGCTGATTAGTCGAGAGGCGGCTGAGATGTCGCTCGGGGAGACGATCGAGCCTCGCGCGCCGAGCGCTCGCGCCCTGGCTAGGCGTCGCTTTGCCGAGAAGGAGACACAGCAGCAACCCGCGGACGGCTTCCGCTCCATTTGGCGCGACTACCTGCTCGGCCGCGAAGGGCGAGTTGGCTACGAGCTCCTCTCGGCGACGCATGCCTTCCGCACTTTCATGCAGCGACAGATCGACTTACTCGACATCGATGGCGAAAGTCGGGTGCTGGATCTTGGCTCGGGGCCTGGCGACTTTGCGGTGCGGCTGTTCGGCAAATCGGGATGCTCTGGGCCGCGGAGCATCCACGCCGTCGACTTTGTTTCGGAGCTGCATGCTCGGGCCCGATCGAGGCTTCAGGACCTGGGTGGCGTGCAGAGCGGGCGCTGGCATCCGATCCTCGCGGACCTCAGCCTTCAGCCGGGCGTTCGGAGCCTGCCATTGCGTCCTGCGAGCTACGACGCGGCTCTACTCTCGCTGTTGGTCAGCTATGTACGGAATCCCAGGAGGCTTCTCGCAGAGGTCTACGAGGCCCTGAAGTCTGGGGGAAGGCTGGTCGTGTCGGCACCCAGGAGGGACGCGGATTTCTCGAAGGTCTATTTGGAAGCGTTCTCCGAACGCTACTCGGATCGGGCAACGGAGGTCTTCGGTCGGCGTGCCGGTGAGGAAATCGATCTGTCCTTGCCGTGCTTCCTGAACTCTGCGTGGAGAATTTTTGATCTGGAAGAGGCCGGGCAGTTCCGGTTCTTCGACGCCGAAGAGCTGGAAGACATCGTTCGGAAAGCTGGCTTCATCGAATGCAATCACACGACGAGTCTCGGGGAGCCTCCTCAGGTCGTGATCACTGCTGCCCGGCGCCCCTAGTCGGCCGGTGGCGCGGGTGACAGCCCGGTACGAGACGTCCTGGCTCGGTCGCTTGGCGTGCTTCTCCGCTGAGAATCCATACGCAATCATATTAGTCTGGCTGCTAGCCATGTTCGTGGCAGGGCTAGGGGTCGTCGAGCTCGACTTCGACACCACTACCGAGAGCGTTCTCGATCGGATAGGGCCAGCCTGGTCCTTCTACGAGCGGTCCGTCGCCGACTTCGGTGGGGACGAGGTTGTGGTCCTTGCCATCGAAGGCGAGAACCCCTACGAGCTGGGAGTCCTTCGCGACATCGAGAGGCTGACCTCGCTTGCCGAGGGTTTCGAAGGCGTGCGCAGAGTCGACAGTCTCTCGACCTTTCCTTTGATCCGGAGTGGGCCCAACGGTGACCTCTTGCTCGACGCTGGGATGGCCGACGGCCCGCCCACGGGCAGACTGGGCACCGCCCGGCTTGCTGAGTTGGTCTCTCGAGACCGAATCGGGCCGCGGACGCTCGTCTCGGATGACGGCCGGGTCCACGCCGTCAACATCTTTCTAGAAGCGGGCTCCTCGGAAGCGCAGGATGAGCTCCTGGCCCAGATCGATTCCGTCCTCGAGCCGGGTCGAGCGTGGACCTCGGGGGTTCCGGTCTTTCGCACGCGGGTCAACCAGCAGACAGAGCGAGAGATTCTGCGTTTCGTCCCGTTGACCGTGGCCGCGATCGCGGCGCTGGTCAGCTTTGCGTTTTGGGCACCCAAGGCCGCGATCGTGTCGCTCCTTACCAGTGGGTTCGGGAGCTGGATCACCCTGGGGACCATGGGCTGGGTCGGAACCCCGCTCACGATTTCTACGATGATGTTGCCCTCCGTGCTGCTCGCCTTGGGATCTGCCTATGTGATGCACGTGTTGAGCGCAGCTCAGGGAGCCTCCGAGCGGGGAGAAATCGGGCGCCGTATTGCACACGTGGCTGTGCCGATCGCTCTGTCAGGGCTGACGACGGCAATTGGCTTGGTGGCCCTGAGCACGATTCGGATCCAGGTGGTGCGCGACTTCGGAGGCTATGGAGCGCTTGGCGTTCTGTCGGTGCTGGTCGCCGCGCTCAGCCTGTCTCCGGCCCTGCTTGCAGTCACCGGGGGTTCATCGTCCGCCCCTGCACATCGATTGCTGAGGGAGCGGGGAGCCAGCTGGCTGTCGAGCTTCGCTCAGAATAGGCCTGGGACGATCCTCATCCCGTGGGTGGTAGCGATACTCGTTTCAGTAGTGGGTATTCGAAGTCTCGAGGTGGAGACGGACGCCATCGTGTGGTTTTCGAAGGAATCGCGGGTCCGCGTGGCATACGAAGAGATCAAGAGTCATCTGGCGGGGATCAGCCCGATGAACGTGGTGATCGAGGGCCAAGAGTTGACCCGCCCGGCGGTGCTGGGTCGAATCGAGAAGTTCGGGAGATTCCTTCACGGGCTTCCAGAAGTGGGGAAGGTCATCTCGGTCGTGGACCCACTTGCGCAGGCACATGCCGCATTCCAGGGAGGGAGCGCCGATGAGCTGCCAGATAGCCGAGAGGCGATCGAGCAGTATCTGCTTCTGCTCGAGTCTGTCGAGTATCTGGGGGATGTGATCTCGGAGGACCGTACGCGTGCGAACGTCATTCTCCGGGTGGACAACAACGGCTCCGAGGACCTGATGCGAATTGCTCGAGCAGCCGAGAGCTGGTGGGCAAGAGAGGGGCATCCGGAAACAACCGCACGAACGACGGGGATCATGTACGAGTTCGCGCGATCCGAGCACGAACTCGCGTGGGGCCAGATTCGAGGGCTCTCGCTCGCCTTGGCAGCGATCGGTCTCGTTCTCTTTGCGATCTTCCGCTGGCCGTTGCTCGTGGGAGCTGCCCTAGTGCCAAATGTGATCCCTCTGGTTCTGGTTTTTGGGGCGATGGGTCTCTTGAGAATTCCGCTGGATGCGATCACGGTGGGTGTGGGGTCGACAGCGCTCGGTATTGCCGTGGACGATACGATTCACCTTGTCACTGCCTTCCAGAGGGGGATCTCCTCGGGATCCGGGAACCTGTCTGCACTAAATCGTGCACTTGCGCAAGTTCTGCCACCGCTCGTCTTCACGACGGCTGCGGTGATGATCGGATTTGGGGTCCTGGGTTTTTCGGACTTCACGGTGACCCGGAATCTGGGCATCGTCACGGCGGCGGTGGTGGGGATCTGCCTCTTGGCAGACCTGACGCTCCTGCCGCTGCTTCTCTCACGGTTACCCAGGCAAGAGGGGGCCCCAGCTGGGACTCTGGGCGGGGAGGGGGTCGGCTCAAGGCAGGAGGTTCGATAGTCGATTCGAAGGGATATGCAGGTGGATGACGAAAGGCTCTACGAAGCCTATCGAAGCGAGCTGGCGAGGGATCGTCTCGTCCGCTCGAATCGAGCCGCAGGTGCCGTTGTCATCATCCTGAACTCGGCCTTCATCATTCTCGATTGGCTTGCCTATCCCGAGCTCTTCGAGCGCTTCTTTGTCCTCAGGATGGTCCTGAACCTGATTCTGGGCGTCCTTTTGCTGCGCTTCGTGAAGCAGCGGCCTGTGTTCTCCTCCATCGCTGGGTGTCTGGCGATCGGGGGGGCGCTGCTGGCGGTGATCGAGGGCGCCGGCGGGCTGATGGGCGAATACTACGTCGGCCTGGTCCTGCTCTTCGTGGGCATGCCGGTCTTCATGCCCTACTCGGCGAAGCAGGCCTCCTTCCTGGTGGGGATCCTGCTGGCCGCCCTGGCGGGACTGCCCTTCCTGCACGGGACGGTCGAGTGGCGGACCTATCTCCTCCACCTCTTCTTCCCCACTGCGGCGGCGGTGGAGTGCGTGGCCAGCTGCGCCGTCCTGGATCGCGCCCGTTTCCGCGACTTCCTGCGGCGCCGGGAGCTGGAGCAGGCCCGCGACCACCTGAAGGCCCTGGACCAGGAGAAGTCGCGCTTCACGGCCAACGTGCACCACGAGCTGAGGACGCCGCTCACGCTGATGCTGGCGCCCGTGGAGTCCCTGCTGGGAGGAGACTTCGGCGAGCTGGGTGGCCCGCAGCGCGAGTACCTCCAGACCGTCCACACCAACGGGCTGCGGCTCCTCAAGCTGATCAACAATCTGCTGGACCTGGCCAAGATCGAGGGGGCCCAGCTGCGCATCCAGCGCGTTCCGATCCGGCTCGGTGAGGTGCTGCGCGGCCTGGTCGCCAGCGCTCGGCCGCTCGCCGAGCGCAAGGGAGTCGAGCTCTCCGCCGAAGGCTTGGCCGGCGACCGGGAGATCCACGTCGACCCGGACGCCCTGGAGAAGATTCTGGTCAACCTGCTGGGCAATGCGCTGAAGTTCACACCGGAGAGAGGCCGCATCGAGGTGCGCCTGGCGCCGGCGGAGAACGGCGGCGCCCAGCTCAGCGTGGCCGATTCGGGCATCGGCATCCCGTCCGAGCAGCTAGACCGGATCTTCGACCGTTTCGCCCAGGTCGATTCCTCGGGAACCCGGAACCACGAGGGCACCGGCATCGGGCTCTCGCTCGTCTGGGAGCTGGTGCAGCTCCACGGTGGACGCGTCTGGGCCGAGAGCGGAGGGGCCGGGCAGGGCGCCCAGTTCCACGTGCTGCTGCCCGCCGGAGAGCCCGACGCGCCGGAGGCCGAGGAGGCTCTCCAGGACCCGTCGGTGCGCATGGTCTCCCTGGGGCACTCGATGGCCGCCATGGAGGGCGAGCTGGATCTGGATGTCCACGCGGGCCGTTCCGGGGAAGCCCCGAGCCTGATCGAGATGGAGCGCTCGGTGGAGCGGGCGCGCTTCGAGGAGGCCCACGCCGAGGAGATGCCGGAGGACGAGCGCGATCGGGGCGCCCGCCAGGAGGTGCTGGTGGTGGAGGACAACGGCGACATGCGCAAGCTCCTGGCGCACATCGTCGGCAAGGAGTATCGCGTGCGCACGGCCCGAAACGGCCGCGAGGGCCTGGAGGCCGTGCGCGATTCGGCGCCGGCCCTGGTGCTGACCGACGTGATGATGCCGGAGATGAGCGGCACGGAGCTGTGTCGGATCCTCAAGAACGATCCCGCCACGCGCTCGATTCCGGTCGTGCTCGTCACCTCGAAGGCCGAGCGCGAGATGAAGCTGCAGGGCCTGGAGCTGGGGGCCGACGACTACGTCACCAAGCCCTTCCACTCCAGGGAGCTGATGGCGCGGCTGCGCTCCCTGCTGCGGCTGCGCAGCCTGCAGGCCCAGGTGGCCCGCCGCAACCAGGAGCTGGAGCTGGCCAACCAGGATCTCGAGACGGCCCTGGCCGAGCTGAAGTCGGCCCAGAGCCAGCTGGTGCAGAGCGAGCGGCTGGCCGCCGTGGGCGAGCTGGCCGCGGGGGTGGCTCACGAGGTCAACAATCCGGTCAACTTCGCGACCAACGCCCTGAAGACCCTGAGGGCGCAGGTGGGCGAGCTGCGGCGCGTGGCGGAGAGCCTGGCCGCGCTGGACCCGGTGGCGGTGCGGGAGACGCAGGGCCTCCAGGACCTGGTGAAGGCCGTGGAGGCCGCGGGAGTCGACGAGCTCTCGGACTCGCTCGCCGAGCTGGTGGCCATCGCGACCGAGGGCCTGGAGCGCACCCATCGCCTGGTGGCCGATCTGCGCGACTTCGCAGCGCCCGGGGAGTCGGTGCGGCGCGAGGTCGACCTGGCCCGGGGCATCGAGTCCACCCTTCAGCTGGTGCGGCACGAGATGCGGCAGGCGGGGGTGGCGGCGGAGCTCTCGATCGATCCGCAGCTGCCGGCCGTGCAGGGCGATTCCCGGGCCCTGAATCAGGTTTTCCTAAACCTCCTCAAGAATGCGACCGAAGCACTCGAAGGCCGCGGTGGCTTCATCCAGATCGGTCTGCGCAGCGCTGGGGACGGGGTGCGCATCGAGGTTCGAGACGACGGGCCCGGCATTCCGCCGGAGGTGCAGGCGAGGCTCTTCGAGCCCTTCTTCACCACCAAGAGCGCCGGGCGGGGCACGGGCCTGGGCCTCTCGATCAGCCGCCGGATCATCGACGAGCACGGCGGCCGCATCCAGGTCGAGTCGGAGCCGGGGGAGGGCACCAGCTTCGTGATCGAGCTTCCCGCGCAGGAGGGCCGCGGTGCGGCCTAGCCCCGACCGGATCTTCGACCACCGCGAGTTCCCCGTGCTCTACGTGGACGACGAGCCGGAGAACCTGCGCATCTTCGAGCTTACGTTCCGCCGGGAATTCTCCATTCTCACGGCAGGAGATGCCGAAGAGGGGCTGCGCGTCCTCAACGAGTCCCCGGTGGCGGTCGTGCTCTCCGACCACCGGATGCCGGGGATGAGCGGCGTCGACTTCCTGTCCCGGGTGAAGGAGCTCGATCCCAACACCCTGCGCATCCTGGTGACGGCCTACGGCGACGCGGGAACCCTCGAGAGCGCCATCAACGCCGGCAGCATCTACCGCTTCGTGCCGAAGCCCTGGACCCCGGAGGACATGCGCCTCACGGTGCGCCGGGCCATCGAGGTCTACGCCCTGGAGCGCGAGCGGGAGCAGCTGCTGAGCGAGCTGACGCTGCTGAACCGGGTCTCGAAGTCGATCAATCAGGAGCTGGAGCTGCCGCGGCTGATCCGCCTGCTGCTGGCCACCGTGACCGAGGAATTCGGCTTCGACGCCGGCTGCGTGGCCCTGCTCGACGACGAGCAGCGGATCCTGACCTTCGCCGGCTACCACGACGAGTGCGCCGTGAACGAGGTCTTGCACCAGATCGCCATCAGTGACGAGCTGGCCCCTTCCTTCATGGGGCGGCTGCGGGCGGGCGACACCCAGCTCCTCGCGGTGGAGAACGCCTTCGAGCTGGAGGGGCCGATCAAGCGCTGGGTCACGGAGGTGGCCGCCGACGAGGTGCTGGTGGTGCCGCTGATCGGCCAGAGCGGCCCGCTGGGCGCCGTGGCGGTGGACAACCGCCGCGGGGGGCGGCGCTTCCGGGCCGAAGACCGCACTCTGCTCGAGGGCCTGACGCATCAGGCGGCCACCGCCATCGAGAACGCCCGCCTGGTGCAGGACCTGCGGCGCAGCCGCGAGCAGATCCTGCGGGCCGATCGGCTGGGCACCCTGGGCACGCTGGCCGCCGGACTCGCCCACGAGATCAACAACCCGCTGGTCTCCATCCACACCTTCCTGAGCATGGCCCCGAGCAAGCGCGAGCAGCCGGACGCCGAGTTCTGGGGCGACTATCACGACCTGGCCTGTCGCGAGGTCGACCGCATCCGGCGCCTGGTCGACACCATGCGCCGGCTCGGACGCGGCGGCGGGAGCGAGGTGGCCACCCGCGAGACCGTCGACGCCCTGGGCCTGGTGGAAGAGGTGAGGCGCCTGCTCGCCAGGGAGGCCAAGAAGGCCGGGGTCGAGCTGGCCCTGGAGGCGGCGCCGGACACCCCCAAGGTGAGCGCCGTCCGGGATCACCTGCACCAGCTGGTGATGAACCTGCTGCTGAACGCGATCCACGCCAGCCCGCGCGGCGCCAAGGTCGTGGTGCGCACGGCCTGCGAGCAGGACGGAACGCTGCGCCTCGAGGTCGAGGACCGCGGTCCCGGCATCGCCGAGGAGGACCTCGAGCGTGTCTTCGACCCCTTCTTCACGACCAAGGGGCCGGACCAGGGCACCGGGCTCGGGCTGATGATCTGCCACCGGGTGGTGGAGGACCACGGCGGCTCGATCCAGGTGCGCAGCCACGAAGGCCAGGGGGCCACCTTCGTGGTCCGCCTCCCCGGCGGTCCGGCGCTCGGGCGGGGAGCCATTCTCCAGGCTTGACCGCCCCCCGGCGGAGTGTTAGCAACTCGACAGGCCCTGCTTCTGGGGGCTCCTCCCCAGGAAAAAGGCGGAGATCCGATACCTTGCGTGCCCTGCTCCTCTGCCTCAGCGCGATCGCCCTGGCCGGCACGTCCCAGGCCGCGGAGCCCGCGCTGCTGGCGCTGATGCCCGTCAAGGTGCACAGCGCCCAGGAGAGCTCGGACTACCTGAGCGACGGGTTGGCCGAGATGCTCTCGGCGCGGCTCGAGCGCTCGGGCCAGATGCGCGTGATGCGGGTGCGCGGGGCCGCGCCGGAGGATCTCGGCGCGGCCGTCTCCTCCGCCCGGGACGCGGGAGCCGACTACGTGCTCTACGGCACCTTCACGCAGTTCGGTGAGGGAGCCAGCCTGGACGTGCGCTGTGCGCCGGTGGCGGAGGGCCGCCCGGCCGAGGCGGCGCCGCGGCAGGTCTTCGTGCAGTCGGGCTCCCTCGGCGAGATCATCCCGAAGCTCGACGCGATGGCCGACCGCATCGGCCGCTACGTGGAGGAGGGCCCGCGCGCTCCGGCCCCCGCGGCGGCGGCGACGGCTGGCGCGGCGGCCGGCTCGGTGCAGGCGGCCTCCGGCGCCGATCTCGAGCAGCTCCTCGAGCGCATCGATGCGCTCGAGCGCGCGGTCTACGCCAACGGCGCGGGCCCGGAGAGCCAGGCCGGGGAGGCCGCCAGCGCCCCCGAGCGCCCGGCCGAGGAGCCCATCGAGATTACGGGCGCCGGGACGGTCGGGGCCAGCAGCGCTCCCGTCCGCTAGCTTCTCCGGTCCGCTGCGGGGCTCTCCCGCGCGATTCGGTGGCGGTGTAGCTCAGTCGGTTAGAGCGGCGGCTTCATAAGCCGTAGGTCGTTGGTTCGAGTCCAACCACCGCTACCAACTATCTCCCAGGAATCCCTCGTCTCCGTACCCGCAACACGGTTCGCCTCCGGCCCCGTGTG